>CAYITS010000001.1:0-29580 GCA_964366385.1 uncultured Gammaproteobacteria bacterium
TCTCTGAACTTGACCAAGAAATTAACATTAAAAAACCTTGGGAAAAAGAAGGCGACGAGCTTTACCAAATCTTGAAACCAATCGTCTTGGAAATCCAAAAGATTGCTTTTAACCTTAAACCCTTCCTGCCCGAAACGGCAGAGCAAATCGAAAAGCAATACGCAGAACCAAAGATAAAATCCGGTAAACCGCTTTTCCCCCGATTGAAGTAAAATATAGTTATGGACGCAAAAGATGCTGTAAGTCCCATATCACCCGAAACGGTTAATTGTAGAGAAATTGGCGTTGTTTCCAATGAGACAAAAAAGGCTGTGGTTGATGCGGTTACAGAAGTCTTTAAAAAGATGGATTTTGCGGGACAACCGCCAGAGATAATCTCTATTTCTCAAGGAGCAGTAGTCTTACCCGACGGAGAAGAAATAGAGTCATGCTACAATTTTGATCCAGAAAAAAAAGGTAAGCCGGGAAAAATACTTGTGAGTGCTGAAAAATCTAAAGACGCTTTTAAAGGAAGTGATATTCCCATAGAAGTAGCTACGGCAGCTTTCGCCGCACACGAAGCTGTTGAACATGTCAACCATATGAAGGGAAAAGAACTGTTAATTGGTTCTTCAATAATTCCTAGTCAGATACACGCAAAAAGTCCGACAGAAAATGAAGCCAACTTAATTGCTAGAGAAGTTATAAAAAATCTCTTTGGGTGGACTGTATATTTTGGAGATGAAACACCGCCTGATAATTAGTATCAGTTTTAGATATATATGAGAGATTGGATAATCAGACACGACCGGCAGGTTCAAAGACTATTGGAAATTCTGCCCGGATTTACCTCCTGGAATATCATCCTATTTCCCTACTGGGGAATTTTTGTAATGCCAAACGCGGCTGCTTACTTTGTTCTCCTTTTTAATATTTACTGGTTTTATCAATCCATACAAATTGCCGTATCGGCAACTGTCTCACATATAAGAGTCCAGGCTTCTATGCAATATAATTGGCTCGAGGATATTAAAAGCTTCCCCGACTGGAAAAAGGTCCGCCATATAATAATAATTCCCACCTTCAAAGAACCTCTGCATATTTTAGAAAGAACAATTTCCTCTCTTACCGCACAAGACCTCCCCAAAAAGCAAATTACGGTAGTTTTGGCCATGGAGGAAAGGGAAGAGCTTCAAGACAGAAATGAAAAATGGAAAATGCTGAACGTTAAATTTGAAAAGACATTCGGCAAATTCTTTATAACCGTCCACAAACTTGCCTCCGGAGAAGTTGCGGGAAAGGCGTCAAACGAACGCTATGCCGCACTTGAAGTAAAAGGAAAACTAATCGATAAAGAGAAAATGAACATCAACTACATGACGGTTACGAGTTGCGATGCAGACCATAAATTCCACCCCAAACATTTCTCCTGCCTGACCTACAATTTTCTGGACAACCCCCAAAGACACTTAATGTTCTGGCAGCCGGCGGTAATGCCAAACAATAATATCTGGAGGCTTCCCGCCCTAACCAGGGTTCCCAACACATTTGTATCTATCTTTAACCTCTCCCAGCTTTCAAGACGCGATAGACTAATCAACGCCCAAAATTACTCCTTATCTTTCAAGCTTTTAGACGATGTCGGATATTGGGACCCGGACAAGATTCCCGAAGATTGGGGAATATTTTTTAAGGCTTTTTATAAAAAGCGGGGTCTTGTCGAAGTCGAGCCGATTTATCTTCCTTTATATGCCGATGCCGCGGAATCTACAACTTTTTTCAAAACCCTAAAAAGTCAATACGAACAGTTTAAACGCTGGGCTTGGGGAGTCTCGGACGATCCCTGGATAATAAAGAACTATTTTCTTACGCCCGGGGTTCCTTTTTGGAATAAAACAATGAGGTTGATTTATGTTTTTTGGTCTCACTTCCTCTGGCCGGTAAACTGGTTTGTCATCACCCTTGGTCTTACCATTCCCACTCTTCTCAATCCCGCCTTCGGCAGAACAACCCTAGGCTACACAGTTCCCAAACTTTCCTCATATGTATTGACAGTCGCACTTTTATTCCTTCTTGTTATGATAATTATCGACAGTTTCTATAAACCAAAAAGGCCAAAAGGAATCCCTGCCTGGAGATCAATTATTGCTCCCCTTGAATTTATCTTAATGCCTGTCGCCGGGTTTTTCTTCTCGGCTCTTCCGGGAATTGATGCCCATACAAGATTGATGTTGGGGAAATATATCCAGTACAAAGTTACGGAGAAAGTCTGAGTCTAATTTTAAATTTGAAATTTCAAATTTTTAATTGTTTTTGTAGTATTCAATTGTCTTTTTAAGCCCGTCTTCAATTTTTACTTTAGGTTCCCAACCCAAAACCTCTTTTGCTTTTGATATGTCCGGCTGCCTTTGCATGGGATCATCTTGAGGAAGAGGCTCAAAGACAAGTTTCGACTTTGCACCTGTTATTTCCTTAATTTTTTCAGCGAGTTCAAGCACGGTATACTCTTCCGGATTTCCAAGATTAAAGATTTCTCCTTTTGTTTTTTTACTAAACATTGCTTTATATATCCACTCAACCATGTCGGATACATAACAGAAGGATCTCGTCTGTTTTCCATCCCCGTAGATTGTTAAATTTTTTCCCCCAATTGCCTGATTAATAAAATTGGAAACCACCCTGCCGTCATCTTTCTGCATCTTGGGGCCGTAGGTATTAAAAATTCTGACTACTCTTGCGTCAAGACCGTATTTATGAATAAACACATACGAGGCCGCTTCCGAAAAGCGCTTCGACTCATCGTAGCAAGCGCGCGGTCCAAATGAATTCGCATTCCCCCAATATGTTTCTTTTTGAGGATGCTCCAGGGGATCTCCATACACTTCTGACGTAGAAGCAATTAAAACTTTTGCATTTGTATCTTTTGCAAGATTTAAAATATTCAAAGTCCCTATCGAGTTAACCAACAAAATTTCCTCAGGTATCCCCTGAAAATCAGCCGGTGAAGCGGGTGAAGCAAGATGAAAAATATGGCTAATGACTAATGGATAATGGATAATGGAATTGGTTACATCGGCTTCTATAAATTCAAAATTAAGGTTACCAAGAAATTCTTGAATATTCTTTTTGCTTCCGGTGATCAAATTGTCGACGCAAATCACCAAGTATCCGGCACCCAGGAGCTTCTTGCAAAGGTGTGAACCAATGAACCCCGCCCCGCCGGTCACCAAAACTTTTTGCACATTCATATGATACACTAATTTAGGATGAAAAGATTTCTGAAAAAATGCCATATTCCCAACTGGCTTTTGCTTATTCTTCTCTTGGTCTTTATTTTAAGAATCCCCTCATTCTTCGAACCTTTTTACTATGGAGATGAGATGATTTACCTAACCTTGGGTGAGGGAATAAAACAGGGAGTTCCTCTATATTCAGGTTTATACGATAATAAACCCCCGCTTTTATACTTAACTGCTGCCGCTGCCGGAAATGTTTTTTGGTTTAGGGCAATTCTTGCCTTTTGGTCTTTGGCAACTATTATTCTTTTTTGGCACCTGGCTAAAAAACTCTTTCCCCCGCTAAGCGGGGCTTCGCCCAAAATGAAACTTCAACAGATTGCCACCGCCATTTTTGCGCTTCTGACAACCATTCCTCTCTTGGAAGGAAATATGGCTAACGCGGAGAATTTCCTGATAGGTCCGGTTATGGCCGCCTTTTTGATTCTATTTAACAAAAAACTTACCTTTAAAAAGATATTTCTGGCCGGGCTTCTCTTTTCCGTCGCCGCTCTTTTTAAAATCCCGGCCGTCTTTGACCTTCCGGTAATAATCGTCTTCTGGGTGATAACCGGCTTGGTTAAAAAAGAAGATTTCAAAAAAATTGCTAAAAATACAGCTGCCCTCGGACTTGGGTTTATTCTGCCTATTCTTCTAACTTTTATCTGGTTTAAATTCCAAGGAGCGTTTAAAGAATATCTTATTGCCGCCTTCCTGCAAAACTTGGGTTATCTTTCAAGCTGGAAGGGCCAGGAAATTAAACAGGGACCTTTCCTGGTAAAAAATGCGGCTTTTTTGATTAGAGCCGGCGTTGTGTTTTTGGGATCGGCAATTGTGTTTCTGCTTCGAAAAAAACTCTCCCGGCAGTTTATTTTTTTAACAGTTTGGCTGCTCTTCACCCTTTTTGCCGTGACTCTTTCCGAAAGGCCGTACCCCCACTATTTAATCCAGTCCCTGGCGCCCGTATCTTTGCTTCTTGCCGTTCTTTTCACCCAAAAGACCTACGAACAGTCTCTGGTCATAATTCCTTTATTAATATTTTTCGTTGTGCCTATATACTACAAATTCTGGATTTACCCAACGGCTTCCTACTATACCCGCTTTTCTCAATTCGCAACTAAAAAAATAAATAAAGAGGAGTATTTTGCCAAATTCAGCCCAAGTACAAACAGAAACTATAAAATTGCAGATTTTCTGCAAATATCAAGCAGGCCGGATGATAAGGTGTTTGTATGGAGCCCGGATTCTCCGGTCATTTATGCCCTTTCGAGAAGGCTCCCCCCCATAAAATACGTTGCGGAATATCACATTAACGATTTTTCAAGCAAAAACGAGACGGCGCTTGCGCTCTCGCAAAATCCGGCAAAATTTATAATTATTACCCCGGAAGCACCTGCCTTCCCGGAAATTACCCCTCTTTTAAGGCAAAAGTATATCTTAATCAATAATATAGAAGGCGCCGACGTTTGGAGCCTGCTTAGAACATATCGGGAATAACAATGACCACACCCTTAAAAAAGACCTTTATCATTTCTTTTTCGATCGGCGTTCTTTCAATACTGTTTGCATTTGCTGCTCAATCGTTTCTTCCTCCGCAAATTCCCCTTTACTACGGCCTCCCTGTCGGAGAAGAACAAATATCTTCTTCCTTGGGTCTGGTTATACCCGGCGCGGTGTCGCTTTTGATTCTCACCGTTAACTTTATCCTGATAAAAATTATCAGAGAGGAATTTTTAAAAAAAGTCCTGGCAACCGCCGCTTTAATCGCATCTTTCTTTGCAATAGTAACAACATATAAAATTATCTTTCTCGTCGGCAGTTTTTAAACAACGATGCCTCTATTTTTTAGTTTAGCTCTTTTACCGGGTGCCATAGCGGCCTTAATTGCCTTTTTGGCTACACCTCTGGTAATTAAACTTGCCAAAAAAATAAACATCATCGACGATCCTAAAAAACACCGGCACGCTAAAGTAATCCATACCTACCCCGTCCCCCGCGGTGGAGGATTGGCAACTTTCATTGCCATTATCGTTACCTCTTTTATTTTTCTACCCGCAGACAAACATTTGCTCGGAATTATGTTTGGTGCGGTTTTGCTTACCTTAATCGGAATACTGGACGATAAATACGACTTAAATCCTTATTTAAGACTCTCTTTTGGTTTTCTGGCGGCGGCGGCGCCAATTGCGGCCGGTATCGGAATTGCTTTTATTTCCCGCCCCGGAGGAGGAATTATTGACCTATCCCACCCGCAAATTTCCTTTTCTCTTTGGGACAAAGAGCGAAGTATTTGGATTTTGGCTGATATTTTCGCCTTGGGTTGGATCGTTTTTATTATGAACATGCTTAATATGGGGGCTAAAGGAGTAGACGGACAGCTTCCGGGAGTCGTTGTTGTTTCGGCGACAGCCATTGCCGCTCTGTCCCTAAAATTCTCCGCAGATATCACCCAGTGGCCGGTTGTTATTTTGGCATCAATTCTTGCGGGAGCATACCTCGGTTTTTTACCCTGGAATTTTTACCCGCAGAAAATAATGCCGGGATACGCCGGGTCAACTTTAGCGGGGTACTTTCTAGCAGTACTGTCAATTCTGTCGACGACAAAAGTCGGAATTTTAATGGTGGTGTTGGGAGTTCCCCTAATTGACACCGGATACGTAATTCTGCGGCGTATTCTATCAGGGAAATCTCCGGTTTGGGGTGACAGAGGGCATCTTCACCATCGGCTTTTGGATATTGGTTGGGGAAAAAGAAAGGTGGCTGTCTTTTACTGGTTAATTACTCTTGTTCTGGGAATTCTTGCTCTTTATTTGAACACCTCCTTTAAGTTGTATACAATGGTCGGAGCAACCCTGGCAATCGGAGCATTGTTATTATGGATCACTTATCGGCCAAAGACAACAAACCAAAAGAAATAGCCAACTTCTCCTTCTTCATAGCCGCCGTGCAGGCAGCCAGACCCGTACATTGGATTAAAAACTTTGCTCTCTTTGCGGCTTTGGTATTTACGGGAGACCTTTTTGAGTCACTTTTTTTTATGAAAGTCCTTCTGGCTTTTATCGCCTTCAATTTTGCAACCTCGGCCACATATATTGTAAACGACGTGTTTGACGCCAAATCCGACCGCCTTCACCCCATCAAAAAATTTAGACCCGTCGCCTCGGGAAGACTGCCTGTAACATTTGCCGTTATTGAAGGTTTGGGGCTTGCCGTACTGGCACTGCTGCTGGCCGCAGGTTTAAATCCGCTTTTTTATTACACTATGCTTGCCTACTTGGGAATCCAGGTTCTTTACAGTATCGGGCTTAAAAATATCCCCATCTTGGACATCTTAATTATCGCGACAGGTTTTATTATCCGGGTTTATGCCGGAGCTTTCGTCATCAACGCCCATCTCTCCGTCTGGTTTTTGCTTTGTGTCATCTCGGTGGCTCTTTTCTTGGCTTCGGGTAAAAGGAGAGCAGAGTTTAATATGGTCAGGGACACGGAAGCAGTCACCAGGAAAAGCCTCAAGCGTTATAAAAAAGAACTTCTAAATTCATACGTGACCATGTTTGGAAATGCTGCCTGGATGAGTTGGGCTCTTTTTACCTTCTTCGAATCCCCCAAAGCTTCTCTTCCCGTATGGCTTTTTTTGGCTGAACTTTCCCGAACAACCACCATCAACAAGCTTCTGATGGTTACAATCCCGATCGTAATTTTCGGGATCATGCGCTACGAATATCTCATTTTTGAGGGCAGAAGCGAAGCTCCCGAAAAAGTACTCCTGACCGACAAAGCCTTAATCATCACAATTGTCGTCTGGACAACACTCATCATCTGGATTTTTTACGGCGGCGTCTCGACAATTGGAATTTAAAATTGAAAAATTAGCGCTTACCAAATTGTTTGAACATGAGAGTAGGTTCTGATTTTTTTGTCTGAAGAAAGCTTTTTAGGGTTTGATAGCCACCAGACAAGAACATGAGTATCTAAGAGTATCACTTAAGAGCCTCCCAATCCTCCAACCCGACGGGTTCTGTTGGATCTTCATATTTAATAACACTTCCCAATAGCGCCTTCAAGGGAAATGTCTTTTCTTTCCTATATGGAGCAATTTTAACAACAGGCTCTCCCAGATGAGTAATAAGTATCGGTTCGTCTTTTGTTTCGACCAACCTTAAATATTCCAAGGCCTTGGCTTTAAACTCAGATAAGGATTTTTTTTACAAACTCCCCCGAAACCCAACCTTCCTTTCCTTCTTCATATTCAATCTTAAACCAACCGGTTTTACTGTCTTCTTCGATGTATTTGAATTTTTCTCCCGATTTAACTTTTACAAGCTCGTCCGCTGTTGTGCTCGGCTCCGACCTTACTCTCAAGAAACCGTTTGGTGTGGCAAGAATTTCAACTTGGTACGTCTTTTCAGGCTCTTTTGGTTGTTCGTCCCGGGTTTCTTCTTTGGGTAAATCTGAATTCACAGCAAGTTTTACGATCGCAGTTAGTTTGTATCCCGTTATCGTCTTTACGGTAAAAGTTCTTTCTTTAAACCTTTCGGCCGACACCGCAACTTGATGTTCACCTGCACTTATATCCGTAATCTTGATTGGAGCAAATCCCCTAATTTGAC
This sequence comes from uncultured Gammaproteobacteria bacterium, assembly GCA_964366385.1. Taxonomy (GTDB): domain Bacteria; phylum Patescibacteriota; class Microgenomatia; order UBA8517; family UBA8517; genus CAYITS01. Next base: position 7,865 of record CAYITS010000001.1, read on the forward strand.
CGTCTATGGAAACTTGCGCGGAATCGGGAACGGAAATAACCGCCAAACTCGTTTCCTTTACTCCTACTTTTTCAAAAGATATGACCTCACCTGCCGAAGTTTCATCGCTTTCTCCGAACTCCCTTTTGATTATCGTTTTTATTCCGGTCCCAAGGTTAACTTTAGTTTCATACGGAACCAGGGGTTTACCCAAAGATTCGGGAATAAGTTTAACCACAACCTCGGAAGGGGTTTTTGTCATTTCATAAGGAGTACGGCCAACCTGAACCCCGTCGATATAAACCGAAGCCGTAGGGGTTGTTTCTATCAATATTCCCGCTTTTTTAGGTTTGAAATACCCCACCAGAAAAAAAGTCAGCCCAATCACAAACAACACCCCCACAAAAGCAAAGATAACTTTCTCAAGCCTTTTCATTGTGTAAGAAGTTTAGCACGAGATGAAGCTAGAAAACAAGGCGTTGACACAACACCGATAGGGTTTGTATTTAAGGATCAAAAAGGTTAAAATTGGCTTACGACCAGGTGCTTGAACGGCCAAAGATCGGTCTGTCCCGCGGAGCGGGATCCTGCTCTGCAGGACAAAACCATTTATGTTCTACGTTTACATTCTCCAAAGCTTAAAAAATTTCGATATTTACGTTGGATTTACAAACGATCTGAAAAATCGTCTTAAGAAGCATAACCTGGGAAAAGTTCGTTCGACAGAACCTTATAAACCATGGCGGTTGGCATATTACGAAGCCTATCAATCAAAAGCTGACGCTACCAAGAGAGAAAAACAGCTAAAAATGCATGCTGTTAAAAAAGAACTTTTATCACACCTGGAGAAAAGCCTGACAAAATGATAAAATACAAAAACTGACCCGTTAGCAGAGTGGTCATGCAACGGTCTGCAAAACCGTGTACGAGGGTTCGATTCCCTCACGGGTCTCCAAGAAAGATATGTCTGTCCTGCAGAGCAGGATCTGGCTCTGCCAGACAAAACCGCTTAAATGGGTTCGACTCCCATCCTGGTCTCTAACTCCACAAAACTTGACCCCAGTAACAATTACGGCTCATGCCAAATTATCACCACGGGGTCGGCGGGACGTAGGTTTTTGCAAAAAACTGTACGTCCCTTGACTTTTGAAGACTTCATGGTGTAGAATTGCGACTCATCTCGCATTCGTGCGGGATTTTTCATGATACAACTATCATTAAATCTACCCAAATATCGTCTTCATTTACATCTGGTAAAAAGGCGGGGGGCTGACTTGGATTTGCCGCTTTTTCCAAAGCTTGACGACATTAAAAAAACCCGCAGCGGAAACAAGCTGTCCCGCTTTTTTAGGCACGTATTCGAGCACAAAAACATTAAAAGGGTTTTTGGTGCAAATATGGCCTTAGTGATTATGGCGACACAGTTTATACCCAATATTCCGCCAAGCGTTGAGGCCGAGGAGACAATCATCAGGGAAACCGAAACTCCGATTACAACCATAAGAGATGTTCAATATCCCGTTAAAGAGGTTCGAATAACTCAGGGTTATTCTTTCTTCCATCCTGGATTGGATCTGGACGGAGTTACGGGAGATGAAATAAAATCCATAAAATCGGGAAAAGTTGAGGCCATATCGTATTCAAAATACGCATACGGAAATGCTGTTCTGGTAAATCACGGAAACAAGCTCACTTCCCTTTATGCCCACCTCTCTAAAATAGAAGTAAATGAAGGAGAAGAAGTTACCACCCTAACAAAGTTGGGAGAAATGGGTGCAACCGGACGTTCTTTTGGCGACCATTTGCATTTAGAAATTAGGGAAAACGGAATTCCCATAAATCCATATTCCGTGCTTCCCAGGTAAATTCAAACAATTCTCACCCTTGACAAAGAGTCAAATGTATTGTATCATTATGTACAATGTCATGGATGGGTTTGATTGGGATTGGGCAAACATCGAAAAGAATAAGATAAAGCACGGGGTAGAGCCAAACGAATGTGAAGAGATATTTTTCGAAAGACCGTTGGTTACCCTAAAGGACATCAAACATTCCCAAACAGAAAGAAGGTATAAAGCTCTTGGAATTACAAAAAAAGGAAGAAAATTACACGTCACTTTTATAATCAGAAAGAACAAAATTAGGGTAATTTCGGTAAGGAACCAAAGCCGAAAAGAAAGGAAATTATATGAAAAAAGCTATCAAAACAGGTAAAAAAAGCTTGCCAACAATTCCAAAGTTCAAAAACGAGGACGAGGAAAGGGATTTTTGGGCAACGCATGATTTAACTGACTATTTACACATTTTCAAACCTGTTAAATTAGACTTTTCGAAACTAAAACCGTCTACCAAGCCCGTAACGGTCCGCTTACCCCTGTCTTTGGTTGAAGATCTAAAGATTATGGCCAATAAACGCGATGTCCCCTACCAATCTCTGATGAAAATACTTCTGGCTGAAAAAATCCGCGAAGAGTTTCCTTCCGTTTAGTAATCCATTCCACCCATTCCCGGTGAAGTCTGGGGTTTGTTTTCAGGCTTTTCCAATTCTGTTATTAGTCCTTCAGTTGTTAAAACCATCATCGCCACCGAGGCCGCGTTTTGCAGCGCCGATCGCGTAACTTTCAAAGGATCCAAAATCCCAAAACTGGTCATTGATCCAAATTCACCCGTTAAAGCGTTAAAACCATAATCACTGTTTTTCACTTCTTCAATTTTCTTTAAGACGTATCCATCATCTTCTCCTGAGTTTTTAGCTAACCATCTGATTGGCTGCTCGAGCGCAGACCAGACTATATCAATTCCTACTTTTTCGTCTCCGCCGGCATCAATCCTTATTGTTTTAAGTGCTTCTCTGGCTTTAAGAAGGGCGACACCGCCACCGGGTAATGTTCCCTCTTCAATTGCTGCCTTCGTTGCCCCCACCGCGTCATTTACTCTTTCTTTTTTCTCGTTAAGCTCAATTTCCGTAGCCGCCCCAACATTAATTTGAGCCACACCGCCTGCGAGCTTTGCCAGTCTCTCTTCCAATTTCTCTTTATCAAAATCGGAATCGGTTTCAGTTATTTGCCTCTTAAGAAGAGTTATTCTGGAATTAATCGCTTTTTTCTCTCCTTTTCCTCCAATTATCCTTGCGTTATCTTTATCCGCCCAAACTTTATCGGCCTGACCCAAATCGGTCATTTCGATTGATTCAAAAGTCTTTCCGGTGTCCTCGGAGATTACCGTTCCCCCCGTTAAAACCGCCAGGTCATCGAGCATTTCCTTGCGTCTGTCTCCAAATCCCGGAGCCTTAATCGCCAAAATATTAAAAGTTCCGCGGAGCTTATTGACAACCAAGGTTGCCAAAGCCTCGCCTTCGATCTCATCGGCGACAATGACCAAGTTTTTAGAAACCTTTACAAATTTTTCCAAAAAAGGAAGAAGGTCTTGTATTGCGGTAATTTTTTTGTCCGTTAAAAGAAGATAGGCATTCTCAATTTCCGCTTCCATTCTTTCCGGGTTCGTAACAAAATAAGGCGAGACATAGCCCCTGTCAAACTCCATTCCTTCCTTGTATTCAATGTCTATCGTTAGCCCCTTTCCCTCTTCAACTGTCACTACCCCGTCTCTTCCTACCTTATCCAAAGCTTCCGCGATCTTGGCGCCAATTTCTTCGTCTCCGGCAGAAATTGTGGCCACCTGAGTGATTCCCTCTTTGTTTTTAATAGGTTTCGCGGTTTTTTTAAGTTCATCAATCACTGCCGCAACTGCCTTTTCGATACCTTTTTTGACTACCATCGGATTTGCTCCCGCCGTAATATTTTTCATTCCGATTTGAGTCATAACCTGAGCAAGAAGAGTTGCCGTTGTCGTCCCGTCACCGGCAACATCATTGGTTTTTGAAGCCGCCTCTTTTACAAGCTGGGCTCCCATATTTTCAAAAGGGTCGGGTAAATCAATCTCTTTGGCGACAGAAACGCCGTCATGAACGATGCTTGGAGCACCCCACTTTTTGTCTAAGGCAATATTTCTTCCCTTCGGCCCCAGGGTGGTAACAACCGCTTTGGCAACAATATCAATCCCTTTTAATAGAGACTGTCTTGCGTCATCTGAAAATCTTAGTTGTTTTGCCATGGTTCGACTTTGCTCACCACAAGTTAGTTCGTTTCGACAGCGAGAATGTCCTCAAACTTGGAAAAAAGATATTCTTTCCCGCCGATTTTAACTTCACTTCCCCCCCACTTTTTGTATATTACAACATCCCCAACTTTAACCGGAGATTTTTTCTTAGCTCCCGAATCTGTAATCTCATCGGCTCCTATCGCCAATACTTTTCCCTTTTGGGGTTTCTCTCCTGCCGAATCCGGAAGATAAATACCCGAAGCCGTTTTTGTTTCAGCCTCCAAGGGTTCAACAAGAAGATATCCGGCAGTCGGTTTAAGATTAATTTTCATATTATATTAGCAACTACTAACGGCGAGTGCCATTCTACACAACGACCCTTAGTTGTGTCAAGAGGTAGTCTTTTAGATGGCCGTTCCAACCATCTCGCTAATGTTATCCAAACCCTCTCTTTCTATATAGACCACAAGGTCTTTATTAATGGTTTTAATCATCCCCGGACCTTCATAAACCAAACCTGTATAAACCTGAACAAGCGATGCTCCTACTTGCATTTTTCTAACAACATCTTCAGCGTTAAACACTCCACCCACACCAATGATAGGCAGCGTACCTTTAGAAATTTTATATACAGTCCGAATTGTATCTAAGGACTTTTGAACCAACGGCCTCCCTGAAAGGCCGCCTCTTTTGTTTTTAAAAGTGCTGGTTAGCCCCTCTCTCAAAACTGTGGTATTCGTGGCAATAATTCCATTTACACCAAACTCCATAGCTGTATCGACAATATCACCAATTTCTCGTTCCGAATTCTCAAAATCAGGTGCAATTTTTAGAAGTAGAGGTTTCACTATTTGCCGTTCATCCATTTCCTTTCTAACCCGACCGATCAACTCTCTTAGGGCTTCTTTGCCTTGGAGCTCACGTAGTCTAGCTGTGTTTGGAGAAGAAACATTAATAACCAGATAATCCGCAAAAGCTGCTAAATTTATCAAAACTTCTACATAATCATCAGCTCCCCTGCCTTCATCAACACTTCTCTTATTAGCTCCGGCATTAACTCCGAGAACCATTTTTCTTTCTCGAGTATTTGCTAAATTATCAAGGACTTCCTCCATACCCAAACCTGGAAAGCCCATTCGATTAATTAGAGCTTTATCTTCACCAAGTCTAAAAATACGGGGTCTTTCACTTCCTCTCTGGAATTTTGGAGTAACAGTTCCTATTTCAACATGACCAAATCCCAAAGCACCTAGTGCCATCGGCGCCACAGCGTTTTTATCAAATCCTGCCGCAAGACCGAGAGGATTTTCAAAATGTAGTCCCCATGTAGTTACATTCAACCTAGGATCGCGACAAGAATAAATCCTTTCCAAAAACTCTCTTATAAAACGATATTTTTCTGCTATCTTAAGAAGTTGAATTGTTGTGTCGTGGGTAGATTCGGGGTCAAAATGGGAAACTACCGGAAAGACGACCTCCTTATATAAAGACATATATTTTAGACAAAAACTAATCTGGAAATATTACCTTTCCCCTAGGTCCTTTAACTTCTTCTCCATCAAACACTACTTCTCCCCTAAGAACCACTTTATTTATTCGTCCGGTTACCCTCATTCCCTCAAATGGAGTCCAACCGCATTTTGTTCTTAACTTCAATGCATCAATTATGTAACTTTCCTTTATATCAACCTCGGCATAGGTTTCCGGCTGCTTAATAATCCCAAATATTTTTCTTGGATTTGTTGAGGTTAGTTTGACAACTTGGTCTAAAGTCAGCTTGTCTTCTGCAACCGCTGTTAAAAGAAGGGGGAGAGCCGTCTCGAGGCCGGGGACACCGAATGGAGGTTTTTCAGATAATTTCTCTTCTTTAGTGTGAGGGGCATGATCTGTTGCTATCATGTCAATTACTCCTAATTTCAGATTTTCCCAAAGAGCAAGCCTATCCATTTCAGTTTTCAAAGAAGGTTTCATTACACCAAAAGGTCCTAAAGCTTGCGCATCCGCTTCTGTAAGAAATAAATGGTGTGGGGTTACTTCACAGGTAACAGGTAAACCTTCTTCTTTTGCTTCCCTTGCCATTTCTACATCTTCTTTTGTGGCTACATGAGCAATATGGAGCCTTCTATTATTAAGCCTGGCAAGTGTAATCGCTGTTGCCAAAGTTTCTCCTTCAGCATGAACGATGATGGGTTTTTCTCTTGGCCACCTAGAAAAAACTCGATTTAATTCATTTTTGTCTTCCATCAATAAAGTTCCTGTTGTATGGTTCATATAAATTTTCAATCCAAATATTTGATCTTTCACCTCCTCAAAATACTCAAATCCTTGGGATGTTGCTCCAAAATGAAAGCCTATATCGCAATAAACTCTATTTTCGGCCAGTACAATTTTTCTTTGTAAGGCTCCTGGAGAAATTGTCGGTTCAGGATTATTCGGCATATCCAAAACGGTTGAAAAACCCCCAGCTATAGCAGCCATTGTTCCTGTTTCAAAATCTTCTTTATGAGTCGCTCCTGGTTCGCGAAGGTGGACATGAGGATCGACTAAACCAGGCAACTTTATATATTCTGCACTCATTGTTGCTGTTTAAGTAAAGCTAGAAAATTGTTCAAATCCTGCAATCCTTGATCAATCCCAGCTCGATCCTTAATACCAATTTGACCCACCCTTATATAAAAATCCAGCATTTTTGTCATAGTCATGGCCGAATGCAGCTTCAATGACTTTTCGGCCAACTCCTCCCTTCCGCCTTGTTCACGATCAACTAGCACAACGACATCATTAACGACTAAACCCTTTTGGATAAGAACTTTAGCAGCTTCTAGTTTTGAGTCTGCTCTGGTAACCAAATCATCTACCAGTAAGACGACTTTTCCTTTATCTGAATTCAAAAAACCGTCAATCTTTGCCCCGGTGCCATGTGCTTTCGCATCTGTTCTTGGTGTTATCATTCCAATTCCCAATCTGTCTGATAAAGAGGCAACTAATGGAGTTGCTGCAGTAGGAATATCAGCCAACAAATCGAATTTTAAAGGACTGACTAACTCTTGGTAAACATTTACAGCCGCTAATTTGGCTTGTGGAAATCTTCGAAGCATTCTTAAATCAATATAAATAGGGGATAATGGTGCTTCGGGATGCAGGTCATGAAGTTTTAATTTAAAAGCGCCGAACTTTATGGCACCGATATCAAAGAGTTCTTTAGACAAAGTTTCTTGTACTCCGGTTAAACCTTCGAGACGATCATTTGATTTTAATCTCTCCATATTTTACTTGTCATTTGCTCCGCCGCCTCGTGTATATCAACCGCTTTGTAGATAGCTCTTCCCACAATTGCATGCCATTTATTTCCTGCCGCTTTTGCAAAGTCAGAAATCTCTCCTCCCTGGGTTATAAAGCCGGGAGCATAAAGTGTAAAATTATCTTTACCTAAGATATTTTCAAATAATGTTCTGTAATGATCAACAAATTCAACCTTGTTTCCGGGAACTACAAAATCTGTAACTCCTTCTTGTGCCGCGATAGTAAAAATTCTTTCAGGTGCTTCATCTGCTAGAGATCCGCCTTCACTCCATAAAAATTTTGGCTGTGTCATATGAGCTCCTACCAGAACTCCTAATTGTTTATCTTGGCAAGCTTTTATCCAGTCTTTCTCTGTAGCCTCACCGGCAAAAGGAAAAAGAATAACTGCATCAACTCCTGACTGTTTACACACTTTTGCAAATTCGGCACCCATTGCAGGTATATCGTTTCCGGCTTTCTGGTGGTCATAAATAACAGGAAGATCAGTGTGGTCTTTTACTGTACTTACAACTCTGGCTAGGCCTTCTTCCAAAGCAAGCGATAAACCAACCTTGTATCCTCCCACGCCTTCGACTAGACATGTTTCCTCGACCAACTTGGAGAGTTTTGACGTTTCAACATCCGCAGCTACTACCACGCTTCTGTCAAAACCAATTATTCTTTCAACCATAAATTTTTTTAGGCCGGCAATTTCCCCAATACTCCCGCCAATAACGTCATTCTTACATAAAGCCCGTTTTCCATTTGTCGAAAATAGGCTGCGTTTTTGGTGTAACTATCAACAGATTTGGAAATTTCTCCAACTCTGGGCAGTGGATGCATTATCGTCAGTGATTCTTTTCCAGCACGTAGAGTTTCCGGCGTAACAACGTAAAGCCCTTTTACGGATTCATAAACAGCAGTGTCCTCAAACCTTTCCTTCTGGACCCGTGTAACATAAAGCACGTCCGTATCGGACAATACTTCGGACAAACTCTCATGTTCCGACTGTTGTACCCCTTTAGCTTCAAGCTCTTGTATAATCGTAGACGGCATTCTTAAAATTTCAGGTGAAACATAATTTAGCCTAACTTGATAAAGAGAAAGAAGTCTGGCTAACGAATGAACGGTTCTGCCGTGCTTCATATCCCCGAGCATGGTAACCGCGAGTCCATCTAGCATTCCCTGTTCTTTTCTGATCGTTACGTAATCAAGAAGCGCCTGGGTTGGATGTTCACCAACACCGTCGCCGGCATTAATTAAAGGTATTGAAACGGCTTCGGCGGCAATGGCTGCCGAACCCATTTCCGGATGGCGTAAAACTATAACGTCCGCGTATTGCTCAAGCGTTCGTACGGTATCTTCTAAATCCTCGCCCTTGGTAACCGATGAGTATTTAACTTCGTTTATAGAGATAACACTTCCGCCCAGTCTTTCCATAGCGGCGGTAAACGAGGATGAGGTTCGCGTTGAGGGTTCATAAAATAGGTTTGCCAGTATTTTCTGACTGAGAAAATCTGCTTTATAACCCTTCTTTGCTATTTCTGCCATTTCAAGGCTCCAACTAAAAATGTGGTCGAGAGTTTGCGCATCGAATTGCCAAACAGAGAGAATATCCTTTCCTTTTAAATTTCCATTCAAGTGCTCGGCAGAATGATTAAGAAAATCTGGTCGTTCCATTTTATCTCAAAAAAAAGAGCCTTACGGCTCTAGTAAAACTTTGGTCCCAAAAAAATCAGGCGGCATGCTTGGCTCCTGAGAAATTAGCCTAGTGAAAAATCTTGGGGTTGTCAAGAGGTAAGTTGTCGAAGCACCACTTCGCCGCAATCGTGTGGATGAAAAATGGCACGGTGATTGCCAACAACTTCACGGGTAATTTTTTTCTTCATGTACAAATATTGTAATTTGAAAGCTAATTTTTCCAAAAAGAAGAACTTTTTGGGTTCTTTGGTTCTTTGGTTCTTTGGTTCTTTAGTCCTTTTAACCGCATTTGGCCAAAACTCTCCTATCCACCTATTTTCATAAATAAACTTCTCATACGTTTTGTTTTTACTGATCAGGGTTTTTATCTGAGCTATTTCGTGCGCAGTATAGGAATTTCTATCTCTTAACGGCCAAGACAAAGCTTTCTCGTCCAGCCATATGTTCATACAAAGCTTGTCCTTCTGGTTTTTGTCTTTAGGTTTTCTTATTTTTGTTCCGAAAAGCTTCAGAAAGACATAAGCAATAATCCTTGTGGTCCAAAGAGCACCGTTTGTGGTTACGATCAAAAGATCTATATCGGAATCGTCTGCAGCGTTTTCCATAGCCAAAGATCCGGTTATTGCAACCATTTTTATGGTTGGAACAATTGAAAGCATGTCCGCCGCTTTCTTGGCTATCTGAATTTTCCTGGCAGAAACTCTTTTTTTTAGAAGTCTTTTATAAACGACACCCTCTTTTCCTTCCAGAAAACACAATCCGTTTTTCTGCTCAACTACACACTCATCCTTGATGACAACTTCTACTTTACTGCCTGCCGCCCATTTAACAAGTTCACTTGCCGTGAGCGGGTAATCAAAAACATTGTGATAAAGCAGAGATTTCAACTCACTGTTGCCTAAAAGAAGTTTCTTTTCTTTATATTCCCCGACATCGATATTGTATAAAAAAGGCATCTCTTAAAAATTATTTTACAGTTAGTCCATATTGACCTAAAACCTGAGTTATCCCCTGTTCCACCGGCTCTAAAGCTTTCACTGCGGGGGTTCCTGAGTTTACGGCATTGACGGCATCTTCAAAATATTTACTTATAAGGGAGTTAATACCCGTAGGTCCGTCAAAAGTACGAGAAGCAAGATACCAACTCTGAGCATACGGAGCTCTGGTAATAATCGAGCTTAAGACCGAATGATCTTTTAACAGATCGGCCATATCAACCCTCGGGTATGGTTCACCGAACATCCTTTGCCGAGACGAGTTGGTGTACATTTTAGTCAGAGACTCTTTGGTAGAAATAAACTTCAGAAAATCCCAAGCCGCAGACTTATTCTTGCTTCTTGCCCACACTCCCTCTGCCCAATAGGTTGCATAGGAAATGTCCGAGGTTGTTGCTCCGGCCTTAGGCAGTTGCGGAAGAGGCACGGTTCTAAACTTCAAGGAAGGGTTTTGTTCCATAATATTAAGGGCTCTCCAAGAGGGGCCAAAATACATCGCCAGCCTTCCTCCGGCAAAAGCCGCTGTTGAGGAGGGCAGGGTGTTATCCCAAACGCCGTCAACAGAAGAAAAAACGGTATAAAAAGTCAAAGCATCTTCGGCAAGCTTCCCTGTCGGTTTTGTCATATCCACACCGTTTTGCAGCATCATCAGGCCTAAAATTTCCTGCCAGTGGTCAACGTTTTCGGTTCTTCCTAAAGCAACACCCGATTGAATTATCGCCCCCTGTTCGTCCTTCTTGGTCAGTTCAATTGCAAGCCGTCTTAACTCATCCCACGTCGTTGGAGGATTTTTGGCCGCAAGAGCAAATATGTCTTCATTTATATAGAGGGTCAGGGCATCGTATTCCAAAGGAATCCCCACAAAACCGGTGCCGCTGGAAAGATCCGAAGACACGACCGGATAATAATCCTTGGCAAAATCGGAGGCATTCATTACCGATACCGGAACATAATCAAGATCACCTTTAAACATGGGGACCCAGCTATTATGAAATCTAAAAATGTCGGGCCCTTCCCCTTTTGCCATAGCATTAGTCAATCTCTCCCGGTAATCCTGTTTGGATTGATTAATATATTTGATTTTTACCTTTGGGTTTTTTTGTTCGTATTCAGATATCAAGGGTGAAATAACGGATTCATCTTCCCAAAGCCCCCACCAAATTATTTCCGCCGAACCCGCTGTCTTTTTGGATAACGATTTAAACAGTACGACCAAAAAGATGGCCAGCAGAACAACCGCGCCAACGACAAAAATTAATTTTAGCGGTGCTTTTACCGGCGTGTTTACTTGAACTTGCGGTTGTGTTTGTGGAAAAACCTGTTCTTCCATAAAATTAAAATCAAAAATATAATATAAACTATACCTATTCAAATGTTACCACAAATAAAAAAGATTAAATATCTACTTGTTTTTGTTGAAACACTTGTTTTACTTACGGCAATATTTAATCTTTATTTTATCAACAGGGTCTTTCCCGGCATATATGTCGCCGGTATAAATATCGGGGGTAAAAAACTTCAAGAAGCAGAAAGCATACTTGGCAAGAGCATCAAATTTCCTGAAAAGATATCCCTTCATTCCGGAGGTCAAAGCTTTGACATCCCACTAGGCTCAATTGCCTTCGCCTGGGATCCCGTAAGAACTGTTGCAAACGCTTATTCATACCACAGAACGGGTAATATATTTTTAAATCTTGCCAGACAACTGCAAACTTTATTTAATAGAGAAAATCTTGGAATCTCGATCTCTTTTGACGAACAAGCTCTTTTCCAAAGTTTGGATTTGGTTTCGTCTGCTCTGGCTGTAGATCCCGTATATCCAAAACTGGAGGTAATTGGAAAGGACGTCGTCGTTGAAAAAGGAGCGACCGGAAGCAAAGTCGACCGGAAACTTCTCCGAGTGCAAATCGGTTACAACCTGTCTGTCCTTAATGCCTCCCCGGTAGAAATTCCAATCAAGCCGGTTGATCCCAGACTTTCCGATAGCGAAGCCGAAAATTTTAAAAATCGAGGGCAAGCTCTTTTTAACAAAAACCTAATTCTAAAATACGATCTCTATTCTCTTTCATTGGGCGGACAAACTCTTTTGAAATACTTGGATCCGAAAGGCGATTACAAAAAAGAAGAAGTTGCAAATCTGGTCGAAAAAGTTGCCAAAGACTTAAATAATGATCCTCAAAATTCGACTTTTGTTTTCAATAATGAAAGGGTCGAAGAATTTACTCCCGCCAAGGACGGAATAAAAGTAAAAGGGGAATCCTTAATGGACATCATTATCGGAAATTTAAGAACCCTGGAATATTCCGACGAAAATAGTATTGCCATAGAAATCCCGGTTGAACTTACTCCCCCAAAAGTAAAAACAGAAGATGTCAACAATCTGGGCATAAATCAGCTTTTGGGAAGAGGGGTCTCATATTTCAAAGGCTCCATCCCCGGTCGCGTTTATAATATTTCTTTAGCATCTTCACGATTTAAGGGAGTTTTGGTCGCTCCCGGAGAGACCTTTTCTTTTAACAAAGCTTTGGGGGACGTTTCGGCGCTAACCGGATACAAACAGGCGTATATCATCAAAGACGGCAGAACGGTGTTGGGAGACGGCGGCGGAGTGTGTCAGGTATCGACAACCCTATTCAGGGCCATACTTGACTCGGGCCTGCCGGTAGTTGAGAGAAAAGCTCACTCATATAGGGTAAGCTACTACGAACAAGGGTCTCCCGTCGGAATTGATGCAACCGTTTTTGCTCCCACCGTGGATTTAAAATTCATAAACGATACGCCTGCACATATTTTAATCCAACCCATATTTGATTCAAAAAAATCGATGTTGGTTTTTGAAATTTACGGAACCTCGGACGGAAGAAAAAGTTATGTTTCAAAACCGATAGTCTCCGGCATCACCCCTCCACCGGAGGATTTATACACCGACGATCCGACTCTTCCCGCCGGGACTGTAAAACAAATTGATTATAAAGCTTGGGGGGCAAAAGTAAGCTTCAATTATAAAGTCACCAGAGGAAACGAAACGCTTTTTGAAAAAACATTTTATTCGAATTACCGCCCTTGGCAAGCGGTGTATTTGCGCGGCACAGGACAGTGATATGGAAATAATAAATTTATTAAATATAACCTCTATTCTTTTTGAACAATGGGGATACCCAATTATTTTTATTAGCTCATTAATTGAAATAACTCCCCTTGGTTGGGCATTTCCCGGAGGAATTATTTTAGCAGTTGCGGGATTTCTTTCTAACAATAATCAAAATCTACCCCTCGCCTCAGTTATTATTGCAGGCACTCTCGGTGCATGGCTGGCCTTTTTACTGGCTTACCTTCTGGGAAGAAAAACCGGGATGTGGTTGGTTGTTAAATTAAAACAGGAAAAAAATGCAAGATTTGCAAAATCATTACTGCGAAAAAATGGAGGAGTAATACTCACAACTTCAATGCTGGCTAATTTAACCCGTTTTTGGATTTCATATATTGCAGGGGTCGATAAATATAGTTTTTTTAAATTTAACCTATATGCATTTTCAGCATCTTTAAGTTGGGTTTCTTTAATGACAATATTGGGTTTTTTTGCAGGGTATGAAAAAGAAAACTTAAGAAAAATTACCGGCGGGATGGGGATTTTAGCTTGGGGATTTTTAATTCTGGCTATTTTTGTAATTTACAGATCAATCAAACATGAATATAAACACTTTCAAAAAGACAAAACCCCATAATGAAAATAATTAAAGATCCTTTTGATATTAACGAAATCATCAACGTATTGAAGGCCGATGGCCTGGTAATATTCCCCACCGAAACAGTTTACGGGATCGGCGCCGACGCAACAAACAGCAAAGCCATCAAAAAATTAAATCGCTACAAACAGCGTCCCCCCGGCAAACCTTACTCTATTGCGGTAAGCAGTCAAAAAATGGCCGAAAAGTTTGCTGAAATTAATTCCACCGCAAAAAACATCTATAAAGAGTTCCTCCCGGGACCCGTCACCGTAGTTTCAAAAGGAAAAGGCAAACTGGCTCCCGGAGTCGAATCGGAAACAGGAACCTTGGGTATAAGAATCCCCGACCATCCTTTGGTTATCAAGATCATAGAAAAATTAGGTGCGCCAATAACGGCAACCTCCGCAAACGCTTCTTATAAAAAACGCCCCTACAAAATCGCAGATATCTTAAACAACGTCTCAAATAAGCAATGGGGTTTGATAGATCTGATTATTGATGCCGGAGAATTAGCGCATAACGAACCCTCAACGGTTATTGATACCACCCTTGATGATTTGGTTGTTTTACGTCAGGGTAATATAAAATTCAAAAATAAAAATGAAGTTCTTTCAAGAGGTGAAGAAAATACACAAAATATAGCTAAAGAGCTTTGGCAAAAGTATGAAGAGTTCGCCGGAAAAAGAGCAATTGTCTATGCGTTGGAGGGACAAATGGGAGCGGGAAAGACCCAGTTTGTAAAAGGCCTCGCCCGGGCCATGGGAATTAAGGAAGAAATCCTCTCCCCCACTTATGACTTATTACTTAGCCATCAAACCCCTGCCGGCCGGCCGGCAGGATTAACCATTGGCCATCAATTGGTTCATATCGATACCTGGAGGATGGTTGATCCGACTGAAGAAATAAAGAACTTAAGAACCAAAGAACTTATAGATAACAAATCAGTAATTGCTATTGAATGGGCTGAAAAAGTGGCCGATGTAATCAGGTCTTACACCGATGACGCAATTATTATTTGGATAAAAATCAGGTATGGCGAAAAAGAAAACGAACGCCTGATTTCTTGGGACGTTATATGAAAATACTGGCAATAGACACCAGCTGCGATGAGACGGCGTGCGCGGTTACCGCCGGCACAAAAGTGCTGTCAAACATCGTTTGGAGTCAGGCGTCGCTTCACGCTAAATTTGGCGGAGTTATGCCATCTTTGGCGCAGAGGCAACATCGGGAGCATATAGGCTTTGTCGTAGACCAAGCAACTAAAATTTCTAAATTAAAAATTAAAAATTTAGATGCCATCGCGGTCACTATTGGACCCGGTCTATCAATAGCGTTGGGTGTTGGAATTAGTAAAGCAAAAGAGCTGGCAAAAAAATATAATAAACCATTAATCCCGATCAATCATGTGGAAGCCCACCTGCTCTCTCCGTTCGCAAATTTCAAATTTCACCCGTTTCCAGCCCTTGGCTTGGTTCTTTCCGGAGGAACGACACAGCTAATTCTTATTGAGCAAATCGGCAAATACAAAATCCTTGCAGAAACACAGGATGATGCACTAGGGGAGGCCTTGGATAAGGCCGCCAGAATGCTTGGATTGGGCTACCCCGGAGGTGCAATCTTGGAAAAATTTGCTAAAAATAGCAACCCAAAAACTTACCCGCTCCCCGTTCCCCTCATCGACGATAAAGTAAAAAATCGCTTTAGTTACTCGGGATTAAAAACTGCATTTATCAGGCTTGTCGAAAAAGAAAAACCACTAACGAAACAAAAGATTTATGATCTTGCCGCCTCTTTCCAAAACACAGCTTTCGAACACATTCTTCGCGTTCTGTCGTATCAGGTTAACCATCAATCATTAACCATTAACCATTTGTTGCTCGGTGGCGGTGTGGCCAATAACATCGAAATTAGAAATAAATTAAGAAAATTGTGTAAAGAAAAAGGGTTAAAACTTCATATTCCCTATTCCAAAAAACTATGTTGTGACAATGCGGCCATGATTGGGATCTGCGCTTATTTGAAAACTAAAGACTTAAAACTTAACACTTTTACGGATTGTTCTCAAATCGACAGAGAGCCAAGATTAAAATTGGTGTAAAATATATTTAATGGACAAAAATTATAATCATAAAACGCATGAGGAAAAGATTTATAAAATGTGGGAAAAGTCCGGCGCCTTTTCTCCTTCGAAAAAAGGCTCGCCTTTTTCAATAATCATGCCTCCTCCAAACGCAAACAACCCTTTACATATAGGCCACGCCAGATTTATTGCCATTGAGGATATTCTGGTCAGGTATCATAGACTGAAAGGAGAGTCCGCTTTGTGGCTTCCCGGAAGCGACCACGCCGGAATTGAAACTCAGTATGTTTTTGAAAAAAAGCTTGCCAAACAAGGAAAAGACCGCTTCGATTTCGACCGCGACACCTTATATAAAATGATTTGGGATTATGTGCAAAAAAATACCGATATTATGAAATCACAGCTGAAAAGATTGGGGGCTTCTTGCGATTGGACGCGCTTTAAATTCACTCTTGACCCTAAAATAATTGCTGTCGTCTATAAAACTTTCAAAAAACTTTACGACGACGGTTTGGTGTATCGGGGAGAACGGATCGTCAATTACTGTCCACGCTGCGGCACCGCCTACTCTCAGCTTGAAGTAAATTCCGAAGAGAGAGAAGACCGGCTCTATTTTCTTGATTATGGAACAGTTGCCGTTGCCACGACAAGACCCGAAACCATATTTGCGGATGTTGCTGTCGCCGTCAGCCCTAGAGACAAAAGATATTCAAAACTAAAAGGTATGACCGCAAAATTACCGCTGATTAACCGCGAACTACCCATAATAACCGATAATCTTGTGGAAATGGGCTTCGGCACGGGCGCGTTGAAGATTACCCCAGGTCACGACCCGATCGATTTTGAAATCGGACAAAAACACCATTTAACTTCAATTAGCGTTATCGATGACAAAGGAAGAATGATTAATACTCCCAAAAAATATATTGGGATGAAAGCTTTGATTGCCCGTGAAGAGGTTGTCAAGGATCTTGAGGAGGCAGGAAAGATTAAAAAAATAGAAACAGTAAAGCACGTTGTTGGGCTTTGTTATAGGGATAAAGGGCTCTTGGAACCCAAAATATCAAAACAATGGTTTATTAAAGTAGAACCCTTAGCCAAAAAAGCCTTGCAGGCCGTAAAAAAAGGAGAGGTTCAATTTTCTGCCAAGAAATATGAAAAGATTGCCATCCACTGGCTTAAAAACTTAAGAGATTGGAATATATCAAGACAAATCGTCTGGGGAATAAGAATTCCGGCTTTCAGATGCGAAAAATGTATGGAGTGGACCATCACCGATGGCACTGAGACTGTCGAATGTGTAAGCTGCAAACATAATGTCCTGACTCAAGACACCGATACTTTTGATACCTGGTTTTCCTCAGGACAGTGGCCCTTCGCTACGCTCAAGGTAAGCCGTTCCGGTGATTTCAAAAAATATTACCCCACTTCAGTGATGGAAACGGCCTACGATATACTCCCCTTCTGGGTAATCAGAATGATTATGTTGGGGCTTTATGTAACCGACCGGGTGCCTTTCAAAGAAGTTGTCATTCACGGCCTTGTTCGTGATGAAGAAGGAAATAAAATATCCAAATCCAAAGGAAATGTTATCGACCCCATTGAGATGGCGGATAAATACGGAGCCGATGCTTTGCGTATGGCTCTTGTTTGGGGAACATTGGTCGAAAACGATATCGCCCTTTCCGAGAACAATGTAAAAGGCCAGAGAAACTTTGCAAACAAGTTGTGGAATGTTGCCCGCTTTGTATTACAAAACGAAGTTAAAAGGGAAAAGGGAAAAGTTAAAAGTTATCATTCAGATGACAGGTGGATAAAAAGAGAGCTTAAAAACACCATCAAGAAAGTAACCAGAGCTCTAGACAAATACCGTTTCAATGAAGCGGCCAAGGAAATTTACGACTTTATTTGGCACAAGTTTGCAGATGAATATATTGAAAAAAGCAAGGACCGGCGCGAAGAGGCGCAGCCAACCCTGGAACTTGTACTTGCAGGGTCTCTTAAACTTCTCCACCCTTTTATGCCTTTTGTCACCGAAGCAATCTATCAAACAGGATTTGCAAAAGGTAAAAACGACTTTCTAATTACAATCAATTAACCAATGTCTGCTCAAAACAAAAATTCTTTTGTATTTCTTTTGCTATATTCCGCCGTAATCGCTCTTCTTTTGCTTACCGGCTTGAATATACAAACATTTATCCAAAATCAAAAAGTGCTCGGAATCAAGACAGAGGCTGTCTCCAACGACACGGCTTTACAAATCGAGGAAAATTTCTGGAACGATTTCTTAACCCAAAATCCAAACTATTTTGAAGGATGGATAGAACTTGCAAGACTCGAGATTGGTGGCGGAAAAAGAGATTCCGCGATTCAAGCTTATACGAAAGCTAAACAACTTAACCCCAATTCCCCAAAAATTAAGGAGTTGGAGGGGCCTCTTCGCCTTCCTTGACGGCTGTCTCTTTGCCTTCTTCGCCCTCTTTGGGTTTTTCTCCATCAACCGCTTCCGCCTCCACGGTTTCCGGAACGGGGGCTTCAACAACTTTTTCTTTTTGCGGCGGCTCAACCTTCACCAGTATTGTTTCCGCATCCAATTTTATTTCAACTTTCGCTCTGTCTACCTTGAGGTCTTTGACATAAACGGCTTGGTCTACCTCAACCAGCGTACTTGCGTCGATTTCAAACTTCTCGGGAAGATCTGTAGGAAGAGCTTCAACCGATACTTCATGAACGTACTGAACTACAGTCCCCATTCCTTGTTTCTCTGTCGAAGACTCCCCAACGACTTCAACCGGGACGTCGGCTTCAACCTTCTCTTTAAGATCTATCTGATGAAAATCAATGTGAATAGGCAAGCCCGAAACAGGATTTTTTTGAATGTTGGAAATCAGTACGGGTTTTTCGTTTAGATAAACGATACCCGTCTCCCCTGCTTTTTTAAAGACATCCACAAAATCAGCCAGTTTGACCTGAAGAGCCAGGGATTTAATTTTTTTTCCAAAAACATTAGCCGGAAGTATCCCTTTCTTCCTCAAGATTTTTACCTTACGGCCTGTTATTTTTCTTTTGTCTGCTTTTAGTGTTAACTTGTCCATGGATCCTTACCAGAAAATACGCGAGACCACGTCTCGCGAAAGTAACGCATTATAACCGTCTTGCCCATCAAAGGTCAAGGATCTATCCGTCTCAATATAATAATCTCCCAGTAAATCAAAATTAAAGTTAACCCGAAGAGGGTCGCCTCCGACACCCGACTGTTTTCTCCACAGTATCCTATATTGCCCTTCGCTGTCTTTATTGACACCTGTCTTATTTGTCCAATCCACATACAAAGAACGCTCACTCCCGGGAGGAATTTGCATAAAAAATCCTATTTCTTTTCTACCATTTATCAGTCCCGTATCGTACCTTAACTCTTCTTTTGACTCTCCGTTTACCAAATAAATACTGTCAATTTCGGCATCGGGAGAAACCAACAATCTGGTGTACGTTTTATAAATTGCTTTCGGGCCCAATTCGGGGTTGGCGCTATTAACGTATGTGGTCATTAATGACTTTTTTACCACCGTGTCATTTTGCAGTAGAACATTTAACGAATAGCCCCTTTTGATATAATAGTTCGATTTGTTTACGCCAAGATTTGCTTCGACCAAACCAAACCAATCCGAATAACAATTTCCGCTGCAGTTCGGACGGTCTACCGACCCGTCCCATCCCATGTCTGAAATTACGCTTTGTACCCCTTTGTCATGAAAAAATATTTGGATGTGTTTTTGATTTAAGTTTTTATAAAATATTTCCAAAATGTTTAACGCCCCTTCTTCATTTAAGTCAACGATTTCGTCGGTTAAATTTCTCGCTATTGCCGTCAGAAAACCGGATTTCCTGTACGATCCGGGGAAAAATTCTTTTTCGGCTTCTACTTGAGTTTTCTCATAAAAATTTTCTTCGTCCAGTGTGACGTTATAGTCGCTTAACAATAGCGGCCCATAAACCTTAAGAAGATCTTTTACCGGCTCAAGGTCGATAGAAATGACTCCGTCAACCGAAACGTCAATCTCTTTATCCAAAAACCACTCGGCTCTCTGCGCCGATGTGGGGAAGTCCGGATCCCAGTTTGAATCCCTTAAAAACCAGTTTGCCTCGTTCAAATAGTCTTTAATAGGATCGGGTGGCTTTATGTATCCCTTTAGTTGTCCGTCGGCAGAATACACATCTTGGATTGTAATATCCGATATCTTCCACCCATCCAGTGTCACCAATGCAAAAGATCCTATAAACCCCCCCGTTGGCCTTAACTCCATGTTGTTTTGCAATAGTACCAAATATGTCTTCTTGCCATTTACGCCCAAAATGTCCGGCAAGCCGTCCAAAATAACTTTACCCGACAAAATTAGATTTTTAATTTCTCCAATATCATTTAAACCATAAGACCTGATTGTCTTTGCCGCAAACTTTTCCCAATAGCCGCCGGCGGCATCCATTTCTCCTTCCAAAAAAGCTAAACTTTCATAAATTGAGTTTAATCTTAAAACAAGTTTTTTCGAGTAACTATCTGCATCATAATTATTCCCGGCGAACACATTGCTTACCAATGCCGAACCTTCATTAAGAAAAGCCGCTCCTTCTATCCCCACCGAAGAGATACTGTTAAACATTCTGGTCACATTAATCCCCTGTCTATATCCTTTTCCGAAAAGCGGAATTTTGCTGTACAAAATAAATTCCCCCTCAGCAAATCTTGAAGTTATGGCGGACACTTCCAAAAAGCGTTTGGCTGTACCAATACTCCCTTTTTCAACAAAACGCTTTGCTTGGTATATTGAAAACAGCGAGAAGAGCGACATAAGGACCGGAAACACCAACACCATCGTCAGGATAAATAAAACCAATATTCCCCTCCTTACGAAAGGCGGCCGTTTACTCTTTTTAATATTGGTTCTGCCTTGTTTCAAAAACCATTCGACCGTTGCCTTAATTATATTGTCTAAATCAGATTTTATATTTATTCTTTTAACCCCCTGTGGAATTATGGTATTTATTCCGTCTTCATTCGAAGGTCCCGTATCAAAGTCGGATAACCGGATATCAACCCCCCTAATATAACGGTTAAAATTGTTTGCGATTTTCAAAACCGAGGTCTCTTCGGACAATATCGCCGTAATTTCTCCATACGGACCAAATGAGAAGAGCCATTTGGTAATAAGCTTTGAAACATCACCGGCAAACACAGGGTAAAGCGTCTCTTGGCCGCTTAAAGACAATTTTTCGTTTTCAAATACATGAACAAGAATTTTGGCAATCGGGTTTGGTTCGGACAAACCAATTCTTGGTCCTATTAAATCGCCGACAAACACCAAACCCATCGTATCCGGAAGTTTGATTCTCGGATCAAATCCTGAAATATTTCGAAACGAAAGAATTACCAGAGTTTTAACTTGATCTTTACCGGAGCATTCAATTATTTCTCTTAGATACTCTTTAAAGTTGTCTTTGTCGAGATTAATGAATAGTAAATAGTCGCCATGGCCCGCCTTTTTTGCCGACGCGGTTTTTCCATATGCAATCCATTTTTCAAATGCAATAAAATCCTTTGTCTGTATGTGTTCTGTTTTTTTTATCCAAGCTTTAATATCTTCGGCAAAAACCTTTACGCGACAACGATTGGCCAAAAGATTTTCAACTAAATAAATCGCCAAACAATTCGCTTCCGAAAACAATAAAATCACCGGCATGCTATCTTTATGCTAAGGCATTTTCCGTTTGTTATCAATTTTATTTCCAAGTATAAATAATTTTAATACGGGGAATCTTACTCCTTTCTTATAACAAAAAATTTGTTAAATAATT
>CAYITS010000001.1:29680-33623 GCA_964366385.1 uncultured Gammaproteobacteria bacterium
TTGTTAAATAATTATCCGTGAGAGACGTGAAAGAAAAAAGTTGTTTTCAGTTCTTGTCCAGCTCCTGATTAACCAGCGTATCTGCTAAAATATTCTTCTTTCTTTTTACACTGACATAGTTTACTTTTGCAAAAAGTTTTTTTTCAATGTTTTTAATTACCATGAAAAGACTCTGCAGCTTTTTATTTTTAACTTTATAAAGACCCGCCAGCTGTCTGACAACCAGCTCCGAATCCAGAAAAAATGTGATACTCGATACCTGATACTTGATACTTGGGTTTTTTAAAATCCATATTAATGCCAACATTACCGCCTTGTATTCCGCGACATTATTGGTTGAAATTCCCAGAAAGACAGACCCGCTTTTGATTACTTGGCCGTTTTTTTTAACCACAAAAGCGGATGCTGATTTGCCGGGATTTCCCCTAGACCCGCCATCACAATAAACAATTAATTTTTCCATGATATCCCTAAAAGAAAAGCCAACAAAAGCTGGTTTTGTTGCAGTGTAAACCAATAATGATCAAAAAACCCGGTAAGTATTACAAAAAAAATTGGCAGCATGTATGCGCTTTTTGTTTTTGCAGATAAAAACTTGCCTGCTAAATAAATGAAAAAAGCAAACCCAACCAGACCGGCTTCTGCAAGCAAAAGTAAATAAATGTTGTGAACCGGCTGCAGAAACAAAGATGTTCCCGCGGTAATATTCCTCCCGGCAGACGGAATAAAATTATTTAGCCCCACACCCAATAGGGGGTTATTGACAAACATCTTTCCGGCAATACCCGCTTGGTCGATGCGTAAAGTAATGCTCTCCGACTTAAGCGGTATATTTTTAATGAATTCCGGCAGAACGGTCATTAATAAACTTAAGCCGACAATAATATAAAATATTTTCTTGGCGGGAAAAAAACTATTTTTTGTAACCACAAAATTATTTTTTCTAAGTAGAAAATAGTAAATCAAAGCCAACATTCCTGCAATTAAGGCGCCTGATGAGAAAGTTAAAAGAAATGCCGCCGACGAAATTAAAACAAACAACCAAAGTTTTCTTTTACTAAATATTTTAAGTTGAGAATTTAACAATAAGATCAAAATGCCGCCGGCTCCCAAAAACCCGGCAAGGGCATTGGGGTGGGGAAAAGTTGAGTAAGCGCGCAGGTAGTCTCTACCCAATAGATTTGCAAGGGCAATCCCCGGGGTGTTAACGGAAAAGCTTCTTTCCCCCAACAAATAAAATGGTCCTCCAATTGTCCTTTGTAAAATAAATTGAGATATGCCAATAAGTGAAAAGAATATTATTGAATAGAATAAAGAGATAAGAGCCATTTTGTTAAAGTGTTTATTGATGGATGCATAAATAAACAAGAATGCCATTTCAAGTATCTTTACCCACTTAATTAAGGCAATTAAAGGTTCCTTGGCAATCAGCAGATTTAAAACAACCAAGACAACTCCCAAGACGACGGCATTAACGGACAATCGTTTTTTGATTTTTGGAAAAGATATTGCCGCAAGAAGAAAGAGTAGGACATCCGTTAGAAATATCGTCGGGGACAAATAGTCAACTTTAATTCCAAATACGAAAGAATAATCGGGCCAATAATGAAAGGCAAGCTGTGTCGGAAGAAGAAAAATCAATATCCAATATAGATACTTTTCAAACTTCATTTCTTTGTTTTTGGTTTAACTACAAGGAAGCGATCTTCCCCTTCCCCTTCGGATTCTGTTATTACATCTTTACTTTTCGCCAAAGCCATATGCACCACCCTCCTTTGGCTGGCCGTCAAATTATATATCGGTTGAGGCTGACCTGATTCTATTGTTTTTTCCACAATCTGATACGCCAAGCTTTTTAATCTTTCATCCTGTTTTTCTCTCCAATCCCCCACGTCAACAACAATTCTTGTCCATTCCCCCAGTTTTTTTTGGACCATCATTCCGATGATGGTTTGAAGTGAATACAGCGTCTCTCCGTGCTTACCGATAAGAAGGCCTGTTTCTTTCTCCGTCTTCACTTTAACCAAAATCGCTTCATTTGCCTTGTCTTCTTCAACCGCTATTAAGGCATTCGACCCTAAAAGAGAAAGAAGTTCTTTTGCTATCTTTTTTACTCTGGTAGTTTTTTCCATTTTAGTTTTTCAATCCAAGGAGTAAGTCCTCCCCAACCCGATGTTTGGTATTGCTGGATAAGCTGGAAGGCCGAAAAAACTGCCCAATACAAAGCCAGGCCGGAAGAAAATGTCATTCCGAATATTATTGTAAACAAAGGAAAGGTATACATCGTTGATTTTTGCATTGCAACCTGCATATCATCCTCCTTCTTTTTTGTTTTTGCCGCCATTTTCTCTTCAAGAGTTAGTGCGGGTGACATCATCAGCGATGAAAGAAGCTGCAGTACCGCAGCCAAGATCAACGTGGGACCCGGTACCGGAAAGGGTAAGCCGGCGATTCTAAACACGTCGGGTTTTGTAAGATTTAAGTATAAAAAACTCGTCTGAATAACCTCTCCCTCACTAAACTTTATGGGGTTATAAAGAAATTTGTTTACAACTTCAATTTCCCCGCCGGGGACCAACACTTTTGTAAAGACGTTAAACAGGGCAATTAAAACCACTATCTGCAAAAGGTAGGGTAAACACCCCGCTCCGGGATTTATTCCCCTCTCCTTGTAAAAATCGGCTTGGGCTTTTACAAGACCCTTTTTATCATTTTTATATTTTTCCTTAAGTTTTTTAAGCTGAGGTTCCGCCTCCTTTATCTTCTTCATCGACTTCATGTACGGTTTCGTCAACGGGTTAAGAACGAATCTTAAAAAGACGCTAAACCCGATAATCGCCAAACCCAAATTGCTGCCCAAGATTTTGTAAAACAAAATCAAGCCATTCGCCAAGGGCTGGATAAGAATTATATTAAAAATATTCATAAAACAGGATCGTAACCCGTATTCCCAAAGGGGTGACATCGCAAAAGTCTTTTAATCGACAACGCTGTTCCTCTTAAGGCGCCGTATTCCTCCAGCGCCTCCTTAGCATATTGGCTGCAGCTCGGTTGAAAGCGACAGCCCTTTCCAAAAACAGACATCAACATTAAAGCAAAATATTTTTTGTAAAAGTCGATGAGGAAAATAAATATTTTTTTCATTTTAATAAGTTTACGGATCTTAAAGCATCCTTTGCCTCCCAAACAAGGAGTTGTGTAGGCTTTCTTAAACTTGACGGTTTGGCCAAAAAGACAACATCCGTACCTGCACCTATCTCCGTTAGGCTGTATTTGACCGCAGATTTTAGCGCTCTTTTTATTCTGTTTCTCTGCACGGCATCCCCGGATATCTTGTTTGAAACAATAAAACCAAATTTCGACACATCTTCATCCCCCCTCTTTAAAACCGACAGGCCAAAACTTTCAGATTGGAATACTTTTCCGTCCTTTTCTACTCTGTCGAAATTTTCCTTTCCCGATAAAGAATATTTTGTCGAAAGCATATTTCGTAAAATTTCTACAGGTGTTTTCTCCCTTTAGCCCTCCTTCTTTTTAGCATCAATCTGCCTTTTGCCGTTTGCATCCTTATTCTGAAACCGTGCTTTTTTGCCCTTTTCCTTTTGCTGGGTTGATAAGTTCTTTTGGTAGACATAACAAAGAGATTATACCAGATTAATTTCTAATTTCTAATATCTAATTTCTACGATTTTTTAAAATCGAATATATTCCTAATTTTGCCTCTTGACGAATTGTGGATAAGTTTGTAAAACTGCCTTGTTTAAACAAGCATGGCTTATAACGCAAAATCGATTTGGGCAGATGTTCTGGAAACTGTTAGAGTTTCGGTGTCTTCCGCAATTTTTTCTACTTGGTTTGCCCAAACCACCATCGAACGATTGAAGGACCGCGATAACCGTGCCTTACCCGAATAAGGAGTTATTTCGGGATTTTTAAAACCCCC
>CAYITS010000002.1:0-28500 GCA_964366385.1 uncultured Gammaproteobacteria bacterium
TGTGAGCGGGATACCAGAATTGAACTGGCGTCTCATCCTTGGGAAGGACGCATACTGCCACTGTACTAATCCCGCCTATGCTTTTATTATATAGTTATTTAACTATCTCGGTAAAGTAAGCGTATTCCCCGGGTGAATTAGGTTTGGATTTGTCAATTTGTTTTCTTTGGCAATTTCCACCCATCTATATCCGTCTCCGTAGGCCCTGACTGAAATATCCCAAAGAGTATCGCCCTTCACAATCTGGTATGTGGCTCCGGAAATCGCATTGGTTATTTCAGTTGCCGGTTTAGCTTCAACTTTCGGAATAATCAGACTCTGCCCTTCTTCGATTATGTTTGCATTAGCAAGATCGTTTTCGGCAGCGATATCAACCCAATTATAACCCGAGCCATAATACTTTTCGGAGATTTTCCAAAGATTTTCTCCTTTTGCGACCGTATGGGTTTGAGGAGAAGCGTTTTCGACAGCGCTTTCTTTTGAACCGGAAGGAACAATTTCTCCTTTACCCCTAAAGTAGTTGATAACCAAAATTCCGACTACGACGATAACAACTGCGCCCAAGACGGCACTGATCGTGGATTCGTTAAGTTTTAATGATTTTAAGAAAGACTTTAAATTCAAATTAATCACCCCCCTCCGCTAAAGCTTCGGGTGGGCAGGCCCCCAAATAAGGTAGGCTGAATTTAAACGAAGAACATTATAAAGTCAAGGGGGTTTTTATGAGGCGGGGCCGATGGGATTCGAACCCACGATTTCCTCCTTGACAAGGAGGCGCGATAACCGCTACGCTACGACCCCAGATACAAATTTACAATTATCAATTTACAATTTACAATGAAATGATACCACAAAATTATGGGGATTTACAAAGAGATGACAAACTTGGAAATTGCGGAATTGCTTCGGGATGTGGCGGCGGCTTATCAGCTTCGGGATGATGCGAAAAATAGGTTTAAGATAATTGCCTATAACAGGGCGGCCGATTCGGTTGAACACGCGGCCGGCGAACTCAAGGACCTTTGGGATGAAGGAAAATTAGATGAAATTCCGGGGATAGGCCCCGGTATAGCCGGGCACCTGGATGAGCTTTTTAGAACGGGCAGTTCAAAACATTTCCGGACGGTGATGAAAGGAATACCCAAAAGTGCCTTTAAACTGATGCAGCTTCCGGGAATCGGAATAAAAACGGCCCTGCGCCTAATCGCTCAGGGAAGCCAAAGTGAGATAAAAAAGATGCTTGAGCAGGTCAGTAAAAAAAGCAAGGAAAAAAGGCTTCTTTTGCCCTATGCTCAAAAAATCGCCGACTCAATTGTCGGGTGGCTGGGAAAAGAGCCAAGCGTACTGCGCGTGGAGCCTTTGGGAAGTCTGAGACGCAAGGTGGCGACTGTCGGCGATTTGGATATTGCCGCGGCGACAAATGAGCCCGGAACAGTGATCGGGCACTTTAGCCAATACCCTAAAGCAAAAAGAATAATTGAAAAAGGGGAAAGCTCCGCATCAATACTTCTTCCGGGAGAGGTTCAGGTCGATTTAAAAGTAGTCAGACCCGCGTTGTTCGGGTCGCTCCTTCAGCATTTTACCGGATCAAAACTCCACAATATAGCCTTAAGAGAGTATGCGCTAAAGCAAGGATTATCTTTATCGGAGTATGGGATTAAGAACTTAAGAACTGAAGAACATAAAAACTTAAGAACGGAGAAGGAATTGTATGAATTTTTGGGATTGGAATATATTCCGCCTGAATTAAGAGAAGACACGGGGGAAATTGAAACGGCTCGAAGAAGCTTCGAGGGTGAGCGTAGTCGAACCCCTGGAGGGTTACCGAATTTAGTTGAATTATCCGATATAAAATCGGATTTACAGGTTCATTCCGACTTTGATATTGAAACAAGTCACGATTTGGGCGCATCTTCGATGGAAGAGATAATTAAAAAAGCAGGCCGGCTTAAATACGAATATCTTGCTTTTACGGAACATAATCCCAGTAAAAGCAAACATTCGGAAAAGCAGATCGTGGAAATACTGAAAAGAAAGCGTGAAAAAGTAGAGCAACTTAATTACTCGAGAGTAACAAAAGTGTTCAATAGCCTTGAGATTGACATCATGCCGGATGGAGAGCTGGCTGTTTCCGAAAAGGGCTTAGATACTTTGGATTTTGCCCTTGTTTCTATACACTCAAGTTTTAGCAGTTCTAAAGATGAAATGACAAAGCGGGTTCTTTCTGCTTTGTCTCATCCTAAAGTAAAAATATTTGCTCACCCGACAGCCAGAAAAATAAACGAAAGAGAGGGAATTGAGCTTGATTGGCCTGAAATCTTTGAGTTTTGCAAAAAAAACAACAAGTGGCTGGAAATAAATGCCGATCCAATGCGTCTTGACCTGCCGGATTTTTTGGTCAGGGAAGCGGTTAAAGGGGGAATCAAAATGACCTTGGGTACGGACAGTCACCATGTAGATATGATGGACAATATGGAGTATGGGGTTGCGGTCGCCAGACGCGGTTGGGCGAAAAAAAGTGATATAATAAACTGTCTAAGTTTAGAAGATTTCGAAAAGGTGGTGATTAAAAAATGATTTACATAATAATAGGAATTTTATTGGTTTTGGTTTTGTGGGCGATTTCTGCTTATAACTTTTTTGTAAGCAGTCAGGCCAGAATTAAGGCTTCCGTTCAGGAGATTGGCAATCAACTGAAAAGACAATTTGATCTTATTCCCAATTTGGAAGAATCGGCAAGGTCCTATCTAAAGCACGAAACGGGAATATTTGAAGCTTTGACCGAGGCCAGAAAGGCAATTTCCAATGCGGTTAAATCCAATAATGCGCAGGAAATGGCTGACGCGGGGAGCATGCTTTCTCAGGTATTGCCAAAAATCCAAATAGTGGTGGAATCAAATCCGGAATTAAAAGCGGCCGGCGTTATTGAAAAATTGATGGATGAATTAAGAGATACCGCCGACAAAATAATGTATGCCAGACGATTGGTAATCGACCTCACCGCCGATTTTAATGTTAAAAGGGTGGCTTTTCCGTCAAGCTTGGTTGCCGAAATGTTTAAATTTGCCGAGCTTCCGGGCTTAATTACTCCGGAAAAAGGAGAACATGTTGAAGTATCCAGAAAGGAGACCGAGTCGCCGAAGGTGGATCTGAAATAATCATCGTGGTAAATATCTATGAGGCGGAGAGAGTAAACAAAATAAAAAGCGCGGTTGTTGTGGCTTTATTTTTGCTGTTTACGACTTTTGCAATCTACATCATTGCCAGAGCTTCATCATTATATTTAGGTTATGAGTTTGGCGGGTTGGGTATAGCGGGGTTTGCCTTAATTATTTCGGGTATCTCAAGTTTTGTCGGCTATTATTACAGCGACCGAATTGTCCTTTCAATTTCCAAGGCCAGGCAAGCGGACAGAAAGAAGGATTTTAACTTTTATACGGTTTGCGAAAATTTAGCCATTGCTTCAGGAATCCGGAAGCCGAAACTTTATGTGATTGAGGACTCGGCGCCAAACGCTTTTGCGACCGGAAGAGACCCTGAACATGCCGTAGTTTGTGCGACCAGCGGGTTACTAAATAAACTAACCCGTACGGAACTTGAAGGCGTAATCTCTCATGAACTTACCCATATTAGAAACTACGATACCAGGCTGATGTCGGTTGTAGCGGTCTTGGTGGGCATTGTTGCCCTGCTTGGCGATTGGTTTTTAAGAATAAGCTGGTACGGGAGAAAGTCGAATAACGATAGGGGTCAATTGGGCGCGGTAGTTCTTATTTTAGGACTGGTATTTGCGCTCCTTTCACCCATTATTGCCCGGCTTATTCAACTCGCCGTTTCCAGAAGAAGAGAATTTCTGGCGGATGCGGGAAGTGTGTCTATTACCAAACAGCCGCAGGGACTGATATCGGCTTTGGAAAAGATTTCTGCCGACAATGAAGTGCTCGAGGTAGCCAATAAAGCAACCGCGCATCTGTATATTATTAGCCCTTTTAAAGGAAATATCAAAGGGGCGGTAGGCCGCTTCGCCGGTCTTTTTAATACCCATCCGCCGCTAAACGAGCGCATAAAAGCCCTTCAGAGTATGATATGATATTTGTGAAATGGCCAAGTTAAGCAAAACCGATGTCGAGCGTGTGGCCAAGCTGGCAAAGCTGACCCTGACGGCCGGTGAAACCGATAAATTTCAAAAACAGCTTGCAAAAATCGTTGATTATATTAGTCAACTTGAGGAAGTTGAGACATCTGATCTTCGACCTACAAGTCAGACAACCGGTTTGGAAAATGTACTCAGAGTAGATGAAATCAAACCTTCAAATTGCTTGAGTCAGGACGGTTATTTTGTTGTCGACGCCGTATTAATAAACAAATAAGCAAATAAACAAATGACAAATTTCCAATTACCACTAACAATTAAAGAAACGCAGGAAGGTCTTATCGGTAAAAAGTTTTCCGCGGTTGAGTTAATTGATTCTTACCTGACAAGAATCAATAAATATAATAAAAAATTAAATATTTTCTTAACCGTAACCCAAGAAGTTGCATATACGCAGGCAAAAAAGGCCGACAGATTAATTTGCGATTATGGAAACAAAGCCTTTGCAGACTATCCGCTTTTGGGTGTAACGGTTGCCCATAAAGATCTCTTTTTGACCAAAGGCGTAAGAACTACGGCGGGCTCTAAAGTTTTGGAGTCTTATATTCCTCCTTATTCGGCAACGGTGGTTGAAAAATTGGAAAAGGCGGGCTGTATTGTGCTTGGAAAAACCAATTGCGATGCCTGGGCGCACGGCTCATCGGGTGAAAATTCGGATTATGGTCCTACCAAAAACCCTTGGCATAAAGAATATGTTCCGGGAGGGTCTTCGAGCGGTTCGGGGGCTGCGCTGGCGGCGAATTTTTCCTTGATAGCCACCGGTACGGATACCTGCGGATCAATCAGGCTTCCTGCCAATTATTCTTATTCTTACGGCCTTAAACCTACTTATGGCGCGGTATCCAGATACGGAGTTGTGGCCATGGCGTCCTCACTGGATACGGTTGGACATTTAGGAAGATGCGCAGAGGATATGGAGAAAGTTTTTCAAATAACCAAAGGGGCTGACTTTAAAGATTCGACCTTGGCTGAAAGGAAAAAAGAAAGCCCGAAAGCAAGGATAAGAATAGGAATTCCCGGAGATTTTTTTGCCAATGGCGTTGATGGCGAGATTAATAAAAATATTCAAAGAGCAATTGAGATTTTTAAAAAGGCCGGCATTGAATTTAGGGAAATATCTCTGCCTTATACAAAGTATGCGATTTCTGTTTATTACATCATCCAGCCTGCGGAAGTCTCCTCCAACCTGAGCCGCTACGACGGAATAAGATATGGCGAATCGAGAAACTTGTTTGGCGAAGAAGCCAAAAGAAGGATCATGCTGGGGACTTACGTTTTATCTTCAGGATATTATGACGCCTATTACCTCAAGGCAATGAAAGTTCGCTCAAAGATAATTGATGATCTAAATAAAGTTTTCGATCAGGTTGACGCGATAATTGCCCCCGTTGCTCCTACACCTCCTTTTAAAATTGGAGAGAAAGTTGACGACCCTTTAAAGATGTATTTGACCGACATTTTTGCCGCCACGGCAAATCTCTCCGGAACCCCGGCTTTAGCCGTCCCTTTCGGCTTCAGTAAAGAAAAATTACCCTTGGGCTTTCAACTGATGGGGTCCAGATTTTCGGAATATACTTTATTTGCCTTGGCAAAACTTTTTG
The DNA here is from genome assembly GCA_964366385.1 of uncultured Gammaproteobacteria bacterium. Lineage (GTDB taxonomy): Bacteria > Patescibacteriota > Microgenomatia > UBA8517 > UBA8517 > CAYITS01. The sequence continues at coordinate 5,755 of CAYITS010000002.1, forward strand.
AAGAAGCAACAAGTTATAAAGCAAAAGTGGCTAATCTCTAGGCTGTATGGCTGAAGAATACAGATCGGTATTAAGAAATCACAATTTTGTCTACATATGGACTTCTCAGATATTGTCTCAACTGGCCATAAATATTATTAACTTCATTCTTCTGATAAAACTTTTCGGTCAAACCGGTTCCGCAATTTCTGTCTCGCTTCTTTGGGTCACATACGCCCTGCCCGCAATTCTGATTGGCCCCGTTGCCTCCACTTTTGTGGATATGGTGGATAAAAGAAAAGTATTAATGATAACCAATATCTTACAGGCGGTAACAATATTACTTTTGGCTCTCGCGAACGGGACAACAATTTTTATCTTATACGAAGTTGTGTTTATTTATTCTCTCTTAAATCAATTTTATGTTCCGGCTGAAGCTTCGACCATCCCTTCGGTATTAAAAAAAAGTGACCTTACCAAGGGAAACGGGCTTACTTTTATCACCCAGCAAGCCTCAATTGTTTTTGGCTTTGGGGTGGCGGGGCTGTTAAATCATTTCTTGGGATTTAATAATACCCTTTATCTGTGTGCATCATTTCTATTCCTTGCTTTTATCAGTGTTTCCTTTTTGCCGGAACTCAAATCAAAACTTAAAATTCCGATGGATATGATTCTGGCCATCAAAGGTTTTTTGGATAATACCCTGGAAGGCTACCGATTTATCAAGGACAAAAGAAGGCTCTTGGCTCCGTTTTTACTGCTTTTGGGTTTTCAGGCAGCTTTATCTATTGTTATCGTTTCATTTCCCGTTATCGCCAAAGAGATATTCAGCATCAATCTTAACGCGGCAGGGGTGTTTGTTGTAGTTCCCGCCGCGCTGGGAGCGATGATTAGCGCGTTCAATCTTCCCAGATTGATTAAAAACGGATGGAGAAAAAAGAAAATAATAAAGAACTCTTTAATGATCCTAACTATAGCTATTGCATCTTTGGTTTTTGTCATACCCGAATTGAATTATATTTACAGGATTATTGTCGGTTTTGCGGTCATCTTTTTTATGGGTATGTCTTTTGTCGGGGTCGCAATTCCATCCCAAACATACATTCAGGAAATTACACCTTATAAATTACGGGGAAGAGTATTTGGAAACTTTTGGTTTCTTGCGGTAATCGCATCGGTTATACCTGTAATATTTTCGGGGACAATTACCGAAATCTTCGGGGTCAGGTTTTTCCTGTTTATTATGGCTGCTTTTGCCTTTAGCGGGTTTGTTGTATCGTCAAAATATGAATAAACTGACACCGATTATCGGCCTTGAGGTTCACATTGAGCTGGCGACAAAATCGAAAATGTTTTGTTCGTGTCCGTCGGACCATTTTGGCAAAAAAGCGAATACCCTGGTTTGTCCGATTTGCCTGGGCCTGCCCGGGGCGCTTCCTTTTGCAAACCGTGAGGCAATTTTATCGACCGTAAAATTTGGTTTAGCCTTCAGCTGTGAAATAAACAACTTTTCCAAGTTTGACCGAAAACATTATTTCTACCCTGACTTGCCAAAGGGTTATCAGATAACCCAGTACGATCTGCCGCTCTGCGTCAATGGTCAATGGTTAATGATTAATGATCAAAAAATTAGAATTCGCCGAGTTCATCTGGAGGAAGATACGGCCAAGCTTATTCATCAGGAAAAGGCAACTCTAATTGATTTTAACCGCAGCGGAGTACCTTTAGTGGAACTGGTTACCGAACCTGATTTCAGAAGCGGGAAGGACGTGATCTTTTTCTTGAAAGAAGTACAGTTGACTACCCGTTATCTGGGAATATCCAACGCCGATATGGAAAAAGGAAGTATGCGCCTGGAGGCAAATGTTTCACTCCAGGGAGGACTCCTCGGAGGTGACCGTATGGGCTCCTCCGAGGTGGCTTTACCGGACTACAAAGTCGAGTTAAAAAATATTAACTCTTTTGCCTTTTTACTAAAAGCAATTGATGCCGAAGTCGAAAGACAAAAAGGCATTCTTACTAGAGGAGATAAAATAAAACAAGAAACAAGGGGTTATAACGAAACTACAGGCAAGACTTTTTCTCAAAGAGTAAAAGAAGAAGCACAGGATTACAGATATTTTCCCGAACCGGATATACCGCCAATCCGTTTCACTCAATTACAAATTACAAATTACAAATTACAAATTCCCGAACTACCCAACGCCAAGAGACAGAGATTTGTCAAAGAATATCAACTGCCAAGCGATTATATTGAGATTTTGGTTTCGGACCCGAAACGTTCAAAGTATTTTGAAACAGCCCTAAAGATTGGGAAGAAATATAACATTTCTGCAAAAACGATTGCCGATGTGATGGTAAACAAGAAATTAGATAACCGATTTCCCGAACCGGCAGGGCTGATTAAAAAGCTGGTAGAATTAACCCGGGTTGAATATTCTTCAACCCGCGAGGTTGAAGATGCGGTTAATGGTGTTATTTGCGAAAATTCCAAAGCGGTTCAAGATTACCAACAGGGAAAAGGGCAAGTTGTAGGATTTTTAATAGGTAAAGTGCAAAAGAAATTAAAAGGAAGGGGTGATATAAAAGTGATGAAAAAAACATTACTTAGATTCCTTCAACCTCGCGGGTCAACCTCGCGGGTTGAATTGTTGAATTGGAAGGAAAATAATATAATGAATAAAAATGAATAAATTTGTTCACCTTCATGTTCATACGGAATATTCTCTTCTGGATGGACTCTCGAATATTTCAAAACTTATAAAACGCGTTAAGGAGTTGGATATGGATTCTGTCGCCATAACGGACCACGGTTCAATGTATGGAGTGATTGATTTTTATAAAGAAGCCATAAAGCAAAATGTTAAACCCATTATCGGAATAGAGGGGTATATGACCAGAGGAGACCTAAAAATAAAAGACAGACAGAACTATCATCTGATTCTCTTGGCCAAAAATAATGCAGGCTACAAAAATTTAATGAAGTTAACTTCCGTTGCTCATCTTGACGGTTATTATTATAAACCCAGATTTGATCGGGAGACTTTAAAAAAATATTCCCAAGGCTTAATTTGCACCTCCGCCTGTCCCAAGGGAGAAATCGGTCAGGCATTGATACAAGATGACTATAAATCCGCGCAAGAAACGGCCCAATGGTTTCTGGACGTATTTAAGAGAGATTATTATTTGGAAATCCAGAGACATGAGTTCGGCAAGTGGGCCAAGTTGACCAAAGAAGCCCGGATTAAAAGATCTTTGATTGAACAGGATGAAAATACTCTTAAAGCCAATCAGGGTATTATTAAATTAAGCCGGGAGCTGGGAATTCCCCTGGTGGCCACAAACGATGCCCATTACATTAAAAAGGAGGACGCCGTCGCTCAAGACGCATTGCTTTGCGTTGCGACGGGGAAAAATATCTCCGATCTGGATAGGATGAGGTATATCGATATCCCCGATCTGTACATCAAATCTCCTCAAGAAATGGCGGATCTTTATCCCGATGTTCCCGATGCCGCGGCAAACACGGCCGAAATTGCCAAAAAGTGCAAGCTGGAAATAACGTTAGGAAAGTGGTATTTTCCCAAGTTTCCCATTTCCAAAGGTTCATCAGCCGATAGGCAGTTAAAGGAGCTTTCTAAAAAAAGACTGAAAGAAAAGATACCGTTGGCGGGGAAAGAGGCTAAAGATAGGCTAAAACACGAGTTAGACATCATTTCCAAAAAAGGATATTCAACCTATTTTTTAATTGCGGCCGATTTGGTCGATTGGGCAAACGGAAATGGAGTTATCACCAACACCAGGGGTTCGGCCGCCGGCTCTCTTGTCTCCTATGCTTTGGGGATAACGACCGTGAACCCCCTGACCTACTACCTGCCGTTTGAGAGATTTTTGAACCCTTATCGACCGTCTCCCCCCGATATCGATTTTGATGTTGCCGACGACAGAAGGGAAGACGTCATTAAATATATTTGCGATAAGTATGGCTATGATAAGGTCGCCCAGATTTGCACCTTCGGCCGAATGCTGGCCAGAGGATCGGTCAGGGATATAGCCAGGGTCCTGGGATATCCTTATGCGGTAGGCGACAGGATTTCCAAGCTGATTCCAATGGGTTCCCAGGGCTTCCCCATGTCGATTGTTAAAGCCCTGGAAACAACGCCGGAGCTGCAAAGACTTTATAACGAAGATAAGGATGCAAAAATCGTCCTGGATCTTGCCAAACAAGTCGAAGGAAACGCGCGCCATATTTCGGTTCATGCGGCCGGAGTGGTAATTTCCCCCACCGATCTTACGGATTTTACCCCGATTCAAAGGGAGCCTTCAGGCGAGAAAATAATTACCCAATACGAAATGCATGCCTGCGAAGACGTCGGTCTGATTAAATTCGACATTTTGGGTATCAGAAACTTGTCTATTTTAGGATCGTCAATTGAGATTGTGGAAAAAACCAAAAACATCCGCGTCGATATCAGGTCGATTCCCATTAATGATAAAAAAACATTTGAGATGTTGACTCGAGGCGAAACAATGGGTGTTTTTCAATTGGGCGGTTCGGGAATGACAAAATATTTGAAGGATTTGAAACCAACCGGCGTCGAAGACCTAATGGCAATGGTGGCTTTATATAGGCCCGGCCCCATGTCGCAGATTCCCGAATACATAAAAAGAAAAAACGATCGTTACTTGGTTAACTATTTGGATCCCAGAATGAAGAAATTTTTGGGCAAAAGCTACGGCTTGATTGTCTATCAGGATGATTTATTGTTTTGCGCCCTGGATCTGGCCGGTTATACCTGGGAAGAGGCGGATAAATTCAGAAAAGCGGTGGGAAAGAAAATTCCCGCCGAGATGGCCGCCCAAAAGGAAAAGTTTACTTTGGGAATAGTCAATAACGGGCAGACGGCCGAATTTGCCGAAAAGCTTTGGGCGCTTTTTGAACCTTTTCAATCATACGGGTTTAACAAAGCCCATGCCGCCAGTTACGGATTAATCGCTTATCAGACGGCTTATATGAAGGCCAATTATCCGGCGGAGTATATGACGGCGCTCTTAACCGCCGAGTCAAACGATATCGATAAAATTACCGCGGCCATTAATGAGTGCCGGAGAATGAAAATTAAAGTTTTGCCTCCGGACATCAATCTTTCCCAGATAGGTTTTACGATAGAGAAAGATGAAAGTTCACTAAACGGACAGGCAATAAGATTCGGACTAAACGCCATAAAAAATGTGGGGGACGTAGCCATAAAATCGATGCTTGAGGCAAGAGAAAAGGGTCGTTTTATTTCTTTTGCCGATTTTCTGGCAAGGGTTGACAGCAGGAAGGTCAATAAAAAAGTCCTGGAAAGCCTTATCAGGGTCGGAGCGTTATCGTCTTACGGAAACAGAGCCTCGCTTCTGGCGTCTTTTGACGAAATCAGAAACAAAGTCTCAAAACCGAAATCCCTGAAGGGTCAGCAAGGTCTTTTTAGTGAAGAAGTCAAGGCTAAATCTTTTACGGAAAGCAATCTTTTATTAGAAATCAACGAATACCCGAACGACGAGCTTCAATCTTTGGAAAGACAACTCTTGGGATTTTCTCTTTCCGCAAAACCGGTGGAGGAGCTTATTAGAAAACTGGAACATAAAGCGACGCACAAAGTTTCGGAAATTTCTTTATTCGAAACGATTACCGAATCTGTAAGGTTGGCTGTAGTTATAAGAGAAGTAAGGGTAATCGTTACCAGAAACGGATTGGAAATGGCGTTTGTCAAAGTTGAAGACGGAACCGGAAGCATAGATTTGGTAGTCTTTCCAAAAATATTTAAATTGACCAAAGAGTACTGGACGGATCAAAAAGCTATCCTGGTATCGGGAAAAATTGATTCCAGAAATGACGAACCTTCGCTTTTGGTGGATTCGATAGAAATCAATGGCTCAAATGAATCCAAAAACGATGAGTTATTTATCAAAATCCCCCCAAAAACATCATCGGAAAACCTTAAAAATTTAAGGAAGTTGTTGGTTTCCCATTACGGAAATCAAAGTGTGACTCTGGTTTTTGAAAAGAGCAGTAAAAGGATTAAACTTCCCTTCAGAATATCCTGGAGTGAAACTTTAGCCAAAAACATATCCGCTGTCCTTGAAGATACAGGCTAAACTGATGTACAATAGCGTATGGCATTATACATAACCCACAAAGACACAAAATTTGGAATCGGCGATAAGGTCAGAGTAAAGACACGGTCCGCTTATTTTGAGGGAATAGTAATATCAATCAGCGGCCGAGGTGAAGGAAAAACATTTACCGTCAGAAGGATTGGAGAGCAAAAGATCGGAATTGAAAGAATATTTCCGATTGAGCTTCCTGCTATCGAAAAAGTAGAAATTATACGCCGGGGAACAAGCGGAGTCAGGCGTTCAAAACTGTACTACATCAGGCATTCTTCTCCCAAAGAAATCGAGCAGATATATACAAGATCAAATTTAAGGAATAAAATTATTAAGTGATGAAAAAACTTTACAAGAAACTATCAAAGGCAGCGGAAAATTTTAAAAAAGACAAAAGAGTTGTAAAAATAGCTGTTTTATTTATAATTATTGCGGCTCTTTACCTGGGAAGATCACTGCTGTTTGCCGCCTGGGTCGGGAATAGACCAATTTCCAGACTTTCTTTAATTAAGGAACTTGAAAAGCAGGGAGGCAAATCGGTTCTGGATGCCCTTATAGAAAAATCCCTAATTAGTCAAGAAGCCGCAAAATCTAGGGTGAATATTTCAAATGATGCAATTAATTTGGAAATTGTCAATATCGAGGAATTGGTCAAAAAACAGGGAACTTCTTTAGAAGATGCCTTGGCCGCCAGGGGTCAAACAAAAAAAGATCTATTCGAACAAATCAAACTTCAAAAAACCATAGAACAAATCCTTAAAGATAAAATAGTTCTTTCGGATGAGGAACTAAAAGTTGGGAATAAAGACGAAATAATCCAAAGCAAACTTCAGAAGGAGTACGGCAAGTGGATAACCGAATTGAAAGAAAAAGCAAAGATCCTCTACTTTGTTAAATACTAGCCTCTTTGTTTTCAACTTGCTATAATAAATAAATGAGAATATTGGGTATTGATCCGGGGACCGCGACTTCCGGATACGGTATCATCGATGTCGATAACGGCGCAGCCGGGGTCGTGGGCTGGGGCTTGCTGGAGACGGAGAAGAACGGCTTTACGGAGAAACGATTGGAATCAATATTTAAACAAACGGCAGAAATAATAAAAAAGTATCACCCCGATATATTTGCCATTGAAAAGATATTTTTTGCCGCCAACGCCAAAACCGCCATTGCCGTTGGTCAAGCACAGGGAGTGATGCTGCTGGCCGCCTCAAAGGCCAATATTGAAGTGATGGAATATGCTCCGGGGACAATTAAAAAAACAGTGGCCGGAAACGGTAGAGCTAAAAAGAAAGATATTCAGAAGGCCGTCAGGAAGATTCTCGGCAATAAAGTCAGAAGCAAAGCCAAGGAAAAGACCCATTTTGATAATGCGGCGGATGCCTTAGCCGTGGCACTGTGTCATTCTTTAAAGGGCAAAGGGGGTGAGAATAATGGCTGATTTTAAAATTGGAAAAGTTACACATTATTACGACAAAATCGGAGTCGCGATAATTGAGTTGGATGCGTCACTTTCAACGGGCGACAGAATAAAATTTGTCAGAGGCGGGGAGGATCTTTTTGAGCAAACGGTAGATTCAATACAAATTGAACACGAGAAGAAGGGAAATGCCAAAAAGGGGAGCGTAATAGGTTTAAAAACAGAAAAAGATGTTAAAGAGGGAGCAGAAGTATACAAAACAAATTAGGTGGGGAAAAGCTCCTGATATAAAGTTAAGAATAAAGCAAATTGGCCGGTCCGTTAGGTTGGAGTGGCCCGGTGGAGGCGAGATACATTGTTTAAGGTCAAAAAACGCAAACACCGGAGCTTGCGCCAGGATTTGGGGGCTTTCCAGAATTTGGCAGGAAACTCTCAATCTTAGTCCGGCCTATATCATCGAAGTTATCTCGGAAAAGTTTGACAACTTGCCCAAAAAACAGCAGGACGCGGTTCTTCTTCATGAATTGGCTCACATTCCCAACAATTTTTCGGGCAGTCTTATTCCCCACATCAGAAGGGGTAAAAGAAAGTTTTCGGGAAAAGTAGCCAGGTTGATTAGAGATTATGAAACTAATAATATTACACGGTGACTTTACCGCCAAATCTTACGAAAGGCTTTCCAAATTCATTTCGGAAGCCAAAAAAAGAGGTTGGGAAATAAGTGATTATGACCATGAGACGGTCGGCAATCAAAGCCTTTTTGCCGGGGAAAGATTTGTTGTCTTGCGCGATTACAAAACGCTAAACAAAAAAGATATTTCAAAACTCAATAACTATCCGGGAACCCTGGTAATTTACAACGAAGGGAATATCCCCCAGACTTTTTTAAAAACGCTGACCAATCCGAAAATTGAAGAGTTTAAACTGCCCAAAATAATATGGAATTTTCTCGACAATTTTTCAATCAGACTATTCCATGAAGTAATAAAGACGGAACCGGTTGAATTTGTTTTTTCTCTGCTGGCAAAGCGCTTCAGAGATTTATATTGGGTGCAAGTTTCTCCCGAAACTCTTTTATATCAATCATGGCGGATTTCTAAATTAAAAAAACAAGCAAGTAATTATTCAACAAATCAATTGAGCCGCTTAATCAATAAACTGGCCGAAATAGATATTAAAGTTAAAACATCAAAAGCAAATTTAACTTCCTCTCTTGATTTCTTGTTCCTAACAAAGCTAGAATGAATTTCACCCATCATGATAATTGATCCATCAATTTTTAAAGCCTACGATATCAGGGGGATTTACCCCGGACAATTGGATGAAAATCTGGCTTACAAAATTGGTCAGGCATACACCGCGGTCATAAAACCCCAAGGAGAGGTTTTAGTGGGTGAAGACGTCAGGCTATATTCAAAAGTTCTTAAAAATAATCTGATCAGGGGTTTAAATGACGCCGGTGTCGGTGTTATCGATGCGGGACTCATTTCTACGGACATGCTTTATTTTGGCGTCGGCAACTACAAAACGGACGGCGGCATCCAAGCAACGGCTTCTCATAATCCGCCCGAGTGGCATGGTTTCAAAATGGTTAAAAAAGGCCCCGTGCCAATGACATTGGAATCAGGTATTGGTGATATCCGCGATTATGTTTCAAATTTTAAACCGATTGTGGCTGCGGCTAAGGGCTCTCTGACAAATTTAGATATCTGGAATGATTATTGTAAATTGGTTTTATCATGGATAAACACAACAAAAATTAAGCCGCTGAAAATTGTTATCAATCCAAATTTTGGCTTGGCCGGATTGATCCTTGAAAAAATTGTGGAAATTGGCAATCTTCCGCTTCAATTAATCAAATTAAATGCAGAACCCAATGGCAATTTTCCCAAGGGCAGACCGGATCCGTTTATTCCGGAAAATAGAAATGAATTAATAAAATTGGTGGCTGAATCAAAAGCTGATTTGGGTATCGCCTGGGATGCGGATTCCGATAGAATTTTTTTCTGCGCTGATGGAGGTGTTTTTATCGAGCCTTATTATTTAAACACGATTCTAATTAAACAAATGCTCAAGAAATCCCCGAATGAAAAAATAATTTATGACCCCCGTTACACCTGGGCTTTATTGGATGCAATAAACGAAAATGGCGGAGAGCCTGTTTTGGTAAGGGTGGGGCATTCATATATAAAAGAGGCAATGATTAAATATAACGCTCTTTTTGCGGCAGAATCGAGCGGACACACCTATTATAGAGATTATTGGCATTCGGATTGCGGAATGATACCTGCAGTCCAAATATTGGAATTTCTTTCTGAAAGCGGTCGTAAATTATCTGAAGTTGTCAAAGATGTTATGAATAAATATTACATTTCCGGAGAAATAAATAATAAGATTAAAGATAAAGAAGGTAAAATAAATGAAATTGCCGAAAAATATAAGGATGCCAAACAATCAAGACTGGACGGGATTGCTATTGAATACGACGATTGGCGTTTTTGCGTCAGACCTGCAAACACGGAATCCCTTTTAAGACTGACGCTGGAAGCAAAATCACAGGAACTGATGGAAGAAAAACGAGATGAAGTTTTGGCTTTAATCAGATCTTAATATGAGAATAATAGATAGTAGAGAAGAAATTGCCAAGATTGATAAAGAAAATGTTTTGGGGTCAATCGAAGCATTGCCCGATCAGTTATTACATGCCTGGCAAGATGCATCCAAAATCAGCGTTCCGGAGAGTTATAAAAGTATAAAAAATATTGTGATGACCGGTATGGGGGGATCCGGTTTGGGAGCCAGAGTAATTGAATCGCTTTTTGCCGATTCGTTAAAATATCCTCTGATTAAAATAAATGATTATCAACTTCCCGAGTGGGTAAATGAAGATACCTTGGTGATTTGCTCAAGTTATTCGGGCGAAACGGAAGAAACGATTGCCAATGTAAAAGAAGCCATAAAACGAAAAGCAAAATGGATGGCAATAGGAGCCGGAGGTACTTTAATAAAAATGGCTCAGGAATACAAAGTTCCCTATTACCAAATTCAACCCAAATATAATCCCTCCAATCAGCCGCGTATGGCCATCGGTTATTCAATTATCGGACAACTGGTTTTAGCAGCCAAAGCAGGAATAATTTCTTTTGACAAAGATGATCTCGAAAAAGCTGTTTCGGCGATGAAAACGATTGTTGACAAAGATCAGGCAAAACAACCGGCCCTGAGAATGAAAGATAAAATTATTTTTTTTCTGGCGGCCAGACATCTTATCGGCGCCGCCCACACAATTAATAATCAGCTTAATGAGAATACTAAAAATTTTTCAGCTGATTTTGTAATTCCTGAACTCAACCACCATCTTATGGAAGGATTGAAATATCCTTCAAAAAATCCTTCAAATCTGTTTGCCTTTCTTATTAAATCACCTCTTTATCCCGAAAGAATCAGACAAAGATTTGAAATAACAGAAGATGTTATTTGGAAAAACAAAATAGAAAGTTATTCTTTTGAAGCAAAAGCAGAAACTAAGCTTGCCCAAGTTTTTGAGCTAATCCAATTCGGAACTTATGTAGATTTTTATTTATCAATTCTCTATAAACAAAATCCCGCTCCAATCCCTTGGGTGGATTACTTTAAAGTTAAATTAGGCCAGCCACTGGGAAAATGACCTCGCGGGTCGACCTCGCGGGTTGAATTGAACATACAAAAGATTGACCTTTTGCCCTTTATCTTTTACTATTAATTTATGACTGCCCTTCCCCTGATTGCTTTTTTTAAGGATATTGATAAAAACGATATTCCTTTGGTCGGTGGAAAGGGGGCCAACTTGGGCGAGATGACTCAGACCGGATTTCCGGTTCCTGACGGCTTTGCCGTTACCGTTCCCGCTTATGAAATGTTTATTCAGAATAATAATTCCGAAAGAAGAATCTTGGATATATTAAAAGTACTCGATATCAACGATCCTGAACAATTAAACCAAGCCTCAAAAGACATTAAAAAAATAATCTTGACCGGAAAATACCCCGATATTGTTGCCAAAGATATCATTAAAGCCTATAAACACTTATCGGGTCGGTTTGGCAGTGCCTTGGTGGCTGCGAGATCCTCGGCGACCGCGGAAGACCTTCCCAAAGCTTCCTTTGCCGGCCAGCAGGAAACTTTTCTGAATATCAAAGGCGAAGCCAACCTGCTTGTCAAAGTTAGGGAGTGTTGGGCTTCCCTTTTTACACCCAGGGCAATTTTTTACAGAAGCGAAAATAAGATACCTCAAGGCAGTGAAAAAATTTCCGTGATCGTTCAAAAAATGGTTCAATCCGAGTCTTCGGGGGTCATGTTTTCCATTGACCCGGTATCCAATCAAAAAGACAGGATTGTGATCGAGGCCGTTTGGGGATTGGGGGAAACGATTGTTCAGGGTTCTGTGGTTCCCGATACCTATGTTGTGCAAAAAGAAACCTTTTCTATTCTTTCAAAAGAGATTTCCAACCAATCGGTACAACTTATCAGAAAGGGAACGGAAACTAAAGAAAGAGAAGTGTCAAAAAAGTTTATCGGTGTTCAAAAGATTTCCGATGCTGATATCGTCACTCTGGCCAGGCTGGCGGACAAACTTCATCAACATTACTACTTTCCCCAAGACATCGAATGGGCCAAAGAAAAAGGCTCGCTCGGCGGACAAGGCAAAATTTATATCGTTCAGACAAGACCGGTGACAACATTAACTAATAACTCAAAACTTAGAACTAATAACTTAGAAATTAAAACAGCAGAAATACCGATTTTATCCGGTGCGGGGTCATCGCCCGGAATAGGCACGGGACCGGTAAAAATTCTCAAATCTCCTAAGGAAATTTCAAAGATAAAAGAGGGCGATGTGCTTGTCGCTCCCATGACTTCCCCCGATTATGTCCCGGCCATGAAAAAGGCAGCGGCAATAGTAACCGACCAGGGAGGACAAACTTCCCACGCCGCTATTGTCTCCAGAGAAATGGGTATTCCTTGCGTGGTGGGAACCAAAAATGCGACCAAGATTCTTAAAGAAGGAAATATCGTCACCGTCGACGGAAAAGAAGGAAAAATCTACTTGGGGACAAAAATAAAAGTATTACAAGTAAAACAAGTAGAACAGGTAGTGCGAGCAAGAAAAATAAAAACGGCAACAAAATTATATGTCAACTTGGCCGAACCCGAGCAGGCCTTGCGGATTTCAAAATTGAACGTCGATGGGGTAGGGCTGTTGAGGGCTGAATTTATCATGGCAAATATCGGCATTCATCCCAAAGAAGCTATTAAAAGAAAAACCCAGGTCAAATTTATTGCCAGACTCGCCGATGATTTGTCAACCTTTTGTAAACATTTTAAACCCCGCCCGATAATTTACAGGGCAACGGATTTTAAAACCAATGAGTACCGGTCGCTGGAAGGAGGGAAATTTTGGGAGCCCCAGGAGCCAAACCCGATGCTTGGATATAGAGGTGCCTTCAGATATGTATCCGATCCTGAAGTTTTCAATTTGGAACTGGCGGCAATTAAAATGGTCAGGGAAAAACACGAAAATTTTCATTTAATGATTCCTTTTGTCAGGTCTCCTGAAGAATTGGCCAGGGTGAGAAGATTGGTCGCGACCGAAGGACTATTTAAAAATCCGTCTTTTAAATTTTGGATGATGGTAGAGCTTCCGGTAAATGTAATCCTGCTCAAAGACTTCATTAAAGTGGGCATAGACGGAGTGTCAATCGGTTCCAACGACTTAACCATGCTCATTGAGGGCACCGATAGGGATAACTCCGAAGTATCTCAGGCTTTTAACGAACTTTCGCCCGCGGTATTATGGGCTATTAAGCGGGTAATAAAAATATGCAACAAACATCATATTACCTCGTCTATCTGCGGCCAATCGGTGTCTGTATACGACAGTCTGGTGGAATTGTTGGTTAAAAAAGGGATCACCAGCGTGTCCGTTAATCCGGATGCAATAAATAGAGTCAGGGGAGTAATATTAAATGCGGAAGCGAAGATGGTGGAAAAGTTAAATTAATATATGGCCAAAATCAAACACATCTGGGCGAGAGAAATACTGGATTCAAGGGCAAAACCGACAATCGAAACCGCCTGCCTGCTTGATAGCGGCCACGTTGCGGTGGCCTCGGTCCCGGGCGGAACATCAACCGGCAGTCACGAATCTTTGGAACTGAGAGACGCGGATATCGGGCGCTATAAAGGATTGGGTGTTCTAAAAGCGGTTGAGAATGTAAATATGATATTGGGCCCGGCTCTCATCGGCATGGATCCATCCGATCAGGCAGGCATCGACGCCAAGCTAACCGGCCTTGACGCGACCGAGAAAAAAGCCAAATACGGAGCCAACGCAATTCTATCCGTCTCGGCCTCGATTGCCAAAGCGGGCGCGCTGGCAAATTCTTTATCGCTGCACAATTGGCTCAATGAAATAGCAAAAAATTCGGGACTGGAGGCCAAAGAAAAAATACCCACCCCGCTGCTCAATATGATTAATGGCGGTAAACACGGCGCCGGAAATTTGGACTTTCAGGAATTTTTGGTCATTCCCGCCACCAATAAAAATTATTCGGAGGGGCTGCAAATGTCCGTCGAGATTTATTACGCCGTGGGCGAAAACCTGATCCGCAGGGGGGCCATCCATTCCGTCGGCCATGAGGGAGGCTATGCTCCCAATCTTTTTACGAACGCCGACGCTTTGGAGCTTTTGCTTGAATCGATCAAAGAAACTCCTTATTCAATGGGCAGAGACGTGTTTCTGGGACTGGATGTGGCGGCCGATTCGTTTTACAAAGATGGGAATTACACCATCAGGGATAAATCGGCTCCGCTGGACGATAACGGCCTTCTTGAATACTATAAGTTTTTGAACAGTCAGTATCACCTGGCGGTATTGGAAGACCCCTTTTCCGAAGACGCTTGGGACAGTTGGAAAAGAATTAACGAAGCCTTTGAAAATCAGGTCTTAATTGTCGGCGATGATTTATTGGCCACCAATCCCAAAAGAGTCGCCAAAGCCGCCGCCGAAAAGGCCTGCAATGCCATCCTCATTAAACCGAATCAAATAGGAACAGTCATCGAGACCATTCAGGTCATCAAGATGGCCAGGGATTTGAAATGGAAGGTGGTAGTCAGTCACCGTTCGGGTGAAACAAACGATTCTTTCATTGCCGATTTTGCCGTCGGCGTCGGCGCCGATTTTGTTAAATTCGGCGCTCCCGCCAGAGGAGAAAGAGTGGCCAAATATAATCGACTGCTGTCGATAGAAAAGGAGTTATGAAATTTGTCTGTTTGCTTGTTCTTGACGGTTGGGGACTGGCATGCGATGGCCCCGGAAACGCCATTTCTCAGGCAAATATTGTCAACATGAAGAAGTATTGGGCATCATTTCCCCATACCCAACTGATTGCCTCGGGAGATAGTGTCGGGCTTCCCAGAGGAGAAGCGGGAAATACGGAAACGGGGCATCTAAATCTGGGAGCAGGCAGAACCGTTTATCAAGACCTCGCCCGCATCAGTATGTCTATCGCCGACGGTTCATTTTTGTCAAATAAAGCCCTAAACGGAGCCATGACCCACGCTAAAAATAATAATTCCAACCTGCATGTCATGGGTCTGATCGGAGCCAGCGGCGTCCATTCCAACCTGGAGCATTTGTACGCCATAATTCAGTTGGCAAAAATAAATAAAATCCAAAATTTATTCCTGCATCTTTTCAGCGACGGCAGGGATTCCCCCCCCACCTCCTCAAAAAACTACATCAGATCAATCCGCACCGTTATCGAGAAAGAAGGAGTAGGAAAAATAGCCTCAATTATGGGCCGGTACTGGGCTATGGACCGCGACCGGCGTTGGGACAGAACCGAAAAAGCCTATTTGGCTTTAACTCAAGGGGTTGGTCATTTGGTTAAAACACCCGAAGAAGCCATTGAATTTTCTTATTCAATGGGAAAAACGGATGAATTTATCGAGCCCGCATTGATCTGCGACCAAACGGGCAAACCTCTTGCCAAAATAACCGATAATGATTCGGTCATCTTTTTTAATTTCAGAATTGACCGGCCAAGGCAATTGACGGCCGCGTTCGTAGCCAAAAATTTTTCCGATCAGAGCATGGTCTTGGATTTTGACCCATATCTGGAAAAGTATGAAAAAACAAATTTATTCTCCCGAGTCTCAAAATATCAACAAGTTTTTAACAGAAAAACAAAACTCAACAACTTATTTGTTGTCACCATGACCGAATACAGCAAATCGTTGCTTAAAGAAGGCGTCCAAGTCGCTTTTGAACCGGAAACCGTATCCGTTCCGTTAGGAAAAGTGTTATCCGATGCCGATCTCAGACAATTAAGAGTGTCCGAATCCGAGAAAGAAAGGTTTGTAACTTATTATTTCAACGGACTAAGGGAGTTGCCCTTCCCGGGTGAGGATAGAATTATTATTCCCTCACCCGATGTGTCCACTTACGATCAAAAACCGGAAATGTCGGCTTACGAACTGACCGAAAGCGTCCTAAATCAAATCAGATCCGGGCCTGCACAATCATTTATTCTAATAAATTTAGCCAATCCCGATATGGTCGGACACACCGGCAATATCGGTTCGGCGGTAAAAGCCTGTGAAGTTGTAGATATCTGTGTGAGTAAAATTGCCACGTCCGTCCTGGCCAAGGGCGGAACATTATTAATTACCGGCGACCACGGAAACGTTGAAGAAATGATAAATAACACTACCGGAGATATCGATACCGAACACAATACCAACCCGGTTCCTTTTATCGCTATCGGCAACAATTATTTGGGAAAATCAAATACGCTTGCGTCGGGAATTTTGGCCGATGTTGCTCCTACTGTTTTGAAATTACTTAATATTCCCGCTCCCTCGGCCATGACCGGCCGAGACCTTCTTGAAGGACTTTAACCAACCAGTCACCTCCGAGGTGGCCGAATGGACTCCTCGGAGGGTGGGTTTTTGTGAGAGAATTTTGCTCTATATGTTTCCACGATTATCGGGCATATCGAAATTGCAATTATAACCAGAATTACGAAATGAAAATTCGCCTTAACTACCGGTAAATTACCGAAAAAATATCCCGTCCACAGAAATAAAGAAACCCATGTTATTCCGCCCACGATATTGTAGGCAATAAAATGCCCGTAGTTCATTTTTGCGACACCGGCGACAAAAGGGGCAAACGTTCTGATAATCGGCACAAATCTCGCCAAGACAATCGCCTGACCGCCGTATTTATCATAAAACTTTTGCGTTCGAATCAAATATTCTTTCTTTATTAATTTCGTGTCCCTCTCAAAAATTTTCGGCCCGATAAAGTGCCCAATCCAATAGTTAATCGTATCGCCCAGAATTGCAGCCAGTAAGAAAAGCAAATAAAGCCAGTAAATATTTAGAGACGAAGTAACCGCCAGCGCTCCGGCTGCAAAAAGAAGCGAATCCCCGGGCAAAAATGGTGTCACCACAAACCCCGTTTCCATAAAAATTATCAAAAACAAAAGCCCATAGGTAACACTTCCGTATTGAGCTATAACCATAGCCAAGTTCTTATCCAGGTGAAGAAAAATATCAACAACAGTCTTAATTACTTCAGCCATGAATAAATTCTATACGATTGAGGTTAATTTGTATATCTTCTAATGAGGCCGACGACTTTGCCTTGGATGCGGACATTTTTGACAAAAATCGGCGACATGGCCGCATTGGCCGGTTCAAGTCTGATTCTTGTGGTCTCTTGGAAAAATCTTTTTAATGTGGCCATGCCGTTGTCCAAAAGGGCGACGACGATTTCGCCGTTTCTGGCCTCCTCGGTTTGTTCGATAACCACGAAATCTCCGTCTCTGATTTGTTCTTCGATCATCGATTCACCCCGAACCTGAAGAACATAGACATTCTTTTTTTGGCTTAGGAAGTTGGAGGGAATCCCGGTAGTTGCGTTGGGGTCCGTATAGGGTTCTATCGGAGCTCCGGCGGCAATGTATCCCAAAATGGGAACATCTATACCCGTAGGGGAAAAATCGATATTTGGTTCTTTAAGTTCAATTGATCTTACTTTTCCCGATTTTCTTTTAATAAGACCTTTTTCCTGGAGTACCTGCAGGTGTTCATGAACGGTCGCCAGAGAAGAAACACCGATCGCGCCGGCAATCTGCTTTAGTGTGGGAGCGGAACCTGTCGACCGGATGGTTTGCCTCAAAAAGCTTAAAATTTGGGCTTGTCTTTTGTAAATTACCAACGCCATAATTCACTCTACGAATATTACCCGAAACTGTCAACTACATCTTTCTATATCCCTTTCTTCCCGATGTGTCAATAGCAATACACACCCGATGTGTACTGTACTTCTTTACTTCTTATTGCCAAGCCGGGGGCTTTAAACATACAATTACTTCATCGTGTTTAAAAAGTTTTTTGCGTTTTTTATTTCTTCGGTTCTTTTGTTCTTCAGTTTTTCCGCCGCCGGGGCGGAAGGCGAATTCCTGATAGACTCGACGGTTGAATATAAAGTTTCGGAAACGGGAATTACACGGGTAATCCACGCCATAACCCTCGAAAACGTCTTCTCAAACTTTTACGCAACCACCTATAAACTGCGGCTGGAAAATATAAAAGCAGACAATATCCGCGCCTACGACGATAAAGGGGAATTGGACAGTCAAACCGAGGTAGGGAACGAGACTGTCATCATTAATGTCAACTTCCCTGACCCGCTGGTAGGGAAGGGGAATCGGAGGGACTTTAATATTGCCTATAATGCAAGCGGCCTCGCCCAAAAAACCGGAGAGGTGTGGGAAATTTCAGCGCCCAAACTTTCCGACAAAAGCTCGTATAGATTTTACCAGGTCAGTCTATTGGTTCCGGATGGATTTAAATCCGAAGCCTACATGTCTCCCCAACCGGTGAACAGAGGCTATCTGGACGGATACAAAACTTTTGTATTCTCAAAAGAAACGGTCTCTAAAACAGGCATTACGGCCGGATTCGGAGACTTTCAGGTATTTTCCTTTAATCTTGCCTATCATCTTGAAAATCCTCTATCCGGAAACGCAGCCGTTGACGTTGCCATTCCCCCCGACACTTCTTTACAGAAAGTTTACTATGAAGTCATTAATCCCAAACCGCAGAACGTAAACATTGACGCTGACGGAAATTGGCTGGCAACTTTTATGCTCAAGCCCCGGGAGAGGATAGATGTAACGGTAAAAGGCAGCGTCCAAATATTTTCAGGACCCAGGCAATTCCCCAAACCGGCGGACGAAACGCTGGCTAAAAATCTGCTCCCCTCCGATTATTGGCAAACTGAAGATCCCGATATCTTAAAGTTGGCCTCTACTCTCAATACTCCCAAAAAAATTTACGATTTTGTTTCCACAAAATTGAAATACGATTACGACAGAGTCAAACCCAACGCCGTCCGCTTGGGGGCCAAAAAAGCCCTGGAATCGCCAAACAATGCCATCTGTATGGAATTTACCGATCTTTTCATTGCCATTGCCCGCGCGGCAGGTATACCTGCGCGAGAGATAAACGGCTACGCCTATACGGAAAATAAGGTGATTCAACCCCTGTCTCTTGTGGCCGACGTCCTGCACGCCTGGCCTGAATATTGGGATAAAGCCAAACAAACTTGGATACCGATCGACCCCACTTGGGCTTCAACCACGGGGGGTGTTGATTATTTTAATAAACTGGATTTAAGACACTTTACCTTTGTAATTCATGGAATAGACGCCTTAAAACCCTACCCGCCCGGCTCTTACAAACTGGGAACAAACCCCCAAAAGGACGTCTTTGTTAATTTTGGCAGTTTACCCGAAAATAGGAATCCAAAAATTACCCTCAGCTACAAAAAAGATAAATATAAACCTTTTGCCGATCAAAAAGTAACCGTCAACGTTGAGAATGCCGGGGCGCAGTCCGAATATAACGTGATTATAAAAACAATATTTGATAACGACGAAAAAGCCGAAGATCTAAATATGGGTACGATTCCTCCTTTTGCCCAAAGAGAGTTTAGCGTCACCATTCCCTTTTCCTTTTTTGCCGCCCAAACCCCTGGAAATGTTTATGTTTTGTATAAAGACGAAAAGTTGATCATCCCCACAGCCAAAAGGGAGGTAATTATCCTAAATTTAATAATTATACTTCTGATTTTTGCCGTTATTACTTTCCTGCTTCTGGTCAAATTAGGGAAAATTAAACCGGAAAGAGTGTTATACTTAATTCATATTAAAAAATGAAGAAAATTATCAGAAATTATGTCTTAAATACCGTCTCTTTATATCTGGTGAGCCGGTTAAGCGAAGGACTGGTCTTTGCCAAAGGAATTGAAAGCCTCCTTCTGGCCGGAGTCGGAATTACTCTGGTATCTCTTTTTGTCAAACCAATAATAAATCTGCTTTTGTTGCCCATTAATCTGATTACTTTCGGTCTATTTAGGTGGGTATCTTCCGCGATCGCGCTCTATCTGGTAACCCTGGTCGTGCCGGGGATTATGATTTCCCGATTTTTCTTTGCCGGTCTTTCCACCCCCTGGATTGATATTCCGGCTGTCTCATTAGGCGGAGTATTCGCTTTTATCGCCTTCTCCTTTATTCTCTCCCTTTTCGTTTCCGCTATGACTTGGCTGACTAAGTAGTATAATATCTTTAATGAGGAATGTTTTACTTATTTCACAAATAATAGTTTCGGTTATTCTTATTTTTCTGATAACAATTCAGGCCAAAGGCAAAGGCTTGGGTAGTTCTTTCGGAGCCGGTTCCCAATCGTCCTTTAGCCGAAGGGGATTGGAAAAACTTTTGTACAAAGTTACCTTTATCACCTCCGGTTTGTTCGTCCTAATTTCAATTGCATCTCTGGTGCTTTGATGGCGTTTATGCGAAACCTGCGCTATTACTATAAATTTCTTATCGCTTTCATATCCAGATTTAAAGGTATCTTGTTAATTGGCTTAGTTGCCGGAATAATAATCTCTTTATCTCTAAAATTTATTTACCCGTTTTTTTCTTCCCGGTCGCAGGAAAGAATAGGCGTTATCGGAAAATATTCAACCGCAAATTTACCCCACTCAATTTTAAGTCTGATCAGCGGTGGTTTGACGGAAACAGAAACAACGGGGCTGATTAAACCCCAACTTGCTTCATCCTGGTCAGCTGGTGATGACGGCAAAACTTGGACCTTTCGCTTAAAAGACGGGGTAAAATGGCAGGACGGGAAAGAAATCACCAGCGACGATCTGGTTTATACTTTTTCGGACGTTGCGGTAGAAAAACCGGACCGCAAAACAATTGTCTTTAGGTTAAAAAGTTCCTTTTCCCCCTTTCCCGGTATAGCCTCCAAACCCATTTTCAAAAGAGGCTTTTTAGGATTTGGCCCATGGAAAGTTGCAAAAATAACAGTTTCGGGCAGTTTCGTGCAAAGAATTACCCTTGTTAACGACCAAAAGCAGAAAAAAACATTTATATTTTATCCCACCGAAGAGAGGGCTAAATTAGGTTTTAAACTCGGCCAGGTAAACAAACTTGAGGGAATATTCAATCCTTCACCGATTGATTCATGGAAAACCATAAATGCAACTAATAGCCCAAATAAAGATGAGGTCGTGGCCATATTTTTCAATACCTCCCCAAACAGCCGGCTTCTTTCCGAAAAAACGATCAGACAAGCCCTGTCCTACGCAATAAATAAAGACAAATTGGGGTCAACAAGAGCCGTCAGCCCTATTTCTCCTCTTTCTTGGGCGTATAATCCCCAGGTCAAACCATATGACTACAACCCCGATAAGGCAAAAGAAATCATTGGCGGCCTGCCCAAAGAACTAAAACAAGACTTAAGTATCAGACTGGTGACCACCCCCATACTTCTGAATCAGGCAGAGAAAATTGCCAAAGACTGGGAGAGTGTCGGGATGGATGTCATATTGCAAGTGACTTCTGTCATACCGTCCGATTTTGATGCCTATTTGGCCATCTTTGATATCCCCAAAGATCCGGACCAATATGCAATCTGGCATTCCAGTCAGGTATCAACAAATATCTCCCGCTATCTAAATCCCAGAATCGACAAACTTCTCGAAGACGGCAGAACCGAACTGGATCAGGAAACGCGTAAAAACATCTACATCGATTTTCAAAGATTTCTGGTTGAAGATTCTCCGGCTATTTTCCTTTACCATCCAACCTCCTATACTATTGAGAGAAGGCAATAATCAACCCATTCGAATGTATCAACTTCTTGAGCTTTTCCAGGCTTTCCCAATCATAGATTGAAACAGCCAAAACAGTCTTTGATTTGGCCTTCAATTTTTTAATGTCTTTCTCCAAAGTTTTTTCATCAACAAGATCCGATTTGGTCAAAAGAATTACCTCGGTCTTTTTTAGCAGTTCCGGGTTAAATTTACCCATTTCGGACCTGACTGTTTTGTAATCCCTGATCAAATGCTTTGACTCGGAAGAGATGCAGTGTAAAATCACGCCCACTTTTTCTATGTGTTTCAAAAATTTAATTCCCAAACCTTTTCCCCCGGAAGCTCCTTCAATTAGTCCCGGAATATCGGCCAAAAATTTCCCTTCATGAACGCCCAGATTAGGGGAAAGGGTAGTAAACGGGTAAACCGCGATTTTGGCTTGAGCGTTGGTTAACTCATTGAGTAAACTGCTTTTTCCGGCATTGGGAAGTCCGACCAAACCAAAGTCGGCAATCAATTTAAGAGATAAAATTAATTTTTTCTCCTCACCCGGAAGACCCGGCTGGAAAATTTCCGGAGCTTGTCTGGTGGCACTTCTGAATTCCCAATTTCCCTGACCGCCTTTACCCCCAACACATAAAAGTCTTCTTTCTCCAATTTTATTTAATTCTAAAATAGTTTCTCCTGTTTCTTTGTCGATAAGGCTCGTCCCAACCGGCAAAAGAATTTCCAAATTCTTTCCGTTAAGTCCGGTTTTCCTGCCTTTTTTCCCCGGGAAACCATTACCGGCATAAAAAATAGTTTTCCGGCTAAATTGATTAAGAAGGGTGATGTCCGAAGCGGCTTTTACATAAAGATCTCCGCCGCGGCCGCCGTTGCCGCCGTCCGGACCCGAACGCGCCATCCGACCGAAGGAAATAATTCCCGTGCCCCCATGCCCGGCTTTAAAAACGACCTCCGCATTATCAATCAACAT
>CAYITS010000003.1:0-20940 GCA_964366385.1 uncultured Gammaproteobacteria bacterium
TTTAGCGCCAAGACCAATATACTCTTGAAGAGTTTTGGCAACACTTTCTGTTCTTAAAAGCCGTTCACTGCTCATGTTTTAAAATCTTTCCAGGTTTTTTCCACGAAGCCCACTTACAATCCGGATAACGGGAACAGCCAAAGAATTTCCTACCCTTTTTGCTGTTTTTGATTATTACGTCGCCGTCTTTACAATCGGGGCATTTAGCGCCTGTTTTTTCAATCAACTTTTCCGTATATTTGCAGTCGGGAAAATTGGAGCAGGATATAAACTTTCCAAATCTTCCGATTCTTATTACCAAATCCCCTCGTTTACACTCGGGGCAAGCTCTCCCTAACTTTTCCGTTTCGATTTTTACCCTCTTGGATTTTTTGCCGACTTCGTCGAGTTTTTTCTCAAAAGGTTTCCAAAAAGAAGAAATCGACTGCTCCCACTTAACTTTTCCGTTTGCAATTTCGTCCAAATTCTCTTCCATTCCCGCCGTAAATTGATATTCAAAGACATCGGCAAAATTACCCACCAAAAAATCATTCACGGCAACCCCGACAAATGTCGGGGTAAACTTTCCTTCGTCTTTTTCAACATAATTTCTAATCTGAACAGTTGAAATTATTGGAGCATAAGTAGACGGCCTTCCAATCCCCAGCTTTTCCAAGGTTTTAATCAAAGATGCTTCGTTATATCTTGGCGGTGGTTGAGTAAATTTCTGTTCAGGCAATACTTTAATTAATTGAAGTGGATCGTTTTTCTTGACATCAGGCAGCAAAACCACCTCTAACGCATCCACCTCGCGGGAGCCCATACGGTCACCGCGCGAGGAGGCTGCTATGGGAAATAGCTTTCTCCATCCGTCAAATTTCATGATCTGTCCACTGGCTCGCAAAACGTACACCTCGGAGGAGTCCATTCGGCCACCATCCGAGGAGTACTTAACTGCAGATTTCACCTCGCGGGTGATACGGGCTTCGACATCGATAACTGTCTCATCATAAATGGCCGGTGCCATCTGACAGGCAACAAATCTTTTCCAAATCAATTCATAAAGTTTTTTCACCTCGTCGGTGAGATTCTTATTTACGTCCGTAGGACGGACGGCCTCATGGGCTTCCTGGGCCGATTTTGATTTTGTTTTGTAAAATCTGGGTTTTTCCGGAAGATAATTTTTCCCATATTCCTCCGCAATAAATTTCCGAACCTGCTCCATCGCCCCACCGGCAACATGAGTTGAATCGGTTCTGTGATAGGTGATTAAACCTTCTTCATACAATCTTTGAGCAACCGACATTGTCCTTTTTGCAGACCAAGCAAATATTCTTGCTGCAGCTTGAGTCATGGTTGATGTCGTAAATGGCGGATACGGATTTTTTCTTACCTCGCGTTTTTTGACATCCAAAACTTTGTATTTAGCTCTTTCTAAATCAGCAACTATTTTCTCCGCCTGATCTTTATTTTTTATTTCCTGTTTTCGGCCAGAGGCCGATCCGCCTTTGGTGGAAATCAATTGAACGACAAACACCCGCAAGCGGGAGTTTTTAACTGTTGCAAATATTTCCCAGAATTCTTCCGGTCTAAATGCTTCGATTTCCCGCTCACGCTCAACTATAAGCCTGACCGTTACCGTCTGGACTCTTCCTGCCGACAATCCTCTTCTTACCTTCCTCCATAAAAGCGGGGATAATTTATAACCGACCAACCGGTCTAAGACCCTTCTTGCGATTTGCGCATTAACGAGATTGATATCGATACCCCGAGGGTGGGCGATTGCATCTTTTACTGCCTCCTTAGTTATCTCATGAAAAATAATGCGGTTCAATTTTAAATTTGAGCGAAGCACATCAGAAACGTGCTGAGCGATGGCTTCCCCTTCCCGGTCCGGATCCGTTGCCAGATATATCTTATCCGCCTTTTTTGCGGCAGCTTGAATAACTTTTATCGTTCCCGCTCTTTTTGATACCGCCTCAAACAGGGGTTTAAAATTGTTTTCAATATCCACTCCCAACGTACTTTTGGGTAAATCTTTGATATGCCCGGTGGTGGCTTCAATAGAAAAATCCTTCCCCAAAAACCTGGCCAGAGTTCTGGCCTTCGTCGGCGACTCAACAATTATCAAGTTCATATATTATCAAGAATATCTTTCGGAGTCCTGGCAATGCAAGCCCCTTGCTCGATTAACCAATCGGTGGCTTCCGATCCCGGTATGGCGAAAACATCTATGCCTTGGTTTGCGGCCCACGCGGCAGTTGAAAGCGTTCCGCTCCTTCTTTCCCCCTCGATGACCAATACCGCCAACGAGAAATTGGCAATAATCCTGTTTCTGGCCAAGAAATTTTTAGGGTACGGCTTGGTTCCATACGGAAAAGGTGAAACCAAAGCTCCGTGTTTGACAATTTCTTCCGCCAGTTTTTTGTTTTCGGAGGGATAAATAATATCCAGACCACACCCCAATACGGCGATTGTTCTTCCCCCCGCCTCCAGCGCGGTTTTATGAGCAACCGAGTCAACTCCCCTTGCCAATCCCGAAACAATTGTCAACCCGGATTTACTTAGAGCCCTAACGAATTTTCTCGTTAACCCAACCCCCCTCAAAGTTATTTTTCTTGACCCCACAACGGCGATGGCTTTTGCGTCCGACTTAAGTATTTTCCCTTGGACAAATAGCTCGTTCATGGACGGTTTTGTAAATTCCAATAATCCATTATTTCTCTGGCCAAAGGACCGGCAACTTTTGATCCCTCTCCTCCCCCCTCCACCAAAACGGTTAGGACGATCTCGGGAAAGTCGGCCGGGGCAAAGAGGCTAAACCAAGCATGGGTTTTGCCGTCCTCATTGGTCTCCGCGGTACCCGTTTTGCAAGCTATAGTCCCGAGCGAAGCCGAGGGACCACTATTCCAATCAAAAAAAGTATAACCCGTTCCCCCCGACCCGCAAGCCTCAACCATTCCCTGCTTTACCAAATTTAAATTCTCTCTCTTTATTTTCAAATCCTTACAATCGGATCTTACCCAACCTCCTTTATTAACAATACGCGGTGTGCACAATTTCCCGCCGGATGCTATTGCGGAAAAAATTCTATTCAGCGCCAGGGGTGTCAAAGCCAAATCACCCTGCCCTATCGCCAGATGGTAAGTATTTCCCAAAAACCACTTTTCCCCTCTCTCTTTAAGCTTCCACTCGGGTGAGGGAATTAAGCTTTTTACTTCTCCGGGAATATCAATTCCGGTAAGTTTATTTAAACCAAAATTTACCATCCATTCATCCAACTTTTCAATCCCTACCAACTCTCCCAATTTATAAAAGAAGGTGTCGGTTGACCTGGCAATGGCTCTTGTCAGACCGATTTCGCCTTCGGTCTTCCCGTATTGGCTAAAATACCAGTTGGAATATGAGAAACTGCCATAGAGGGTCTTTACGGTAATAATCCCCGGATCCGCAAAGACATAATTTTTGTCTATTTTCCCTTCCTCCAGCGCCGCTATGGCAACAAGAGGTTTAAATACCGAACCGGGGTGAAAAATACCGCCAATAGCACGATTAAACAGCGGCAAATCTTTATCATTTAAGATTTTCGACACTGCTTTTGGATCAAAAGACGGGGAAGAAAAAAGAACCAGTATTTCTCCCGTCGGGTCGGAGACTATTATTGCCCCCTTGTTGCCGCCCATTATTTCTGCCGCCTTTTTTTGCAATTTATAATCAATGTTAGTTTTTATATTTCGTCCCGGAACAGGATCGTTCTTGCCCAATATTCTTACCTTTTCCCCATTAGTATCTACTTCAATAAGCTCCTCCCCATCAATGCCGGATAAAAGACAATTATATTGCTCTTCCAACCCCCCTCTTCCCACCAGGGAACCCAAAAGTCTCGGTCCTTTCTCTGAACACTGGGGATCTATTTTGCCTACCTCCTCGGGACTAGCCTCACCCAGATACCCCGATACATGAGCGAACTCTTCCCCAACCAATATTTCTCCCCCCCTGGCCAAAATCAGACCGCGCGGCGCGGGAATAACAACCCTGCGAATTCTGTTGCCTTCGGCCAAACCCCGATAATAACCCCCTTTAATCAATTGAAGTTCGACCAGCCTGCCCGTTAAAAGCAAAAATCCAAAAACCAGCAAGCCTTTCATAAACCAGGGAAGCCAGCTTTGTGTGTTTACCAATTCTCCAGTGCCTTTCCGCAGCCTCTGACGACACAAGTTAAAGGATCGTCGGCAACCCAAACGGGCATTTTAGTTGCTTCAGAAACCGCTTTATCGATTCCCGGTAAAAGGGACCCGCCGCCGGCCATCATGATTCCTTTCTCCATGATGTCGGATATCAGTTCCGGAGGAGTTTCTTCCAGAGTATCGGCAATGTTCCCGATTATTTCTTGGGTAATAGCAGACAAAGCCTCCCTAATTTCACTACTTGAAAGCTTGATTGACTTTGGAAGACCATTTTCCAAATCCCTGCCCCTGACGACCATAAATTTATCTTTCCCGGAAACGGTTGAGCCAATATTTATTTTGACGTTTTCAGCCGTCGGCTGTCCTAAAAGGAGTGAGTACTTAAGCCTGACATATGAAACAATCGCCTCGTCCATCTCATCACCCGCCACTCTGATTGAGCGGCCCAGAACTATCCCGCCCGAAGAAATAACGGCCATCTCCGAGGTCCCTCCTCCGATATCGACAATAAAAATACCTTCCGGGTTTTCAACCGGAAGATCCGCTCCTATTGCAGCGGCCATCGGTTCTTCTATTAAATGCGCTTCTCTTGCCCCCGCGTCTACCGCCGCGTCGACAACCGCCCTTCTTTCAACTTCGGTCACTCCGGAAGGGATTCCGACAACCACTCTCGGCCGGGGAATTTTTGGCAGATATCCTCCCGACTCGTGCACCTTTTTTATATAAAAAGTCAACATCGCCGTAGCCGCATCAAAATCGGCAATAACTCCATTTCTTAAAGGTCTGATCGTCTCGATACTCGCGGGGGTTCTCCCCAACATTTTTTTCGCGGACGAACCTATCGCCAAAACTTCTTTACTTTTTTTATTCCTGGCAACTACGGAAGGCTCTCTGATCACAATTCCTTTCCCCCTGACCCACACCAAAGTGTTTGCCGTACCCAAATCAATCCCCACGTCATGCGAGAACAAACCAAAAAAGTTATCAAGCGGTAAAAATCTCATACCTATTTCAAAAAAAATCTTATACAATTATATACTATGAATCTAAGCATTCTCATCCCAAATCTGTTTTACCTGCTGTTTTTCTTTGTTCCCTTAATTCTCTGGCCCTATACTTCCGAACTCTTTGAATTTAATAAAATGCTTCTGGTTTACATTTTAACCCTTTTAATTGCCGCTTCCTGGACCGCAAAAATGATACAGGAAAAGAAAATAATCTTCCGTCGCACAATCTTAGATATTCCCCTGCTTATCTTTTTGGCGTCTCAGATTCTTTCCACCCTGACATCAATTGATCCCCGCACTTCTTTTTTGGGCTATTACTCGCGTTTCCACGGTGGTTTACTGTCCACCATCAGCTATACGCTGTTATATTGGGCATATGTTGCCAACATGGATAGGGTTAAAACGCTATCCGCTATTCGCTATCTGCTCTCCGCTGCCGTCTTGGTTTCAATTTACGGAATTTTGGAGCGCTTCGGAATAGATAAGGATATCTGGGTTCAGGATGTCCAAAACAGAATTTTTTCCACTCTGGGCCAGCCAAACTGGCTGGCGGCCTGGTTGGTAGCCTTGGTACCACTAACCTGGTCCAAGGATTTATCCGCCATTTCTAAACAATTTCCAAAACTCAAAATTCCAAATTATATCTTTTGGGTTGTTGTCTCATCAATTTTTTTCCTAACCCTGCTTTACACCAAGTCCAGATCCGGGCTTTTGGGTTTCGCGGTTGCTGATTTAATTTTTTGGGGATTTATATTAATTAAATACAAAAAAGAGTTTTTAAAACAATTTATTATTTTTAATTTGTCATTTGCCATTTTATTTTTGGTAATTGGCAGCCCTTTTCGAATATCCGGTATCCAGTCACAAGTATCTCCGAGCGGTCCCGCGCTCGAGACCGGCGGTACCGAATCCGGCGAGATACGAAAAATTGTCTGGCAGGGAGCAATTGATATTTGGAAACACAACCTGATTTTGGGTACCGGACCGGAAACTTTTGCCTACTCCTATTACCGGTTTAGACCGGCAGCGCACAATCTTGTTTCGGAATGGAATTTTATCTATAACAAAGCCCACAACGAATACCTGAATTACCTCGCTACAACGGGAACCTTAGGAGCTTTTTCTTACTTACTGGTTATTCTTTTCTCGCTAATCCAAATTTCAAAAAATTATTTAGGCCAATTAGAAATTAGGTTAATTAGAAATTCTTTATTTGCAGGTTATGTTTCAATTCTTGTCACCAACTTCTTCGGCTTTTCCGTCGTCCCGGTTGCGCTTGAGTTTTTTCTCTTTCCTGCAATGGCCGCTGCTCTTGCAAACAACCAACAAACAACAAACAACCTCCAACTTAAAAAACTCGCAAATGGTCAAAAAGCCGCAATAGTCGTCTTGTTGTTGGTTGTTTGCTGGTTATTGATAGTTGTCGCAAGATATTGGTACTCGGATATTTTCTATAACAAAGGAAGGCAATTTAACTCAATTTCAAAATACCCCGAGGCTTTAGTTTACCTGCAAAAAGCCGTTAAACTCTCTCCAAAAGAGGCTCTCTATCGCAATGAATTATCCCAAATTTCGGCAGGCTTGGCTGAGAAAGCACAGGGCTTCACCGATTTTGCCGTTGCGCAGTCAAACAAAGCCGTCTTGCTTTCCCCCGCGAATGTAAATATATTACGAGACCGTGCCAATTTGTTTTACAAGCTGTCAAAAGTTAATCCCGAATATCTGACAAGCGCCATAGAGGCTTTACTGCTTGCTTCTGTCAAAGCACCTACCGATGCCAAAATATTCTACAACTTGGGCATTATGTATTTAAGAACCGGCCAGGTGAATGACGCTCTTGACGTTTTCCAAAAAACAATATCCCTAAAACCCAATTACAAAGAAGCCCGGCTGGCTTATGCGCTGACACTTATTGATAGCGGCAAAACCCCGGAGGCAAAAGAACAGCTTATCTATATATTGGAAAAAATCGACCCCAACGATAAAATCGTCATCGGGGAGCTAAATAAGCTTAAATAGTGGTATAATTTCGCCAGATGGTACAAAAAATTCTTCGCTCGGGCGATCCAAAGTTGAGGAAAATTTCAAAACCCGTTAATAAAGTCGACAATAAAGTGAAAAGCACAATCGCAGATTTAAAAGACACTCTGGCGAGTCAAAAAGATCCTGAAGGTGTGGGTCTTGCCGCTCCGCAAATCGGAAAAAACACCAGAATCTTTGTGGCCAATTTCAAAAATTTTTTTAGGGTTGTCATCAACCCCGAAATCGTGAAAATTCATCAGACATCAGACATCAAGCATGGAGTGCTTGAGGGGTGTCTTTCTCTTCCCAATTACTACGGACCGTTAAAAAGAGCCGGTTATGTAAAACTGAAGTATCTTGATGAAAACGGCAAAGAGGTTGTTGAAACCATTCGGGGTTTTCCGGCGCAAATTGTCTTGCACGAAATCGACCACTTGAACGGAATCTTATTCATCGACCGTCTGTTAAAACAGAAAAAAACCCTGTATCAGCTTATTAACGGCGAATGGGAGGAGGTGGAATTGTGAAACAATTCCATCCTGAGCGAAGTCGAAGGATCTAATATGAAAATTGTTTTTTTTGGCACTCCGGATTATGTAGTCCCCGTTTTGAAAAGACTTCATCAATATCATGAGATTGTTGCCGTTGTCACTCAACCCCCAAGACCGGTTGGAAGAGAAAAACAGTTAACTTATTCCGCGGTTGACACTTGGGCTCACAAAAAACATATTCCAATCCATTTCGAATTTGATAAATTGCCAAAGGCCGGCCTGGGAGTTCTGGCGGCTTACGGAAGAATTGTTCCCGAATCAGTAATCAGTAATTTTAAATCAGGCATTCTCAACATTCATCCTTCACTCCTGCCAAAATTTAGAGGGACTTCTCCTATCCAAGCAAATATTATTGAAGAACCCGAAAATATCGGCGTCACCATAATTAAACTTGACAGTAAAATGGATCACGGACCAATAATTACACAATTTAAAGATAAACTAACGCCTGAGGATACACTGGAAACCGTCAGAAAAAGGCTATTTGAAAGATCTGCTCAAGTTCTAATTGACCTGATTCCTAATTATCTAAAAGGGAAAATAAAGCCAAAAGAACAAAACCATAAAGAGGCAACTTATACCAAAATTCTCAAAAAAGAAAACGGGTTTATTGACCTTAAAAAAGATAACCCCCAAGAAATAGAAAGAAAGCTAAGGGCCTACACTCCCTGGCCGGGAATATGGACCACCATAAATCTACAAAAAGACAAATCTACAAATGACAAATGGGGTAAAAAAAGAATAAAAATTTTAAAGGCCCACTTAGACATTAACCATCAATCATTAATCATTGACTCTGTCCAACTACAAGGCAAAAATCCCGTGTCCTGGAAGCAGTTTAAAGAAGCCTACTCAAGCTTTAACTTTTGACTTTTAACTTTTAACTTTTTAATGCACTTGGTACAAAGAAGCCTGCCTTGATATTTTTGCAGATTGGGTTTAAAGGTTCTGGAGGTTGCCTGAGCCCTTTTTCTCCATCTCTTTCCGGCCACACCCCGCTTGTGGGTTTTACTTCTTCCCACAACCGTACTTTTTCCGCAATTTTGACAAACGTAAGACATTTGGATAGGATTATACTATCTATTGATTTAACCATCAATCCCTACCTGCCGGCAGGCAGGATTAATCATTGACCATGATAATTATTTGGATTTTGGCGTTTGCTGTGGCCATCTCGGTTCATGAGGCGGCCCACGCCTGGATGGCGGACAGGCTTGGCGATCCTACGGCCCGCTTAAGCGGCAGAATGACCCTAAACCCGATTGCCCATATCGATTTATACGGCACGGTGCTAATTCCTTTGTTTCTCATCTTTATCGGCTCTCCATTTGTATTCGGGTGGGCCAAACCGGTACCCGTTGACCCTTACAACTTAACCGATCCTAAAAAAGACTCGGCCTTAATATCTTTGGCGGGGCCTCTGGCGAATATTATT
Source organism: uncultured Gammaproteobacteria bacterium (assembly GCA_964366385.1). GTDB lineage: Bacteria > Patescibacteriota > Microgenomatia > UBA8517 > UBA8517 > CAYITS01. Next base: position 9,182 of record CAYITS010000003.1, read on the forward strand.
CTTGCCGTGCTTCTCTCTTTAATTTTAAGACTGGTTATAGCCCCCTTCTCACCGGTCATTTACTTTACTCAGCTTATTTATATTCTAATTAAATTTAATATCGTCATCGCCGTCTTTAATTTAATTCCGGTTCACCCTTTAGACGGCGGAAAAATTTTAGTGGGACTTCTTCCCGATAAATTGGGAGGAAAAGTCGATTTGTTTTTAAATCAGTACGGCACCATACTGCTGCTGATGCTCATCTTCCCTCTGATTCGGGGAATTTCAATTATAAGTTTGATCATCTCCCCTGTTATTAATCTATTAATCTCCCTCCTTGTCCCGGGTTGACTTCTTCTGGTACAATAAAGTCGGCCCTGTAGAAGGAACTGCGGTTTAACTTTCCTGACCGGATTGTTAATAAGGGAAGGCGGAGTTCGTCCATAGCCTTGTGCGAAGGATGACAGCCTACCCACTTGGTTTTTCCAGGAAATTTGACCAAAGCTCCCGATGCGGGGCTAATTTGCTATAATCAAGTAACCCTAGCCGACGTAGCTCAGCGGTAGAGCAGAACTTTTGTAAAGTTAAGGTCACTGGTTCAATCCCAGTCGTCGGCTCACCCTATAATAATAAGCCATGGTGGCGAAGTGGACAAAAGCATCCCGCAAAAATTGCTGCGATGGCGGAGTGGACAATCGCACCAGACTGTAAATCTGGCGGCCGGAAGGCCTACGGAGGTTCGAATCCTTCTCGCAGCACCAGTAAGTAAACCCCACTCCCGATATGGGATATGCCTGGGTAGCTCAGTGGTAGAGCACGTACTTGGTAAGTACGGGGTCGGAGGTTCAATCCCTCTCTCAGGCTCAATATTCACTAATCAAAGGTAATCTGTTACAATACCCTCATGGCAAAAAAGGGGTCAAGGGAAATAGTGGGAATGATTTGTTCCCAGTGTAAAAGTCAAAATTATGTGACTACCAGGAACAAAGTTAATATGGAGACAAAGGGCAAAAAAGGCTCCAAACTGGAAATCAACAAATTCTGCCGGACTTGCCGTAAACAAACCCTGCATAAAGAAACCACAAAATTGAAATGAGGACTGCCGGCCGGAGTAGTTATTTTACAATTGCCCTGTAGATTGCCGAGGCCATATCAACCAACCGGACATTGCTTTGTTCGGAAAGTCCTTCAATATTTAAAGAGTTTCCCACGAAATAAATATCGGCTCCGATTCTTTTGAACGCTGAATGGCCGCGGGACAAAACCGGATGAGTGGCCACAAATATCTTTATTGCGCAGTTAGGGTAAATTCCGGAAAGAAAATTGATATCCTTTTCCGCGGTTCCCCCCGTATCAATCATATCGTCGGAGTAAATCAATACCGTCTCTTTGAGCGAAGATTTTTTAGGTACCCCTAGAGTGGACTTTATTATTTTTTTGCCTTCTTTCTTCCACTTTTCGATTTTTGCAATTTTCGCCGAAGAAACAACGCCGGCTTGAATTCTTTTCTTTTGCATATAAACGACTTCTACCTGCCTGCCGGCAGGCAGGTCGGGTGAAATTAATAACTTTTCGGCAAGTTTCTCGGTTCGGGGAATTGACCCCGTATCGCAAGCAACAATTTTTACGGGGATATTTATCATTCGCTTTTTAAACAGAAAGTTTGCTATCTCACCGACCATTTCCTGAGTGGGATCGATTGAAACAAATTCAAAACCTTCCTCATTAAAGATTTTTTTGGGATATAAGCTATTGTGGATATCAAGGGAAAAAAATCTGATATTGGGTAATTTATTTATCTCCTTTGAAAGTTTTTTCAAAAGGTCTTCGGCAGGCAAACAAAGAAGTTTTGGGTTAAATACCGCTTCCATCGAACATGGGAATAACAACATCAACCTCATTAACCCTCTCCGCCAATTTAAGATTTCTGATCAGCCTTAAAACATTTGATAATACGGAAACGCTTCCCCCCAATTTTGTCTGAGTTGAAGAAAGAATAACCAACTTATTTATCTTGCAAAAAATAACCGACGGCCCGACAACCCTGGTTTGCCCGTCATTATAATGCCCAACCGGGTTGACTACGGCCACGCCCTTTCCTTTTTCCTTCAGGTAATCCGCCAAACTCCAAAGTAAGGGTTCGGGAAAATGTCTCCCGTTAAGAAGAAGAAAATCCAAATCCTTGTTTTTTCTTGCCTTCAGCGTCCTTAATCCTAATGCATATAGAATCTCCGAAAGCAATGGTTCCAGATAAGTTCTTTTTATCAGAAACAAAACGAGCTTCTTTGCCCGAGAAAGTTTTGATGCACCGAGCAGTTTCTTAACCGTAACAATTAAAGTCCGCCAAGAAACCGTATCTTCCCGGCTTCTTACGCCTTTATAAAGCTTTATATATTCCTCGAGAAATTCTTTCTTAATACGAACCGGCGGGGCAGGGACATTTAGACCGAAAATAGGTATGTCCATTTTCGTCGAATTATAGCACCGTTTGGATAAAACTGGTATAATTTCAGTACTTATTAAAAATTCACTATTAACATAAGGTCGTCGTTCAACGGCAGGACAGCGGTCTCCAAAACCGCTAATGAAGGTTCAATTCCTTCCGACCTTGCTTAAAAATCAGTTTGAGGCTAAATGTTTTTGGATTTTAACTACTTTCTTTTCCAAATTTTCAAATTCCTCAATAGTAGGGGTATCGTCTTCAATTCTCTGCGTTAATCTTTTTACTGAAGCATTTACTTAAGTCTGGCGATATGGGCATCAACCATCATGGAGATCAAACTCTTGAAGTTTACCTTTGGTTTCCAACCCAATTCTTTTCTTGCCTTTGAGGCATCCCCGACCAGAGGACCTGTTTCTGTAGGCCTAATAAATCTTTTATCCACCACTACATATTTTTCCCAATCAAGCCCCAGATATGAAAAGGCTTCCACACACAAATCGCGTATGGTATGTGTCTCCCCTGTTGCAATCACAAAATCATCAGGTTTATCCTGCTGCAGCATCAACCACATCGCTTCAACGTGGTCTCCGGCAAATCCCCAATCGCGCTTTGCTTCCAGATTTCCCAGGGCCACCTTTCCATTCTTTACCATCGGCTCCCCTTCCTCGTTTAAATGTTCGGAGTTTTTAATCCCCAACTTGATACAGGCTGCCGAATAAGTCACTTTCTGGGTCACAAAACCCAAATGTCTTCGGGGCGACTCATGATTAAACAATATCCCTCCACAGGCAAACATCTTATAACTTGCTCTGTATATTTTCGTCATTGCGTGGGCATAAAGTTTTGCCGCGGCGTACGGATTTGCGGGGTTAAAAGGAGTATCTTCATTTTGGGGAATCTCCTTTACCCACCCGTACATTTCACTTGAGGAAGCTTGGTAGAACTTTGCTTTGGGAACCACATCGTGGGTTGCGTCCAAAACCCGATGCGCCCCTATTCCGGTAATCTCGGCCGTGTGAATGGGTTGCTTAAAGGATTCGGAAGGGTGCGATTGAGAAGCCAAATTGTAAACTTCATCGGGTTTTACTTTCTGCAGAGATTCTCTTAAGGAAACCGGATCCAACAGATCGGCCAGAATCAAATTGACCTCACTTTGCAGGTGGGAAATATTGGGATACAAAAAATGGCTGGTTCTTCTTACCAAACCATAGACTTCATAATTTTTCTTAAGGAGCAGTTCCGCCAAATACGAACCGTCTTGCCCCGTAATTCCGGTAATAAGCGCTTTTTTCTTCCCCCTCTTTTTCCCCATTAACTAACATAATAACATATGTTAAAATATTCGTCTAGGTGATGGATTATGAAAAGGGGGCGATGACACATTATGTTTATCATCAAGAAAAAACAGGGCGAGTCGGACGACCGGCTTATTGCCCGCTTCAAGAAAAAGGTATTAAACGAGGGAATTTTACTGGAATTGAGGGACAGAGAAAGGTATAAAAAGCCCGCGGAAAGAAGAAAAGAACAAAAATACAGAATCAAACACCAAATAGAACTGGAAAAGAAAAGAAGCTATTGAGTACAAAATTTAATCTGTTAAAATTTCAACTTGTGAAGAAGGTTTCAGCTTTTATATCGGAAGTCAGGGCGGAGCTTATAAAAGTAACCTGGCCAAAAAGGAACGAGGTCATAAGACTTACCCTTATCGTCATTGCGATCTCTGCGGTCGTTGCCGGTTTCGTCGGTGTTCTGGATTTTCTTTTTACCAAGTCATTGGAATCGGTTATTGTAAAATAATATGGATACTAATCAAACGCAAACGGTTCAGGAAAGAGGTACGGGGAAAAAGAAAATTCCCGGCCATATAATCATCGGCCAAACCGAGAATCCGGAGGCCAAATGGTATGTTGTCCACACCGCCTCGGGCCACGAAGTCAGAGTTTCGGAGACCTTAAGACAAAGGGTCGAAACCATGAATTTGACCGGAAAGGTTTTTGAACTATTGGTCCCCACCCAGGACAGGATTATTATTCGCCAGGGAAAAAAATCAACGATCAAGGAGAAAATCTTCCCCGGATATCTTTTGGTCAAAATAATATTGGATGACCCGACATGGCTTTCAATCCGTACAACCCCCGGCATTACCGGCTTTGTGGGAACGGGAAATAAACCGACTGCTCTTTCGGATGCGGAAGTAGCCAACATTCAAAAGTTCGTTTCCTCTCCGGCACCCAGGTATAAGACAAAGTTCAGCGTCGGGGAAGCCGTTAAAATTTCCGACGGACCGTTTTCTGATTTTTTGGGAACAATACATGAGATGGACGAGACAAAAGGAAAAGTAAAAGTATTGGTTTCAATCTTTGGCAGAGAAACACCCGTAGAACTTGATTTTCTTCAGATACAGAAGATTTAACAAGATTATTATATGGCAAAAAAAATAAAAACTATCGTCAAAGTCAATCTTCCTGCGGGAGAGGCTACTCCTGCTCCACCCCTGGGCCCGGCCTTAGGTCAGCACGGTGTTGCCATTATGGAATTTGTCAAAGCCTACAACGACAAGACCAGGGAAATGAAGGGGAACATCGTCCCGGCCGTGATTACCATTTATGAAGACCGTTCTTTCGAATTTATAACTAAAAAGGCTCCTGTATCCGACATGATTAAAAAGAAGCTCGGTATTGAAAAAGGTTCCGGAACAACGGGAAGAGAAACATTGGCAACCCTTTCAAAAGCTCAGGTTGAAGAAATTGCCAAAGACAAAATGGATGACTTAAATACCGGTGATCTTAACGCCGCCAAGAAAATTATTGCCGGGTCGGCAAGGTCAATGGGAGTAAAGACAAATGGGTAAAACAAAAACCGCATTTATAGGCGAGATTCAAGGAGGCGAAAAATCTTCTTTGGACAAATTAAAGGAAAAACGCGAAAGGCAAGCCAAGGAACGACCCGAGAAAGTCCACATTGCCGGGCTAAAAGGCGGCCAGCGGATAAAAATGATCGAAAGTGAGGAAGTGAAAGAAGATACTAAGATACTAAGCGAAAAAGATACTAAGCAAAAACCCAAAAAACAGAAAGCAAGAGGCAAGAAATACCAAAGCGTCAAGGCTAAAATAGACAAATCCAAAATATATTCCCTCCCCGAAGCACTAAAACTTGTCAAAGAAACTTCATACTCAAAATTTGACGGGACGATGGAGCTGCACTTGGTGGTCAAAAAGACCGGCATTTCTGCCCAAGTTACACTTCCCTACTCAACCGGAAAGACAAAAAAAGTGGAAATCGCCTCCGACACGACAATCAAAAAACTTGAAAACCTGTCTGCGCAGGCAGGAGGTAAAATTGATTTTGATATTTTACTGGCCGCCCCCGAAATGATGCCAAAACTGATTCCCTTTGCCAAAATCCTGGGACCCAAAGGTCTGATGCCAAATCCCAAAAACGGGACATTAATAAAAAGCGCCAAAGAAGCTGAAAAATTCTCGGGAAATACCGTCAACCTAAAGACCGAAAAAGAAGCACCTTTAATCCATACGGTTATTGGAAAAGTTAGTCAAAAGGATGAAGAATTGATTAAAAATGCAGAGAGTATTTTGGGTTCTTTAAGCGGATCAAAACAGATAGTCAAAGCCTACATAAAAGCCACCATGAGCCCAGCAATCAGACTAAAAGTCTTATAATGTCTCTGCCAAAATATAAATACCTTCTTACCTACCGCTATGCAGAAATCATCTATGACCTAAATGTTGAGTTCTGCAAACATTATATAGAAAAATTTTCCCGCACTTACGACCAGATGATTCAGGCAGCAAGAAGCGGCAAGCAAAATATCGTCGAAGCCGTTGGCGAAAGCGATACCACCAAGAAAAATGAAATAAAACTACTTGGATATTCAAAGGGCAGTTTTGAAGAATTGTTAGCAGATTATGAAGACTATTTACGCCAGCATAATCTTCCGATATATCCCAAAACCGACCTGCGCGTTTTACTTTTCCGCGAAACTGCCTACCGTTTAAGTAACTTAAGAAACTTAAGTGACTTAGGAAACTTAATTGAAAGGGCGAAGCTTCCAGCTTCGCCCGTAGACGCGACAAACTTGCTTATTACTCTAATCCACATCGAAACCTATTTATTGGATAAACAGATCAAAGCCATGATCACAAAATTTGAAAAAGATGGCGGTTTTTCAGAAAATCTACTTCGCGGGAGACTTACCCAAGGAAAAAATACCTAAATATTTCTCCCCTTGCAAAAGCTGGTAATTTTTTGCTAAAATACTTTTTGTCCGAAGAAAGTGTGCTTCGACTGCGCTCAGCACTATAGCGCACGAGAGTAAGCCGCATCGAGGAATATGAAAAAACAAGAAAAAATCTTCTTTGTAGAAAATTTAACCGCCGAGCTCAGCTCGGCAAAGTCTTTTGTGCTTGTCAACTTCGCCGGTCTTTCCGTAAAGGCACAGCAGGAACTCAAGTTAAGATTACAGGAAACAGGAGCCAAAATGATAGTCGTCAAAAACACTCTTCTTAAGCGCGCCGGTGAGCAGGCCAAAATAGACAGTAAAATCCTCTCTGATTCTGTTCTTTCGGGTCAAACGGCTGTCATCATCGGCGAAAAAGACCCTCTTGCCTATATTCAGGTTTTGGGAAAATTTGCCGTTCCCCAAATGAAAGTTGGGATTGTAGAAGGAATATTCCAAAATCCGGAGGCTCTGGCAAAACTGGCCGCCCTGCCGGGCAGGGATATTCTCCTGGGACAACTTTTGGGAACTCTTACCTCGCCGATTCAGAATTTAGTCGGTACTTTACAAAATCCGATACAAAAACTAATTTACGTTTTGAATGGAGGTGAGTAATCATGACAAATAAAACAGAAAAAACTAACAAGAAAACCGATGATTTGGTAAAAAAAATATCAGAGCTTTCCGTCTTGGAACTTTCCGAGTTGGTGAGCGCGCTCCGGGAAAAGTTGGGTGTTAGCAGTGCCATACCCGTTGCGACAACGGCAATTCCCGCAGTAGAAGCAGGAGCAAGCGTCAGCGCGGCCCCGTCTGACGGGGGTGGAGTCCGAACGGTAGTCTTGACCGAAACGGGAGCAAACAAAATCGCCGTCATTAAAGCCCTGAGAGAGATTAATCAAAACTTAACTCTCATGGATGCTAAAACAATGACCGAAACTACCCCGGCGGAAGTATTAAAAGAAACCAAAGCGGAAGACGCCAAAGCCGCCGCCGACAAGCTTAAGGCCGCCGGCGCCACAGTTGAACTTAAGTAAACAATCTCTTTTTTAAGTAACCCGCAAAAGCTTTTAATTCCGGAGATTTTTTGGAGTCGGGAACTATTCCCGGCCCTCTGTTCACTTCAAAAACATAGTTTTTTCCTGTTTCTTTTTCGACACAGATATCTATACCGGCGACATCCAAAGAAAGCAGTTTCGTACATTTTACGGCCAAGTCTTTCATCTGCTTTGAGGCTTTATTTAATTTCAGAAAAACCGATGGTTCATTCGGATCGGTATATTCTACTTTAAAATGATCATAATTTCTTTTGGATTTTCGCTCCAAAACAGCGACCTTTTCACCCATCACCAAAAGTCTAAATTCCTTCTCAATATCGATGTATTTCTGAAACAAAAATTCATTATTCGACTCGCCCGTCAATCTTGCGAAATCACGGGCATTTTTTAGTACATAGATTGCCTCGTTTCTTTGGGAACAAACCGCTTTTGCAATCATCGGAAAACCAAGTTTTTTAACGATATCTTCTTTAAATTTTTCGACGCCGCCGCGAAAACAAAAGTACGTATCGGGAATCGGCATGTCTTTAATCGCCAATCTTAAATATGTAGTTGCCTTATCCAGGGTCAGCCCGATTTCCCTAAAGGCGGGGTCAATAAAATCAACTTTTTTGTCATCTAAATATTTGCTGATCGCCCCCATAAAACGTATATACTTTCCCGATCTTCTTACAAAAACCAGGTCAAATTTTGCCGGGTCAGTTTTTCCATTAATCAGAATCTTTACCGCCCCCGTTCTTATTTCAAAAAAAAGATTGGAGAAAGTATTTAAGTAAGTTTTGTATTTTCCCCCTGAATTTTTATTTAAATACCTGGCCAATTTCTTTTTGTTTAAACTCAATTTATCGACCAAAACCAAAATTTTTTTCATTAGCATTTTGACAAAAATTTAAGTATTTCCACTTCAACATTTAATCCGGTATCGGCTTTTATCGAGGCCCAGCGGGGCGCCGAATTTACCTCCAAGACAAACCTCTTTTGGGTTTTATCTTCGACCAGAATATCGACCCCGGCAACATCTATCCCCAGAGCCTTAGCTGCCTTTTCGGCAAGGAGGGTATACTTAAAAGGAACTTTTCTCAATGAAGATTTTTCGGGTTTATTGTCTCGAAATCTTTTCCACCATCTGGTCGGTCTGACCAGTCCCGCTTTTGCTTTTCCACCGATTACCAAGACACGAATGCGTACTCCCGCTTTTACAAACTCTTGAAAAATAAATCTTTCTCCTTGGGATTCTCTCTCCTGTAATTTATTAACCAGCTCTTGCAACTCTTCCTTGGTTTCCGGAGACCAAACTCCATGACCTTGTTTACCGGTAGTACTTTTTATAACAAACGGGAAACCCAAAATTTTGTCCAAATTTTTCGAAACAGCGGCGAGAGAAGAAAAAACGGTTTTGGGAACCGGAAGTCCTGCTTCAAACAACAGTTTAGTCTCTAAACCCTTAGCCAGGGGAAGCTTGGTATCCGCTAATTTTATTCTATTTTTGAGAGCGTAATCCGCAACAATTAAAATATCTTCGAATCTTTTGCCAACAAGTCTTGTATAAACAAGGTCAAAGTTTTTTAAATCTTTTCTGCCAACCCTTAAACAAAAAGATTTACCGGTCGAATCTAAAAAATAATTCAGCTCCGAAAACGAAGCGCAGACGACCTTGAGGCCCAATTTTCTGCCTTCGACCAAGAAAGGCTGCAAATGATTTTTGTTTCCGCCGACAAGAATTAAAATATTCATATTTATATTTTAGGAACCTCCGCACTCACTAAAAAACCGCCGAGTTCGGTTCTGCCGATACTAACTTTATAAGTTAAATTTCTCCGGTTGGATACGGTCATCGTCGTTGCCACCTTCCGGCCGGCCAACCAAAAAGTGACATTTATAACCGGCCGCCTTTCCCGACCCAAAGCGCTCCTGGCCTTTTTATACCAAAGAATTTTACTTGGCCGGTACAACCCTAACTCTCCGGCAAATTCTTTATCAATCGAAGATGCCCAAGCTCCCGTGTCTATCTTGGTTAAAACAGACACTTTTTCACCTTTAACCGAAACTACTTTTATTTCCTCAACCGCTTTTATTGTTTTTATTCCCTCCTCGGCCTTAACCCTATCCGCAAACCGCTCGGCAAAAAGAGCTTTGGCGATTTTGACGCCGTGTTCGGCGTCTCTGACCTCTAAATCTTCAATTTTCTCCAAGCGTTTTTTGAGTCCCACCATGTTGGCAAGCTGGATTTGAAGGCCGGGCTGGGCATTGAGCTCCAAGACCATCGGTCCTTTTTCCGGATGAAGAACAATATCAACCCCCAAATACCCCAGGCCGGAAACCATCTGCGCTTTAACCGCCGTTTCCAAGACCTTTCCCCAATTGGGTATTTTTATTCCGTGTAATTTACGGTTTGTGTCGGGTTTAAGCCTAATTTGCACCCCGTGCCAAATAGCTTTTGTGGTGATACCGGTGGCAATATCAATCCCCACACCGATTGCTCCCTGATGAAGATTGGCTCTTCCCCCTGATTCTTTAGTGGGAAGCCTCATCATAGCCATGACCGGTACTTTGTTAAAAATAACTATTCTGATGTCGGGAGTTCCTCTATATGCATACTTTCTGAAAGCCTTATGTCTCCCCACGTATTCCTGAATAAAAGCAACGTCGGGAACATTTCCCATGGAGTAAGCCCCTTCCAAAATATCCAAAGTATGCATTTTTAAGTCGTCTATTGCTACTTTCTGTTTTTGCGTTGTCAGCCAAGCAGTGTCATTTGTAAATTTAAGTCGTTTCTTAACGACGATTATCCCCTCTCCCCCAAGTCCCCGCGAAGGCTTCAGAGCAAAGGAATCGGGTAAACTTTCCCAATTAAATTCATCTGCGTCGGATTGGCTCTTAAACTTTTTGTACAAGAAAGGATGGGCTATTCCCGCTTTTTTTAATATCCTTGCCGTTTGAATCTTGGAATTTGCGATATTCTTTCCCCTTTTGCCGTTATATTTATTGGAATAGAGCTGAGTGCGGGCATTAATGCCAAGAATCGAAGAAAATTTCATAATTTCTAATACCTAATTTCTAATTAATTTGCGGAACCTCCAGATTTCTCTTAAACGCAGCCCCGAATACTTGGCCAATATAAAGTCGGATAAACCCACGCCAAGAAGAGTAATTTCGGGATTGAGGAGAACGTACTCCTGCAAAGGCTTTAATGTCAGAAATAAATAGGAAATAAGGGAAAGAACCAATGTTTCGGAGGTAATTCCGATGGCCGTTTTTGCACTTTTTCCCAACTGCACCCGAATAAAATCCTCGGCCAGAAGAACCAAAATTAAGACCGCAAAGATGGATACATTGGCCAGCCGGGGAAAGTTAATCACGGGCGCTAAAAACAAAACCGCCAAGACTCCCATCGCCACCGCCCAGAGAATAAGGGCCATTCGGGGAAGGTACTGAAGTTTTATTTTGAGCTTTCTTAAGATAATCCTGACGCTCGTTGATACCGCGACAATAACCAAAAACAGACCGATACCGACCATCGGTCCGATGACGACAAAAACCACAGAAAGTGAGGCGGGAAGAAAAATTCCGAAACCCCTGATACCGATAATATTTCTGGCAACGGCAATCACCAAAGCCACGATCGGCAGAAGCAGAAGCAAAATAATGGTGTTGGCGGGAACCCCGGCCTCAACCGCTCCCCGAATTGCATATTTGATTGGATTTAAAGGCCAAACGGGGCCCAGATTTTGGGTTGAAAGAAGCTCTTCCAACGGCCCCAGGGATTCAACCCGCGAGGTTGAATCCTGAGCACGAACGGAAGCGGGCAGAAACAGCCCTGCAGCCATAAACACAGCCAAAAATAAGACAAATAATTTACGCATGGAAAAAATAAAAGGTCAACGTCTATGATTTATTAAGCAAGCTATTATACTCTTTTTGTAAGTCAAATTTCCACTGGATAGAATTCAACTTAGTCCCTACGGCGCCACTTCCTTCCAACGCATTTTACGCACCGAAAGCTGGCGGGGGTAGGTAAAGACCAGATCGGGGGCGTACTCAAAGACTT
>CAYITS010000004.1:0-20643 GCA_964366385.1 uncultured Gammaproteobacteria bacterium
ATATTTTTTATCTGTGCACTTGTTTTTCCAAGTCTTGTGGGTCTTGTAATTGTATTTCCGGTACTGATAACAATAATTCCGAAGTACGCTAAATGGTCTCCTGCATATATTCCGTTAATTTTTCTTTCGGTAAATTCTTTGTGGGCTGCTGCTTCCACACAACTAACTAACTTTCTTAATTCTGTAGGGAAAATTAAAACCACCTTTAAGTTAATGATTATGTGGACAGTTCTTACTTGGGCCTTGGTTCCGGTTCTTTCTTCCAAGTTGGGAGTTAATGGAGCGGCCTTTTCCTATCTTCTTATCGGTTCAAGTTCTGTAGTTGTGTTTTATATAGTTAAAAGGGAGTTGAATTGGGCTATCTATCATTCGGTTATTGTTCCTCTTTTGGCATCTCTGGTTATGGGGGTAATTCTTTTTATTCTCAGAGGTATTTTCCCAATAAATGAAGTTAAAACCTTGGTAATTATGATTTTAGTTGGGGGAATGACTTACCTAGGATCTCTTTATCTTATCTTGGGTAAGGTCCTATTTGAAGATGTTAAAAAAATCTATTTTGGTATTCTTAAAAAATAACTTAAGCCTAATTGTCTTACTTTTCTTGGGAACCATCTCTTGGTCTTTGACGATGGTTAAAAGCGGGCTTGTTTATTCTTTTGGTCTAGGATTTTGGGGGGCAAACGGACATGACGGAATTTGGCACTTGGCGCTGATTAATAGTCTTGCAAAATCCTCCCTCGAGGTTCCTGTTTTTGCCGGAGAAGTTTTGAAAAATTATCATATCGGGTTTGATTTGATTCTTGCGTTGATTTATAAGCTGACAAAAATAAGTCCTCTTAATTTGTATTTTCAGGTAGTTCCGCCGATTCTTGCCTTATTGGTCGGTTTGTTGACATATTGGTTTACCCTGAGCTGGACAAAGTCCAAGCGAAAGGCTTTTTGGGCGACCTTCTTTACCTACTTTGGCGGTTCTTTTGCGTGGATTATCGGACGCGGTGAATCAACTTTTTGGTCTCAGCAGGCAATATCTACTTTGGTAAATCCCCCTTTTGCATTATCTTTAATATTTATCCTTTTAGGATTAATATTACTTTTAAAAAATAAAAAAATATTCAGCATTATATGTTTTGGCTTACTAATTCAAATTAAAGCCTACGCCGGAATTTTAGTTCTTGGTGCTTTATTTATTTCCGGTATTTTTTCTTTAATCATAAATCGTAAATCTTATATCTTATATTTATTCTTCGGTTCTTTGGTTCTTTCGTTACTTTTATTTCTACCCTTCAATAGAGGTTCTGTTCCGATGCTGGTTTGGCAGCCGTTTTGGTTTTTGGAAACAATGATGGGGCTTACCGACAGGTTGGGGTGGTTAAAATTCCATTCGGCAATGACAAATTACCGGATGGGGGGTATCTGGATTAAGGCGATTCCGGCTTATATAGCGGCATTTTTAATATTTTTGCTGGGAAACATGGGGACAAGAATAATTTTTCTTTTTAGAAAAATTGGAAAAATTACGGAAATTGATATTTTTATCTACTCGGTAATAATTGCGGGTATTTTAATTCCCATGTTTTTTCTGCAAAAAGGCACCCCCTGGAATACGATTCAGTTTTTTTATTATTCTTTATTATTTTCCGGAATTCTTGCCGGTATCACCCTATCCCGTACTACTTTCTACATTCTACTTGCTACCGTGTTGTTAACTCTTCCTACAACTTATTTTACGCTTCGTGATGTTTACTTCCCTTCCCGTCCGCCGGCAATGGTTTCCCACGAGGAATTAGAGGCTTTAGATTTTTTATCAAAAGAGCCGGACGGCGTGGTCTTAACATATCCGTTTGATAAATATAAATCTAAAGAAGCAGAGTCAAATCCGCCTCGCCCTTTATATCTATATGTGTCTTCCGCCTATGTATCCGCTTTTTCAAATAAGGCCGTGTTCCTGGAGGATGAGGTTAATTTGGATATAACCGGGTATGATTGGAAAAGCCGACGGGAAGAGGTTTTGTGGTTTGTCTCGACTGTCGATCAAAAAGAAGCAAGAGAGTTTTTGGAGAAAAACAAAATAAAATATTTGTATCTGGTTAAGTTTCTCTCACCCCTTCCCGGAGAAAAACTCAGGCTTGGTGAAGAACAGTTGGGGCTAAAGAAAATCTTTGAAAATAAAGAAGTAGACATATATAAAGTATTAAACTGATCGGCATGATAAAATCAAAGCTATGAGTAAAATATCGGTCGTGATTAATACTTTGAATGAGGAAAAGAACCTGCCGCGGGCGATTGCTTCTGTTAGGGGGTTTGCCGATGAAATAGTGGTTGTTGACATGGAGTCGGATGACAGAACAGTAGAGACGGCCAAAAGACTCGGAGCTAAGGTTTTTTCCTACAAAAAAGTTGGCTGCGTCGAGCCCGCCCGGAATTATGCTGTCTCGAAGACAAAAGGAGATTATGTTTTTATTCTGGATGCGGATGAAGAAGTTCCGCCGGTGCTTGCGAAAAAAATAAAACAAATAATAACCCCGGGGGTGGCCGCCGCCGATTATTACCGAATACCTCGGAAAAATATTATTTTCGGAAAGTGGATAAAGCATTCCCGTTGGTGGCCGGATTATAATATCCGCTTTTTCAAGAAAGGCTTCGTTTCCTGGAATGAGGTAATTCACTCGGTTCCCATGACAAAAGGGAAAGGAATGGATCTTCCCGACAAGGAAGAATACGCAATTATTCATAATAATTATTTTTCAATAGAAGGATATTTGGAGAGAATGAATAGATATTCACAGGTTCAATCCGAGGAAATGATGAAAAGCGGTTATGTTTTTTCCTGGAAAGATTTAATTGATAAACCGTTAAATGAGTTGCTGGGAAGGTATTTTGCCGGGGAGGGGTATAAAGACGGTGTGCATGGACTTGCCCTTTCTTGTCTTCAGGCATTTTCTGAACTTATTTTGTACCTAAAAATTTGGCAGAAACAAGGCTTTAACGAACAGAAAGTCAGCAAAAAAGAGCTTAAAGGCCAATTGTATAAGGCATTGAAAGACGTTAAATGGTGGATAAGAAAGGAGCTTTCATGGTTAAACCTAAAGTTTCGATAATAGTTCTTAACTTTAACGGTCTTAATTTGACTAAAGAAGAGCTTATCGACATCTCCAAATTAGAAACAAAAGGATTGGATGCAGAAACAATAGTCGTTGATAACGGTTCAAAAGACGGGATTGAAGAAGCACTTTCCAACCACAAGCTTCCCAACATGGGTTACAAATTTATTGAAACCGGCGCAAATCTGGGTTTTGCCGGAGGAAACAATGCGGGAATAAGGGATGCGTTGGATAGGGGGGTGGATTATGTGATGGTATTGAATAACGACACTCTTCTTGACAAGGATGTTCTTGTCCGTTTGATGGGAGTTTTAGAGCAAGACCAAAAGGTCGGAGCCGTCTCTCCGAAGATATACTTTGCTAAAGGTTTTGAGTTTCACAAAGAGAGATACAACAAAACAGACATAGGAAAAGTTATTTGGTATGCAGGAGGAAAAATCGACTGGAAAAACGTTTATGGTTCCGCCCGGGGCGCGGACGAGGTTGATACGGGTAAATATGAGACTGTTCAAGAAACCGATTTCGCAGCAGGGGCGTGTATGCTTTTAAAGGCGAAAGCGTTAAAGGAAGTCGGTCTTTTTGATGAAAATTTCTTTATGTATTACGAAGACACCGATTTGTCACAAAGAATGAAAAAGGCAGACTGGAAGGTTCTGTATTACCCCGAGGCTCTGATATGGCATAAAGTTGCCCAAAGTTCCGGAATAGGAAGTGAATTAAATGATTATTTTTTGACTAGGAATAGAATGATTTTTGGGATGAAATATGCCTCTTTGCGGACAAAATTTGCTCTTTTTCGGGAAAGTATAAAATTATTACTCAAAGGCCGCAAATGGCAGAAAATCGGGACACGCGATTTTTATTTGGGTAGATGGGGGAAAGGCTCATGGAAATAAAGGTCAAAGGTCAAAGGTTAAAGATTAAAGTTTCAGCGATTGTGTTAATTGGGGGAAAATATAGTCAGGAATTATTAAAAAAATGTTTAAATTCCGTTGCCTGGGCAGACGAGGTGATTGAGGTAGAAACCGATAAACTAAAAGGCAGTTTTGCCGATTGGAGAAATTTAGGGGCTAAAAAAGCTAACAGCGATTGGCTTTTATATGTTGATAGCGATGAGCAGGTGATTCCCGAACTAAAAAAAGAAATTTTGTTCGGTATCCAGTATCTGGCATCCGGTATCTCTGCATATGCGATTCCGAGAAGAAATTTTATCTTTGGTAAAGAATTTAAACATTCCGGGCAATATCCCGATTATGTAAAAAGACTATTTAAAAAAGACAAGTTTAATAAATGGACAGGGGATTTACACGAGGAACCTGAATTTGAAGGGGAATTGGGTCGCTTAAAAAATCCTTTGATACATAATAAGCACGATAACCTTTCCGACATGGTAGCAAAAACAAACGAATGGTCGGAAATTGAGGCGAAATTAATGTATCAGGCAAACCACCCAAAGATGAATATAATCCGTTTTTTTTCGGCCATGACAAGAGAGTTTTGGTTAAGGATGATAAAACAAACGGCTTTTTTGGACGGAGTGGAGGGGGTGATATATGCAATTTATCAAGTCTTTAGCAAGTCCATTTCTTATGCCAAACTTTGGGAAATACAGATAAATGAAAGCCGCAATATTTAATCCCTATTTGGATACTCTCGGAGGAGGAGAAAGATATACTTTGTCCTTTGCTAAGGTTTTATTGGATCAAGGCTGGAGTGTTGATCTTCAGTGGAATGACGAGGATATAAAAGCAAATGCTCAAAAAAGGTTTGGGATAACTACGGACGGGTTAAAGGTAGTCGGCGATATCAAAAGGGGCAGCGGTTATGATCTTTGCTTCTGGGTTTCGGATGGCTCGATCCCCCTTTTATTTGCCCGGAAAAATATACTTCATTTTCAGGTTCCCTTTCGCAATGTCGAAGGGAGAAGTTTACTCAACAGAATGAAACTGATAAGGGTCAATAATATTGTTTGTAATTCGAAATTTACAAAAAAGATTATCGATGAAGAATACGGCGTAAAAAGCGTCGTTGTCTATCCTCCCGTCGACACGGAATCAATTAAGCCCGGAAGAAAAGAAAAGATTGTTTTATATGTAGGCAGGTTTTCTCAGCTGGTTCAGTCAAAGAGGCAGGATATTTTAATAAAAGCTTTTAAAAAATTAAGCAAACACGGGGGAATTAAGGGATGGAAGCTGGTACTGGCCGGCGGGGTTGAAGTTGGAGTCGGAGATTATCTAAAAAAGTTGGAGAAAGAGGCGGAGAGCTATCCGATTGAGATAATTAAAAGCCCCGATTATAAAATTGTTAAAAGTCTTTATAGGAAGGCAAAAATATTCTGGTCTGCGGCCGGATTTGGGGTGGATGAGAAGAAAAATCCGGAAAGGATGGAACACTTCGGGATGACTGCGGTTGAGGCAATGGCGGCAGGTGCGGTGCCCATTGTTTTTGAGGCGGGAGGATTTAGGGAAATTGTTAAAAATGGCGAGACGGGATTTCTTTGGGAAAGTGAAAAAGAACTCATTTCTCTTACCGAAAAGCTGATCGGCGACAAAGGTCAATTGTTGAGTTTTTCAAATAATGCCTTGCTTGCTTCAAAAAGATATGGATATGAAAAATTTAAAAACGAAATTGTCCCTCTTCTTTAAAACCGCTTGGCTCGCCCGCCGGCGGGCAGGGCCTTACTTATTGATTATCATAGCGGTTTGCCTTTTCTTCTGGAAAGTTTTTATTAAGGGCCTCATTCCGTTTCCGGGGGATTTTGTCGTTGGTATTTATTACCCATGGCTTGATTATAAATGGGGCTATTCGACGGGAGTCCCCGTTAAAAATCCGATAATCGCCGATGTGCCGTCGTTTATTTATCCAATGCAAACTTACGCGATGGAATTGATGAAAAACGGACAATGGCCTTTGTGGAACCGGTTCATTTTAGGGGGAGCACCTCTTTTGGCCAATTTTCAGTCGGCGCCTTTTACGCCTTTCTTTTTTCTGTATTTTCTTTTTGACAAAATAACGGCCTGGAGTCTGCAAATTATTATTGCCCATTTGTTGGCAGCCGTTTTTGCTTATTTGTTATTGAAGGAATGGGGAGTTTCTAAAATAAGCAGCGCCATTGGAGGAATAATCTTTGCCTTTTCGGGGTATAACCTTATTTGGTCTCAATGGAATGGCCACACGCTGGCCGCTTCATTTATCCCTTTGATTCTTTTCTTTCAAGATAGGTGGTTAAAAAAAGGAAGAATAATGGATGGCGCGGGAGTTTCCGTCGCTCTTTCTTTCCAATTATTCTCAGGTTACCCCCAAACCGTTATCTATACCGCTGTCGCGGCGGCGGTTTTGTGTTTGTTTAGGGTCTTTGAATACAAAAGAATTATTTTTAGAACGGTACTTCTCCAATTATTTTATTTGCTTGGTCTGGGTTTAGCGGCGACACAACTATTAACAGGAAAAGAACTTCTTTCTCTGTCTCAATGGATGTCTGAACCCCATCCTTTCGAATGGGCATTTTTACCATGGCAAAAAGTTATCACGTTTTTTGCCCCTGATTATTTCGGAAGCCATGTAACCCGGAACTATTGGGGGCCGCAGGACTATACCTCCAACACCGGGTTTGTGGGGATAGTTGCTTTTGTCTTGGCGTCATTAGGAATAATTCTAATTAAAAAGAGAAGGGAGATATCGTATTTGGTGTCCCTTTGCGCGGCGGCGTTATTGCTGTCTTTTCCGACGGTAATTTCAATATTTCTTTGGCAGCACAATATTTTAGGAATGAGGTCTTCATCGGCTCATCGGGCATTAGTGCTTTTTAATTTAGGTGTCGCCCTACTGGCAGGATTCGGGCTTGATTTACTCATAAAATACAAGGTTAAAACAAAAAATATAATCAGGGTCTTATTTATCCCCGGTCTTACAATGGTCGGGTTTACTCTATTGTTAAGGGAAACCCCGAAGTATTTGGTCGGACTTAGGAATCTGGTCCTGCCTTTGGGTATTCTGATTGCAACCGGCCTGTTGTTATTCTTGACGGGAAGCGGGGGTAAAATTAAAAAAGCTGCAATCTATTTGCTGATGGTACTGATGATTTTTGAAATATTTCGCTTTGGTTGGAAATTCACCCCTTTTTCCCCAAAAAGTTTTGTTTATCCCGTTACCCCCGTATTGGAGTTTTTAAATTCTCGACAAAAACCATTCAGGATAGTTGGCAGTAGGGTTATCCCGGTCAATTTAATAATGCCGTATAAAGTGGAATCTCTGGAGGGTTATGAAACGATGAGGCCATTATTAATTTCTAAGTTTATAGCCGTACTTAATAACAATAGCAGTACGGCAAATCCCGCCGGCAGATACGGAATAATAGACAACTATACATCCCGCCTTCTGGATTTGGTTAATACCAAATATTATTTAACTCTCAAAAAAGACATAGGGAAGTTTGATCCGAAAAGGTTCACCCTGGCTTTTGAAGACAAGTCCGTGGCAATTCTGGAGAGTAAAACCGCCCTTCCCCGCGCTTTTATGGTTTACGATTGGGAAGTAGAAAAAGATGGAATTAAAATTTTGGATAAATTACTTGATCCGAAATATCCGTTTGACAAGAAAATTATTTTGGAAGAAGATCCCGGAGATGTTGAAAAGATGTATTTTATCTCCGACGCCTATTATCCCGGCTGGAAAGCCTACGTTGATGGCAAGGAGACTAAGATTTATCGTGCCGACTTTGCCTTCCGGGCAATTGCCGTTCCCCAAGGCGAACACGAAATAAAATTCGAATATAAACCGGAATCTTTTTATAATGGTTTAAAAATTAGCGTTTTATCTTTGGTAATACTTTTGCTACTATTAGGCTTATGGAAAAGAAAACCTTAATTTTTCTTTTCGGGATTTTTATTTTGGCTTTTGTTTTAAGGGTGCTATTTTTGAAAGATTTGGCACTTACTTTTGGTTATGATCAGGCCAGAGACGCTTATGTTTCTCAGCAAATTTTAAAGGGAGATCTAAAGGTTTTGGGACCTCCGGCATCCACTCCCGGCCTTTATCACGGTGTACTTTATTATTATTTGCTTGCTCCCGCTTATCTTTTGGGACAAGGGAGCCCGGTAGTTGTAGCGTATTGGATAGCCTTGTTAAATGCGGTCACAGTCTTTGTCGTATTTTATCTTGGGTACTTGGCAACTAAAAAGCCGATAGTTGGACTTTTAGCGGCTTTATTGTTTGCGGTTTCTTTCGAGGCAACTCAATATGCGACCTGGCTTTCTAATCCGACAACAAGTGTTTTAACAATCCCTGTTTTTTATTTAGGTTTATGGTTGTGGATAAAAGAGAAGAAAAATTATGCACCCGTTATTGCCGCTATTGGTTTAGGCCTTTCGATTCAGTCCGAGATCTTTTTGGCCTATCATTTAGTTCCTCTTACTATTTGGCTGTGGATTTCACGAAAAAATATTACAAAAAAGCAACTTTTGACTTTTAGCCTTTCGCTTTTAGCTGTTTTATCGACAATGATACTTTCCGAAATTAAGTTTGGTTTTAAAGGAATTTCCGGAATAAAAGCTTTGCTTATTGCTCAGGAACCAAACCTGGCTTATGCGAAATCTTTGGGAGATTATTTGGTTTTATACCTTAATCAGATTGGTAGAATCTTCAGTTTTAATTCCTATCCCGGCAATATCGGCTATGGCGGGGGATTTGTGGTTACCCTGATTTTGATTTCAATTATTAAGTCAAAGAAATTCATATTAACCGCCGAGTTGTTTTTGGTCACTTGGCTGTTGAGCCATTTAGCGGTAGTGACCGTTGGCGGTATTTCGACACCGTTTTTGATGGTGGGAATCGGGCCGGCTGTTTCGATAATTGTCGCAATTTATCTGGCAATTTGGTTTAATTCGGGGAAAAAAGCGATTGCCGTATTTATTCTGGCAATTTTGCTTTTTGGAAATTTAGCCATGATCTTTAAAGAAAATCCAAAAGGGTCTACCATTTTTGCAATTCAAAAAGACATGCTGTTGCAGAAACAATTGGCTCTTATAGACTATACCTACGGGAAAGCCGAAGGAAAACCCTTTAGCATCAACACCCTAACTTCCCCTCTTTGGATAAATATTGTTTGGACCTATCTTTACAATTGGTATGGACTGTCTAAATACGGCTATGTACCACAGTGGCACGGGAGGGATCAGATTGGGCAGCTGGCCGGTTTACCGGCGACAGAAAAAACAACAAATAAATACTTTCTTATTTTAGAGCCCATGGCCGGTATTCCTCAAAGGTACTTGGGAGAAACGAAGGCTGAAGAGAACTCGGTATCGGACTTGCTGGAAGAAAAGTACTTTGGTGAACTGATTGCTCAAGAGAGACTGAGAAAGAATGCCGAAAAATGAGCAACAGAAAAACTCCCCCCGATTGGTATTTTCAATCTATTAAAATAGATCCTCTGCAGAGATTCTGGCACAAAAGAAGGTTTTTTGAAGTCTCTAAAGTTATTGAGTCTGTGGGAGGAAAGGTTCTTGATGTGGGTAGCGCAGACGGGACTTTTTCAAAAGTTATTCTTGATAAGTCAAAAGCAAACAAACTTATTGGGATGGAAGTGTTAAAAGGTTCGGTTGATTGGGCTAATAAACATTGGAAAAAACACCCCGCTGCTGCGGGGCAAGTAAAAATGAAGTTTATGGTTGGAGACGCTCATAAACTTGAATTTGAGGCAAACTCATTTGATGCAGTTTTTATTCTTGAAGTTTTGGAGCATGTCGAAAATCCAGCTAAAGTTCTTTCTGGAGTCAACAGAATTCTAAAAAAGGGGGGGTATGGAGTATTTTTAGTTCCTTCTGATAACTTTTTGTTTAAGCTGGTTTGGTATTTATGGTTAAAGTTTTATCCCCGCGGCTGGGTTTGGAAGGACACCCACATTCAAACCTTTAGGGATAATTATTTAACAAAAATTGTGAAACAAGCCGGATTAAAAGTTGAAGTGGATAAAAAATTTAATTTGGGAATGTTACACTTGGTAAAGGCAAGAAAATGAAAGTCTCAATTGTGATTCCTAATTTTAACGGCAGAGCTATCATGGAGAAGAATTTACCCAAACTGCTGGCTGCTTGGGATAACCCTAAAAATAATATTAGAGAAGTAATTATTGTTGATGACGGCTCTTGGGATAATAGTGTCAAGTTTATTAAAGAAAACTATCCTGAGGTAAAGTTAATTAAACACACCAAAAACAGAGGTTTTTCAGCGGCGGTTAATACCGGAGTAAGGATGGCAAAAGGGAATTTAATAGTACTGCTGAATACGGATGTTTTACCGAGTGAAGATTTCCTGGTTTCGATTCTTCCCCATTTTGAAGATAAATCCGTTTTTGCAGTTTCGATGCACGAAAATAATTACACTTGGGCCAAGGGGTGTTTCAAAGACGGTTTTGTCCAAATTGGATCCGGTGGGGAAACAGACAAACCCCACATTAGTTTCTGGGTATCGGGTGGAAGCGGAGTTTTCAGGAAAAGTATGTGGAAAGAGCTGGGTGGAATGGATGAAAAACTTCTTTCACCTTTTTATTGGGAGGACATTGATCTTTGCTACCGTGGAGCCAAACAGGGTTGGAAGATATTGTGGGATCCGAATTCTCATGTTGAGCATAAACATGAATCGATAATAGAAAAACTGCCAAAAAAATACGTCGAAAGAATTAGAGAAAGAAATCAGCTTTTATTTATTTGGAAAAATCTTCATAGCTCCGGTTTAATTAGAAAACATTTGCTGGGTGTTTTTGCCAGATTGATAAAACACCCCGGTTACTTAAGGATATTGCTGATGACACTGCCCCGCTTGAGGCAGACGCTTAAACTTCGAGCCAAAGAGAAGAAGAAAAGCAACATTTCAGATGAGATTATTTTTTCAAGATTTAAATGATTAAACTGTCGATAGTTATTGCCAACCTAAATACCAAAAAGCTTACTTTAGAGTGCATCGAGTCAATATATAAACAGGAGTTGCCGTTTTCTTTTGAAGTGATTGTTGTCGATGACGGATCAAACGACGGATCGGTAGAAGCACTCAAGAAATTGAAAATTGAAAATTTAAAATTAAAAATTGTTTTTAATAGTAAAAACTTGGGTTATGCAAAGGCAAATAATAAGGGACTCAAAATTGCAAAAGGGAAATACCGGCTTTTATTAAACAGCGACACAATAGTTAAAAAAGGTGCGCTGGAAAACTTGATTAAGTTTGTCGAAGAAACACCGGACGCCGGGGTTGTGGGTTCTAAACTTTATAATGCCGACGGATCTCTACAGCCCTCTTGTTTTCATTTTCCCACTATTAAAAATGCGGTACTGGAGTATTGGCTGGGCAAAAAAGGCTTGTTTGAGAAATTTGCCCCCGAGGGCAAGGAACCCAAGGAGGTCGATTCCGTGGCAGGGGCTGCATTCCTGATTACTCCGGAAGCGAAAAAAAGAGTGGGGGTGTTGGATGAGAGGTACTTTGCTTATTTTGAAGATATTGATTATTGCCGGCAGGTATGGAAAAAAGGATTAAAAGTTTACTATTTGCCGGAGTCGGAAATTATTCACTACCACGGCGCCAGTTTTAAAAAGTTGGCCGATGAAGAGAATCGTTGGAGGAAACTTATTCCTTCAAGCAAGACTTACCACGGCTTATTAAGGCATTATTTGATTAATGCGATTATCTGGTCCGGACAAAAATGGGAAAAATTAAAAAAATAGTTTCTAAACATTGGATATTAATAGTAATTCTTTTAATTGCGTCATTTTTACGGCTATACAAACTCTCTACTGTCCCCGTTTCTCTTTTTGGAGACGAATTGGATGCCGGTTATCAGGCGTATTCAATTTTAAAAACAGGGAAAGACTATTACGGCAACTTTATGCCGATTCATTTCCGTTCCTTAGCCGAGTGGAGAACCCCTTTGTATTTATATTCGGCAGTTCCGACTGTTGCCGCCTTTGGAATAACGCCGCTGGGAGTCAGACTTCCCGCAGCGATATTCGGAATTTTGGGGGTGTTGGCGATGTACTTGTTTGTTCGTCAAGTTCGATTGTATTCAAAATTAGAAATTAGAAATTCGTCATTAGAAATTATAGCCGGTTTTTTACTGGCGATATCTCCTTGGCATATCCAGTATTCCCGAGCCGGTTTTGAGGTAACTTTACTGTTATTTTTGTTGCTGCTCGGTTTGTACTTTTTTTTCAGGTCTTTCCATAATTCAAAATTCATAATTCATAGTTCAATTTGTTTTGCCCTAACTCCTTGGGTATACAGCACCGCAAAACTTTTTACGCCCCTTCTTTTGCTGTTTCTCTTACTTGTTTGGTGGAAAGAAATTTTTAAATTATCAAAAAAATATTTGGCATTTTCCTTTTTGGCATTAGTCATCGTCGGTGCTCCGATTGCTTTAAGCACGTTTTTCGGAGGGGGTGGCCAGAGGTTTGGTTACATCAGTGTCTTTACCAATCCGGTGACGGAGACTGAAGTGGGGACTGCCAGACTTAATGACGCCAGAATGAGAGGGGAATTGGGAGAAGGTCTTCACCCAACTTTGTTGGATAGAGTAATTCATAATAAATATACTTTCTGGGGCAAGAATATTTTGGATAATTACTTTCGTGCTTTTTCTACAGATTTTCTTTTTGTTAAGGGAGATATAAATTTAAGGCATTCGATAGGGATCGGGGAATTTTACAAAATTGAAGCTTTAGCTTTGATTATTGGTTTGGCGCTGTTTTTTGTCGGTTTTAAAGATAAAAAAGTCAAAATACTTATGGCATTCTGGATATTGGCAGGAGCAATTCCGGCCGCGATAACGAGGGATGGCGGGCAACACGCAACGCGTTTGATTTTAGTTCTTCCGCCACTGATTTTTTTGATTGCATATGGAGTATTGAATATTTTGAAAATGTTTCCTTTGAAATTTTGGAAATTTGTAATTTTAGGTTTGTTTGGAATTTGGATTTTGGAATTTGGTAATTACTTACATGCTTATTATGTTCATTATCCCTGGGAGTCTGAGCGCTGGTGGCACTCGGGGTTTGGGGAGTCGATTCAATTGATTAAATCGATCGACAAAGATTATGACCAAGTGATTATCTCGACTGCCAATGAGCCGCCTTGGGTGTTTTTCGCGGGGTGGTATGAATACCCTCCGGATAAATGGCAGAAGGAATTCCCAATCGGAAATGATGTGGAACTGGCGGGATTTGGAAAAGTGTCGCATATAGATAAATTTTATTTTGGCAGTCCGGGTTCGGATATTGGCATCTATGGGCTGGGACGTATTATTGACAATAAAACCCTTTATTTGGCCGTAGCAAAGGAGATGGGGGCAAACCTGATATTGGAACCACAAAGAACTCCCGAAAATTTGAAGTTAATTAAGGCGGTTGCCTACCCTTCGGGAGAACCGGCTTTCTATCTTTTTTCAGGGAGATAACGACCGTTGATATTCCGGATTGGTTTTTACAATCCTGTAGGCAGTGGTTGTGTCAGGGTAATAAATATCCAAAACCAAGAAAAGTTTATGTATTTCTATTTGATTTTCGGATATTGCCAAACTATCTCCTATTAGATATTGATTTATAAGTAAATCCTTTTCCCAATTTATTTGTCTTGTTTGAATGCTGCCGATAGATTTATCTCTTACCCGATCCATATTTGTATAATATTCGCTGGGCCTGACTTCATAATTTTCTCTCTGGAAAGATTCAGGATCATACTTTGTAAAAAAAGCAATCTGAATATAGGGTTCAAACCTGGCATTGTCGACAATAATTGGCAGATTTTTATCCAATTTATTTATTGTCTTAACGACCTGCTCCCAACCATAATCCCAATAATATCCTCTGTAATATTCATTTAAAATAATTATTGAACTGTACAATTTGGCTAAACTTAATGAAATTATTATCAGCCCAATAAACAATATCGCAAATTTTTGATAATGCTTCTTAAAGAGATTAGATAGCTCAATTATTCCCAGGCCAATAATTATTATTTGTGGAATTACCAAGGGCAGCGATCTAATTGTTGAATACGGATCTCCAGTTACCGCAGCCGGAATGGGGCTTATAAGAAACATGGAAAAGACAATAAATTTAAGCTCTTTCATTTTTTTAATTTTGACCAGAAAATATAGGCCGTAGATGTAAAACGGGAATTGCCATATAAAAAAGGTCGAAAGATCGGGAAATGAACTTCTCGGACCGTAGTCGCCGAGAAGGAACATATTTCGGGGGGTAAGATAGGTGATATAAAGAGATGCAAACTGTTTGGTTTTTATCAAAAACGGATTATTAATAAAGCTGGACGCATCTTTTGTCCTTGAAGTGAATATGTTTAAACCCTTCGCCCGAGCCAAAAATCCCGGTGTATTAATAATGCTGAGAGTCGGCAGCGAAATAATAATTCCGATTAAAAGTCCCAAGATAACGGTTTTGAGGTAGTTTTTGGAGATTAGAATATTTCTGTATCTGATGAATAATAAAACTAAAGTGATGGGTGTGATAATTCTTTGGGAGTGATAAGTGGGAATGGCAATGGCAAAAGAAACGGCGGAGGCAATCAGCCATTTAGGTTTTTCCAGCCCCAAATAAAAAAAATAAAGGCCGGTTAGATAAAAAAATAAAGCCGCGTTGCTTTCAAAATTCGTTCTTCCAAAAAGAATGTGCCAAGGTGAAATTGCCAGCAGCAAGCACGATAAAGAGGCCAAGTACCTGTGTTTAGTGAGTTTGTTTATTAAAAGGTAAAGAATCGGTATGGTCAGTATGCTGAAGAAAAAAGAAGGAAACCTTACCGTAAAAGCATTAAGACCAAATATCGGAATTAAGGGAACGACTAAATAAATGTAAACAGGGGTTTTAAAATCGGTAAAAGACCTAAAGACTATGGGAAAGCTTTTGCCAAATTCATCCTTTCCTGTTTTTAAGATTGAGTAAGCGCTATATCCTTGTCCGGCTTCATCCAGATAGAGCCCTGCCGGTGCGGTACCCAACTTATAGAATCTCGTGATGATTGCCAAAATCAGTGATAGCGAAAGGATAAAAAGGTTAATTAGTAGAATCTTTTTGTTCATAGTTTGACTGCAAAGAGTCTGGCAATTTGTTGTAGAGAGAAAATAACAAATATTACCCAATAGTACTTTGATATTTTTGAATATTTTTTTTCGAATATATTTATTCCGTCAATAATAACCAGCGAGAGCGGTACAAAAAGGACAAAATCTTGTCTATCGAAATTTGTCAGCACCGACAAGACTAAAACGGAACCGATTAGAGCGGGAATAACGAATCCTTTGTTTTTGTTGTTTTTAAGATAATAAAGACCCAGAAATAAAAACGGCAAGGAAAGGAATAGATACTTGCCCAAGTTTTGATTTTCGATGTACCCCTCCCGGGGGTGAAATCCAAAAAAGTAATTTGAGGGATCAGTGATTGCAAAAAAGTTACTGTTTAGTTTATCGGAAATTATCTTTGTCTTATTTTGAGAAAGCCTGGCTAAAAAGACGTTTGGATATAAATATGTATTTCTGATAACTTGCTGCCTTGCTTCATAGTCAAATTTAAAGATAGTTTGCCCCCAAAACGGTTTTATAAAAATAAAGCCTAGTATAAGAGAGGCTGTAATAAATAAGGCCGAAAATCTATTTCTTTTGAAAAATAAACTAAAAAGAGAAATAGATAGGGGTAATACTGCCAGCTTTGGTGATACGAAAGGGATTAGTAAGAATGGAACCCAGAAGTAGATCTTATTTTTCTTAAATAGCAGATAACTTATTAATAGAATCAAAGTCGGGCCAATATACGCAATATAGTTTTGTGGAGTGTTTTTTAGATACAGATCCAGAGGCCAAAGAATTAGAACGAAGGCGATAACAATATTTTTAAGTCTTATCAATATACTTATTTTAACAAATTTTTTATATATGAGGTTATAAGTTATAATTTAGCTTATGAAGCGCTTTATATTGCTTCTAATAGTGTTTCTTGCCTTTGTCTTAAGAATTGTTTGGATTGATAAATATCCCGTGGGTTTTACCGCCGATGAGGCTTCTTTTGGATATGATGCCTACTCAATACTTAATACCGGAAAGGATCAATGGGGGCAAGCATGGCCAATAACCCTGAGGTCTTTTGGTGATTTTAAGCTTCCTTTGTATACGTACCTTACAATCCCATCAATAGCCGTATTTGGCCTTAATCAATTTTCCGTAAGACTTCCAAGTGCCTTGGTGGGTGCTTTGGCGGTTTTGGTTACTTATTTCTTTGTCGTTGAATTGTTTAAAAAGAAAAATTTAGCCTTGACCGCGAGTTTTCTACTGGCGATTAGTCCTTGGCATATCCAGTTGTCAAGAGGGGCATTTGAAGCAAATTTAACTACTTTATTTCTTCCTTTGGGAATATTTGCCTTTCTTAAAGGTTTGCAGAAGCCGAAGTGGTTTATTTTGTCTGCGTTTTCTTTTGCTTTGAATTTATATTCTTATCATTCTGCCCGGCTTGTCACACCTTTGCTGGTATTCTTTTTGGTGTACTTGAAGCGTAAAGAGATTGTGAAAAACCGCCGGGCGTATTTTTCGGCCGCGATATTTCTTTTGTTCTTAATTCCTTCGGTTTTTCAGTTCTTCAGTTTTAATTCCCGTTCTGCCGATATTGCCATATTTAATCCGACAGGAGGGTGGGGGCCAGTTGCGGATAGGCGGTATGAAGGGGATTTGATGGGCCTGCCGGATTCTGTCTCCAGAGCATTTTCCAATAAAATAACTTATACCGGCAAGTTGTTTGTTGAAAATTATCTTTCTTATTTTTCGCCAAGATTTTTGTTTACCGGAGGAGTAAATAACGGAACGTATGGAATGGTTCCGGGTATCGCCGTACTTTATTTAATTGAATTACCCTTTCTCATTGCTGCCTCTTGGTATTCATTAAGGAATAAATTGACCGATGGCTTGCCGATAAAATTGTTGTGTTTTTGGATTTTAATTTCACCGATACCTGCCGCTTTGACAAAAGGATCCGGTTTTGCGGGGAATAGATCGGCGGTAATGATGCCGGCGCTACAAATATTTTCCGCTTTTGGAGCCGTGGTGTTATTTGGATTGTTAAATAAAAAGCTGAATAAAAAGATTTTATTCTCTTTTTTCTCCCTCATATTTGTTCTGTCTATAGCCTTTTTGGGGGAGGAATATATTTATCATTCACCCCGGCAGGTTGCAGATCAAATGCTTTACGGACGAAAAGAAGCAATTGATTTTATCAAACCGATTGAAGGTAATTACAAAGAAATAGTCTTTAGTCGGTCGTTATCCGAACCGCAAATATTTGTCGCCTTTTATAATAGGTGGGACCCTCTAGAGTATCAAAAAGAAACGAAAGATTGGTTGCGGTACGAAAGTGAAAAGAAACCGTTTCTTGACCAACTCGACGGCTATAAATTGGGGAAATATACTTTTGGGGATCTTCATTACCAAACAAAAAAGAATAACGAAAAAACTCTCTTTGTCGGCAAGCCGGACGATTTTCCCAACGACACATCTTTTGTAAAAGAGATTTATTACCCGGATGGGAAAGCCGCAATTTCGGTTGCGGAATCCATCGTAATATGAAAGTTGGAATAATCGGAGCGGGTTTTACAGGTTTAACGG
Organism: uncultured Gammaproteobacteria bacterium; assembly: GCA_964366385.1. GTDB lineage: Bacteria > Patescibacteriota > Microgenomatia > UBA8517 > UBA8517 > CAYITS01. The sequence continues at coordinate 17,743 of CAYITS010000004.1, forward strand.
CCGGATTAAGGCTGGCAGAGAAGGGTCATGGGGTAGTGATATTTGAGTCTTTGGATCGACCCGGAGGGTTAGCCGTTGGTTTTGAAACGGATAAATGGAAATGGCGGCTTGAAAAACATTACCATCATTTGTTTACTTCGGACCGGGCAATTAGGAAAATTGCCGGAGATATTGACCATAAAATTGTGTATAAAAAAGCGATAACATCTACTTATCTAAACGGAAAGATATTTCGCCTGGATTCCCCGATCCAATTGCTGAAATTTCAACCCCTTCCTTTTGCGGACAGGTTAAGAACGGGCGTAATCCTTTTTTATTTAAAAATTTCCCCTTTTTGGCGAATGCTGGAAAAAACAACTTCCCGGGAGTTTTTAACAAGAAGTATGGGAAAACTTTCTTGGCAAATATTATGGAGACCGCTTTTTGAGGGGAAGTTTGGGAGTTACAGCAGCGATATTCCGGCTTCTTGGTTTTGGGCGAGAATAAAAAAAAGAAGTTCCTCTTTGGGGTATCCCGAGGGCGGTTTTCAGTCTCTTGCCGAAAAACTCTCGGATTCGGTTGAAAAAAATGGGGGGAGGGTCATTTATAATACAGCGGTAACCGAAATAAAAAAGAAGGGTAAAAAGATAATAGTTGAAAGCGGGGGCGGCTCTTTTGATTTTGATAGGGTGATTTGCACCCTTCCCAAAAATCTTTCAGACCTTAAGTTTATGGGAGCGGTGAATTTGGTGTTGTCTTTAGATTGCAAGTTTTTTTCGGACGGAACCTATTGGTTAAATGTTGCAGACCGGGACTTTCCTTTTTTGGGCGTTATGGAGCATACAAATCTTGTCGATAAAGATAATTACGGCGGGGAAACGATTTTATACGTTGGTAATTACTTGCCTTTGGGGCACTCTTATTTCGACAAAAGCAGCAAAGAGTTGTTGGAAATATTTACCCCGTATTTAAAAAAGATATCTTCCAATTTCGATAAATCATTTGTTTTAAATTCCCGGGTATTTAAAGCTCCATATGCCCAACCCGTCTTTCCTTTAAATTATTCAAAAAAGATACCCGGATTTGCGACACCCGTTAGGGGACTGTTCTTGGCAAATATCCAGCAGGTTTATCCTTGGGATAGAGGAACAAATTACGCAGTTGAACTTGGGGAAAAAGTGGCAAAATTAATAGATCGGGAGCATGAAATTTAAAAATACAGTTTTCTTTCTGATCCTTATTTTGGCGATTGCCGTTAGATTTGCGTTTTTGTCGGATGTTCCACCCTCATTAAACTGGGATGAAATTTCTCATGGGTACAATGCCTACTCGATATTAAAAACGGGCGAAGATGAGTGGGGAGTGACATTACCCGCAATTTTCAGAGCTTACGGCGACTATAAACTTCCGGTCTATATTTACACAACTGTTTTATCGGAGTTTCTTTTTGGACTGAATGCTTTTGCGATCCGTTTGCCTTCGCTGACCGCCGGAGTTTTTACGGTTTTGTTTACATATCTTCTGGCCAAAAAGCTGTTTAACAGAAAAGTTGCCATATTTTCTTCCCTGCTGGCAGCCATTGAACCTTGGGGCTTTTTTCTTTCCCGAGGCGCATTTGAAGCGAATCTTGCCCTAACCTTTATCGTTTCCGGGAGCTATTTCTTTTTGAGAGGGTTAGAAAAAGCGAAGCACTTGGTCATATCGGCGATTTTATTTGGCCTGTCTTTATGGACTTACAATTCTGCCAGGATTTTTGTTCCGCTTTTTGTTCTAATTTTGGCGGTTATTTACAAAGGTCGGCTTATCATTCCGGCAAAGAAGCATAAAAAAAATTTTGTATTTTGCATTTTGATTTTTGCATTTTTCTTAGTTCCCATGTTTTATCAACTTATTAGTCCGGCAGGTCAAGCCCGTTACGGAAAAGTTTCGATATTGGATGAAGGGGCAATAAACAAGATCTTAGATTTAAGGTTTAAGATTAACGCACCGTGGTCAATACCGAGGTTGATATCAAATAAGGTAACTTATTTTGCTGCGGTTTTTACCAAAAACTACTTTTCTCATTTTTCTCCGGAATTTATGTTTTTCAAAGGGGGGACTAATTACCAATTCAGTTTCCCGAATCGCGGTTTAATCTATTTTCTTAATCTGCCGTTTTTTGTTCTTGGTTTAATTTATTTAATTAAAAATTACAAAAATAAAAGCTGTCGGTTAATTTTAATTTGGCTTTTACTGTCACCAATTGCCTCCAGTCTGACCCGCGAAGCTCCGCACGTCCTTAGATCAATTGTTATGCTGCCGATGCCGATGGTTGCTACAGCTTTAGGTTTTAGTTGGGTAATCAAAAATAAGTGGATAACTGCCGGTTACATACTTGCGCTTTTTTTGTTTTTGGAAAATTATTTAACCGCTTATTTTACCGATTACCGGATAAATTATTCTTGGAGCTGGCAATATGGATATAAAGAAGCAGTTGCTTTTTCAAAAAGGAACTATGAGAAATACGATAAGATTATTGTGACCAAAAAATATGGGGAACCGCATGAGTTTTTCCTGTACTATCTTGCATGGGATCCCTTAAAATACCGAAATGATTCCAATCTGATTCGATTTAATAAAAGCGATTGGTATTGGGTAGACAGGTTTGATAAGTTTTATTTTGTAAATGACTGGCAGGTGAAAAAAATGGTCTTGGAAAGTGGAGGAGATGTGGGATGTAAGACCCGCCCGCCGGACGGGCAAGTGTCGGATATAAGATGTTTGTTAATAACAAGTCCGGGGAATTATCCTCCCGGATGGGATAAACTTGAAACAATAAATTTTCTGAACGGAAATGCAGCCTTTGAAATTTACAAGAATTAGAAAACACTACTGTACTAGTTGTTGAATTACGATAGGTTGTCAGATGTATAATTCTGACAT
>CAYITS010000005.1:0-1295 GCA_964366385.1 uncultured Gammaproteobacteria bacterium
TGAGCCAGATATACAGTTCCTGCAGCCAGGTTTTCCTGACACTCCGGATAACCAATTTGCTGGCAGGCCTGAAAAACGGCGTTGGCAACGACCAGCGCGGTTGGGGAAGCCACATCTTCCGACGCAAAAACGACCATCCGTCTGGCGATATATAAAGGATCCTGTCCTCCCTCGACCATTCTTGCCAAATAATAGAGTGCGGCGTCAATGTCGCTAGCCCGCATGGATTTGATAAAAGCCGAAATGACGTTAAAATAATCCTCGCCTTTTTTATCAAACGTGTATTGACGGTGTTGAAGTGCTTGCTCAATAACCTCAATGGTTAATGGTTGATGATTAATGGTTAAATTGGTTGCAATTTCCAAAACGGTCAATGCAACTCTGGCGTCGCCGTTTGCAGATTCAAGCAGAAACCGCATGGCATTTTTATCAAGGGTGATTGTTAAATACTTTGTTGCTTTATCGATTATTTTTTTAAGTTCGCCTTCTGTGTGCCGGTTTAGAATTATTACTCTGGTTCTTGATAAAAGCGGAGCAATTACTTCAAACGAGGGATTTTCCGTAGTTGCCCCTATTAAAGTGATATCTCCTCTTTCGACAAAAGGAAGAAGTTTCGCCTGTTGGGCTTTGTTGTAGCGGTGGATTTCGTCAATGACCACCACCGGCGGAAATAGACTGCCTTTCTTCATTATTTTTTCTATTTCTTTAATCGAAGAGGAAACCGCGGAAAATTCGAAGTAATCTCTTTTTAATTCCTTGGCGATAATTCTTGCCAGCGTGGTTTTTCCCGATCCGGGAGGACCCCAGAAAATTAGAGAGGGAAAATAGTTATTGGTTGCTTGGTTGCTTAGCAACTTAGTAATAACACCGTTCTTGCCTGCCAAGTGTTCCTGTCCAATAAAGCCGGAAAGTTTTTGGGGGCGCAAAGTTTCAGCCAGGGGTGTGTTTGTCATGAGACTATTATAATCCCCGCCCGCAATAACTGCGCTATACTAAGTTGAAATGGGAAGTAATTTTTTGATTGGAACTAAGGTTTTGGAGGAGAGGCACTCAAAGTTTAATGGAGACATTAAAGTTGTAAGGAGTCTGGGCTTTGGAACCTATATACAGGTGGAAGGGGTGACTCAATCGGGAGGGGTGGTCTACGAAGTGTGGCGGAGCACACTTCGTAAAGTTAAAAGTCAAAAATTAAAAGTCAAAAGTTGTTTAGTTCTCGGTTTGGGGGGCGGAAGCGCGGCGAAGCTGGTTAGAAAATATTGGCCCAATTGTAAAATTACCGGGGTTGATATTGACCC
>CAYITS010000005.1:1395-17923 GCA_964366385.1 uncultured Gammaproteobacteria bacterium
AAGATATTTTCCAGACTTCTGGATTTAAATCAGAGGGAAATTGACAGGCTTAGTAAAATCGTTGCCAGAATTAACGATTTTGAAGTTAAAAGTTCAAAGTTAAAAGTTCAAAACTTTTCTGAAAAAACACAAGAATTCAAAAAGCGGATAGCTAAAGGTGAAACGCTGGAGGCTATCCTCCCCGAGGCTTTTGCTTTAGTCCGAGAAGCTTCTTCGAGGACTCTGGGCTTAAGGCATTTTGATGTCCAAATGATGGCGGCAATTGCCCTTTTTGAAGGAAAAGTGGCCGAGCAAAAAACGGGTGAAGGGAAAACCCTTTCGGCTGTGCCTGCTTTATACCTTCGGGCGTTAACGGAACAAGGCGTTCATCTGGTAACGGTAAATGATTATCTTGCCCGAAGAGACGCCGGCTGGAATGCTCCTATTTTTCATCTTTTGGGACTGTCCGTGGGGTCTATTATTCAAGAGGGAAAGTCGTTTGTTTACGATCCGGGATACTCCGATACCAGTCACGGGGATGAAAGGCTGGCCCACCTAAAACCCACCGAAAGAAAAGCGGCATACGCTGCCGATGTTACCTACGGGACAAATAACGAATACGGTTTTGATTATCTAAGGGATAATATGGTCCAAAACATTGAGGAAATGGTTCAGCGGGGGCACTATTTTGCCATCGTCGACGAGGTTGACTCGATTTTAATCGATGAGGCCAGAACCCCCCTGATTATCTCGGCTCCGGATATGGAACCAACCGAAAAATATTACAAATTTGCCCAGCTGGTGGACAAACTCAACTCCGATACCGATTTCAAAATTGACGAGAAAGCAAAAAGCGCAACCCTGACGGAACACGGAATAACCAAGGTGGAAAAAGTCTTGGGCGTTTCCAATCTTTATGAAAAGGATTTTGACTCCATCCACCATATTGAGAATGCACTCAGAGCCAGAAGCCTTTACTTAAAAGACAAAGATTATGTCGTCAAAGACAATCAGGTAATAATTGTTGATGAGTTTACGGGAAGGCTGATGGTGGGGAGACGTTGGAGCGATGGGCTCCACCAGGCGGTTGAAGCCAAAGAAGAGGTTACTATCCAACAGGAGTCAAAGACTCTGGCCACCATTTCGTTCCAAAATTACTTCAGGATGTATAAACACCTTTCCGGTATGACGGGAACCGCCGCTACCGAGGCGGAGGAGTTTGGAAAAATTTATAAGCTGGAGACGGCTGCGGTTCCTACCAACCAGCCGATGATCAGAAAGGACTCTCCGGACTCGATTTACAAAACTCTAAGAGCAAAATATGGGGCAGTCGTCAACGAAATCGAAGAGAAACGCAAAAAAGGCCAACCTGTCCTGGTCGGCACGACTTCGATTGAGAAAAATGAAATCATAAGCTCTTATTTAAAAAAGAGAAAGGTTCCCCACAATGTTTTAAATGCTAAAAACCATGAGCGGGAGGCCGTGATTATTGCCGAGGCCGGCAACCTCGGAGCCGTAACCGTGGCTACCAATATGGCCGGCCGGGGAGTTGATATTGTCTTGGGGGGGGCCGTACCCGATAAACCCCGGGAAATGACGAATGACAAATTTCAAATGACAAATGAATACAAAAGGTGGAGAGAACTTCACGAAAAAGTGGTCAAGGCGGGGGGACTTCATGTAATCGGAACGGAAAGGCACGAATCCCGAAGAATCGACAATCAGTTAAGAGGAAGAACCGGAAGACAAGGTGACCCCGGTTCCAGCCGCTTCTTTCTTTCTTTGGAGGATGATTTGATGCGGATCTTCGGAGGAGAACAGATAAGCTCGATTATGGATAGGTTGAAGCTTCCCGAAGATCAACCGATTGAAAATTCTTTAGTTTCCAGAGCAATAGAACAGGCGCAGGTAAAAGTTGAAGGATTTCATTTTGATATCAGAAAAAGGGTTGTTGAATTTGACGATGTGGCCAATCAGCAGAGAAATATTATCTACACTCTTAGAAGAAGGATATTGGAATCAAAGGATTTGAAAAGTGAAGTTTTGGAAAAGATTAAAAAAAGGTTGGAAAAAATGATTGGGCCGCAAGAAGGAGAAGAGCCGGATGAAGAAAAGGTAATCAGCCTGCTTTTGGAAGTAGTGCCTTTTGACGAAGATTCAACAAAAAGGGTAAAAGAAGAATTAAAGAAAATTAACAGCAATGAACAAATAATAGGACTTCTTTCCAAAGTAGTTGATGATGTTCATAAAACCAGAGAAGGGCAAGTGGGAGAGACAATCATGCGGCAGATTGAAAAGTATGCCTATCTTGGGGCGATTGACCACCTGTGGATAGATCACATTGATTATATCGATGACTTAAGAGAAGGGGTGGAAATAAGGGCTTACGGACAGAAAGATCCTTTGGTTGAATTTAAGAATGAAGCCTTCAGCCTTTTTGAAAGCCTGATAGATAGGATCGACGAGGAACTTTCAAGAAGATTATTTAGAATTGGAGTTAATATTCCCCAACCGGAAATTCCGCTTTCGCAAGCCCGAGAAAATATCGACACCTCCGATATGACCGGCCTGGCCGAAGAAAATCTTGGCCGACCCGCTCAGCGGGTCAATAGTCCAGCTAAGCTGGGCCGCAACGACCCCTGCTGGTGCGGAAGCGGGAAAAAATGGAAAAAATGCCATTACCCGCGATTGGGTTAATATGATAATTACTAAAACAAAGCCGTTTACAAAAAATGAAATTAAAAAATTAAGAGAACTTTTTGATGTTTATATTAAAACCGTAATTGATGTTGAAAAGAATATTTGCTCCGCCGGGATGGACAGGCATTTTGAAGGAGAAAGAGTACTTCTCGATAAAGGATCAGAACAGTCGGATGTGTGGGGCGGTGGGATAGACTTAGAAACTAAAACAACAGATTGTAATTCGTTTATTAATATAAGGCCTAATGACAACAACAATGGTAATGAGATTCAAGATTCTGAAATTAGAAAAAAGTATGAGGAATTGACTAGATATTTTTTTCAAGAAGTATTATGAATGATCAATTAAATATAATAGGTGCTTTGGCAATGGATTTAAAAAGAGTTTCTTTGGGTTTGGATAGAGGGTCAACCAATATGGCTGATCGTTTTTGGATAGAAGCATTAAAGAGAAAATCGGAAATTAATACATCTAAAATTCCCAATTATATCGCAAAATTGCTTAAAAATTTAGAAAACAAAGAAGATAAGGAAGATCTTTTAATGTATAGTGTGCTATTGCAAAATTATGCGCAAAAGGGTTAGTTTGCAGGCGCTAGTCTTTATTTAATTTTATTTTTAGATAAGTAATGGCGCCCTTGAGGGCGTCTACTGCTTTAATTTTTTTGCCCTGTTGGTATTTTCTCGGATTGTAGATGATGGGGACCTCAATAATTGGAATTTTCCTTTTTGCCAATTTTCCGGTAATTTCCGCTTCTATCTCAAAACCGTTGGACTTTAGCTGCAGCGATTTGAAAATTTTGGTAGGGATAAGTTTATAGCCGGTATAAGAATCCGAAAGTCCGGTTCCGAATAAGACATTGCCAAGGGCGGTAATGAATATATTACCCAATAAAGTATGCAGGTAGGCAAAGTCATTGGATGTTTTTAACCTTGATCCGTAAATGACGGCCTTGTTGGAAGCATGTTTTAATAGGTTATTATAATTGGCGGGATCGTATTCCAGGTCTGCATCCTGTATTAAGACGTAGTCCAGAGACGCTTTGGTCAATCCGCTGCGGATGGCTGCGCCTTTACCCAGATTTGTCTTATGTTTTACCAATTTAATCCGGGAATTGTTGGATTGTATTTTTTTCAACAATTCCCGGGTTTTATCTTTTGATCCGTCATCGACAACGATGATTTCACCAACAACTTCTTGTTTGAGGACCCGTTTTAATATTTCAACTAAAGTATCTTCTTCGTTGAATGTAGGAATAATGACCGATATTTTCATAGGTATCGTATCATGGTTATAATAGCATGGCGGTTAATATGAAGCTCTGGATAATAATTGCAATACTGATTACGCCCTGGTATTGGTCTTTGTCGGTTCCTAAAAATCTTTTTGAGACCGATTTAAAGAACGATATCAAGGAGGCGCATATGACGGCCGAATGGGAAAGAGGGAAAATTCCGAATTCATTCACCAACACCTTTTTTTCAAATTGGTTGGGAAAACTTGTTAACCGGAGATTAAGCATCGTCATGGAAAATCTTGATATCGGAAATTATTTTTTCTCCGGACATCCCAGAGAGAGGGTGGGGGTAGAAGAGAAGCAGAAATTCTTCTTTTTCCAATTTTTGTTACTGCTGGTTGGTCTGACCAATCCGCATCTCAGAAAATATGCACGTTTTCTGATGATATATTCCTTGATAGCTTTGGCGGCGGTATTTGTTTTTAAATGGCGCAGTTTTGAACAAACGCTGCCTCTTTCAATCCCTTTTATCGTCGTTATGGCCTTGGGTTTGGAGCAGATTTTTCAGCGGCTAAAAAGATGAAGAAAAAATTTAACACCCCGGCTTTGTTGGCAATAGTTTTATTGGGCGGCATTATTCGTTTTTATCACTTAGGGAATGTCGGGATAGGGTTTTTCCGCGACGAGGCCGCCATGGGTTTTAATTCCTGGTCGATATTAAAAACAGGGGCGGATGAGTTTGGCCGCTTTCTGCCTCTTTTTTTCCGCTCTTTTGAAGTTTTTTTTATGCCGGCTTATGAATATTTATCGGTACCTTTCTTTATGCTCTTTGGGCCGACGGAATTTTCCGCGAGGTTTTTGTCAGCGCTTTCGGGAACTTTATTAATCTTCGTTGGTTTTCTAATCTCCAAAGAATTATTCAAATCGGAAAGAATCGGCTTATTGACCGCCTTAATTGTCAGTCTTGCTCCCTGGTCAATTTTCTACAGTAAAGGTGCGTTTGAAGGGAATTTGGGCCTTCTTTTCTTTAGTTTTGCTTTCTATTTGTGGATTAGGTTTATTAATACCAAAAACAACAAATTATTTTTCTTGAGTTTGTTTTTCTTTGTCTTGTCAATGTATAGTTATCAAGCTCCCAGATTTGTGGCGCCGGTTTTTGTAGTTTTTTCCATATTGCTTAGCGGTAATTGGTCAAAAAGGATAAAACTATGGTTTTTGGGTGGGCTTTTTGCCCTTTTGCTGTATTTACCGATCTTGGTTTTTACGCTGTCTCCCGCCGGTTATCATCGGGCGGTGGGGGTAAGCATTTTTTCCGGTAGATCTCCGCGTTTGACCTTCAAAGAGGCGCTTTCACTCTACCTGCACTATTATTCACCCGGCAATCTTTTTGGTCAGGGCGACTATAATCCGCAAAGAAGAGTCCCTAATTACAGCGTCTTTTATTTGTGGATGCTGCCCCTATTTTTGATTGGCGGCGCAAAACTGCTTCAAACCGATTCCAAAACCAAAAAGACATTATTATTATGGCTTCTGGTGTCTCCGATACCGGCGGCATTAACACGGGACCCCTTTCATACTTATAGAGCCATATTAATTTTTTTACCCATTTCAATACTGATAGCCATAGGTTTTAGCCAATTTATCGGCTATTTCAAAAAAAATAGAGTAATAATTGTATTGGCTGTTTTTTCCGTGATTGCTTTTTCAACGGCGTCTTTTCTTTTCAGCTTTTTTAAAGTTGCCCCCGTTATTAGTTGGAGGGATTGGGATTATGGCTATAGAGAAGTAGCCGAATTCATCAGAGACCAACCTGCAAATTTGCGGATAGTTATCGATGATCCGAATACCGAAAGCTATATTCATTTTTTGTTTTATGGTTTAATTCCGATTGAGGATTATCAAAAAGCCGCCTCGGCAGTGGTATCCGGTCAATATTATACATCCGCGGATGAACTCAGGCCGCAAAAGGTTGGCAGATTTGAGTTTAGAAAGGTAGATTGGCCCAGTGAAAGGGGTGACAAAAACACGATTTTTGTCTTTCCTTCTAATCGGCTTTACCCTTCGGAATTTACCAATGATCCAAAATTGACTTTGGTTAAGACCGTCTATTCTCCGGGTGGGGAGCCGGCATTCTATCTGGTTAGATCCGCAAATTAAAGTAGAATTAAAGTATATTATTAATTATGTTCAAAAAAGTAATCAAAAAATACTCCCATTTGTTAGGATTTATATTCGCTCTGATTATTAGTGTTTTAGTTTTTGTTTATAGGGATAAGTTCGTTCACCTGGAGGGGTATGGTTACTTGGGGATTTTTCTTATCAGTGTTTTGGGTAATGCCACGATAATTTTGCCTGTCCCCGTTATTCTGACAGCGTTTATTGGCGGCGGAATCTTTAACCCTTTTTTTGTGGGAATTGTGACGGCAGTCGGGGCTGCGATCGGAGAGTTGACGGGGTATTTGGTGGGGTACGGAGGAAAGGTGGTAATAAAAAATGACAAGAAACTTGAAAGAATTGAAGGGTGGATGAAAAAGCATGGTCTTTGGGTTCTTTTTATTCTTTCGGCCATTCCCAACCCTCTTTTTGATTTAGCGGGCATTGTTGCCGGGGCAACGGGGGTTCCGGTTTACAGATATTTGCTCGTTGTAACTTTAGGGAAAATGGTGAAATTTATTGCGATATCCTACTTGGGTGCGGGATCTATTGGACTTTTGGAAAGATACTTTTAAGGACTTGACAACCCCTATAAATTATGGGACACTCTCGGCGCAATGGAAGAAGATCAAAAAACCCAAGAAGAAACCCAAGTTCAAGAGATTGCAGAAACTTTTACTCCTATTTCCCTTCAGCCTCAAAAATCTAAAGGGCCCGTGAGAGCGATTGTCGGCATTCTGGTTCTTATTATTTTTATTGTCGCCGGATTTTTTATATTTAAAGGAACCGGAACTCCCAAAGAAAGTCCCAGCCCCTCTCCCGTTATTAGAGGCGTTACCGGCGGGGACGGAACTCAAACTCCTACCCCGACGCCCGAAACAGTCGACAAGACCAAGGTGACAATCGAGATTCAAAACGGAACTGGAATAATCGGGGAAGCAGGCTATATCAGGGATGTTTTAAAGAGTATGGGTTATTCAAAGTTTGAGGTGGGAAACGCGTCTTTACAAGACAATGTAACTACTTCCGTTACTTTTGCAAAAGATCTGGCAAAGACGGTTCAAGACGAGATAACGGAAAAACTAAAGGAGACTTACAAAGAAGTTGATATCAAGACTTCGGGCACGAGCAAGGTGGATGTCTTGATTGTTACCGGTCTCAGAAAAGGGTCGACACCGAAAGCATTGTCTACCCCTACCTCTTCCCCGACCGCGTCTCCGTCTGCGACTCCGTCATCGACTCCAACAACCTAATAAATTGGTTTTAGTTATACTCTAATTTTATATCTTTTTATTACTTTACTTCCGTTTGCAAGAATTGAAGTTATTGTGAGCCTGGCGTTTGTTATTCCCGCATCATAACGGCATATTCCCTTTGAGCAGGTGCCGAAAAGAAGTTCGTGGGAGGACGAATCTTCTGCCGCCGGAATTATTGTTCCCGCTGCCCCCTGAGTCATGCCCCGGGTATTATAGCTTAAAAGATAATCTACTTTTTTTGCAGCGGAGAGGTTGCTTAAGGACACAATTATCGCCCGCCTGTCACCCCGGAATTTTACAGAAGTCTTCACTCTTCCGCCGGAAGCGGTTGTTGAAGCAGTTTTTGTTGAAGTTGAAGTGTTTTCTTGAAGGTGAGGTAGGAGTTTTTTTGCAAGAACAAAAGACGGGAGAAGGAAAGAAAAAACAAAAATAACAGTCAGTGCAGGAATAATCTTTTTCATTGGTTCTCTTCCATGATATGATTAAAAAGATGAAAAAAGCAACTCTGATTTCAATCGCTGTTCTCTTTTTGGTCCTAAGCGGAATCGGCGGCTATTTTGTTGTTTCTTTGCGTAAGCAAAAGACGCCGGCGTCACAGACAACCACTTTGCCGGAAGCAACCGTAAAGGGTGATTTAGTTTATAAAGACGAGTCCGGATTTTCTTTTTCCTATTCCAAAGGAATTAAGGTTACCGATATTACTCCCGAAAGCGATGAATATTACAGCCGGCTTAAACTGGCAAAAGGAAATGAATTTCTAACAATTTCAGTTAAAGACGCTAAAACTTCCGGTTACGAAGATTCAAGCCTGGTCGGGGCTGTCAGTTTGGCCGGGATGCCGGCAAAACAGTACGCCAAGGGAGAAAAATTGGCAACCGTTGCCGTTGACAGCGGGGTAGTTTATTTAATTGAAGGGCTAAAAGATGGGGGTTATTGGGAGGATGTCCAAAATACAGTTGCCTTATCGTTTACTTTGGCAGAAAAAACTTCGAGTTCCGGATCTGCGGTTGACAATGCAATTTACGAGGAGGAGGAAGTGATAGAGTAATATTAATGAGTATGGATGCCGCCCGAGCTATTGGCCAAAAACTAAATTTTGATATCGGAAAAATATCTTTTTCTCCTTCGTACATTCAAGCGGGTGCAATCGTTGTCCTTTTATTCTTGCTTATTTTAAGTTTGGCTCAATTAAGGAAACATTTTGTTAATTGGTCCTTAAAAGGAGCTTTATTTGGAGTATTTTTTGGCTTTTTATTTGCTCTGATCCTTGAGGGCTTTTTGATAATCGGCGGAAAGACGGTTTTAACCGAGATTTTGGGCTGGAGAAATGCCCCAAAGCCGCTTACAAATGTGATTGACGCGGGAAGAGATAAGTTGGTTGAGGTGCTGGGTGTAACCGACTGCCGGCCATAACATGAAAGATATTAAACTGACCGTTTCCGAATTGGTTGAAAGATTAAAAACGCTTAGAGAGTCGGCCAGCCTGCCCGAGAAGAAAAGGAAAATCGAAATTCTTGAGATAGAATCTACAGATCCCAATCTTTGGAATGACCGGCAAAAAGCCAGAAAAGTTACCCAAGAGCTTTCCGACTTAAAGAAAGAACTGGAAAAACTGGAAGATTTGAGCGGGACAATCTCTACTTTGGAAGAACTTGCAAAAGAAGGGGGAATAACCGATGATCTGGGGAAAGATGTTCTAAGAGCCGAAAAAGATCTGGCCAAGTTTGAACTGACGCTCTTTCTTTCGGGAGAGCATGACGGCAAAAACGCCATCCTTTCAATTCACGCAGGCCAAGGCGGGACGGAGGCGATGGATTGGACCTCGATGCTGTTGCGGATGTATCTCAGATTTTGTGAGAAGAAAGACTGGAAAACGGATGTCTTGGACAGCACTGACGGAGAGGAGGCGGGGATAAAAAGAAACACCTTTAGGGTAACTGGGCCATATGCCTACGGTTACTTAAAGGGGGAAGCAGGAACACACAGGCTGGTGAGACAATCGCCGTTTAACGCGGATAAATTAAGGCAAACCTCATTTGCCTTGGTTGAAGTATTGCCTGAACTTGAAGCTTTGGATTTACCCGATATCGAAATTAAAAATGAGGATTTGGATTGGCAGTTTTTCAGAAGTTCATCTCAGGGAGGACAAAACGTGCAAAAGGTCTCAACTGCGGTCAGGCTCGTCCATAAACCGACGGGAATTGTGGTTACGGCTCAGAATGAAAGATTCCAGGAAAGAAACAGAGAAAACGCCCTTGGTCTTTTAAGAGCAAAGCTTTGGCTTTTGCAGAAAACCAAAGAGGCAAATGTTAAGAAAGGCATAAAAGGGGATTATCGGCCCGCCTCTTGGGGGACGCAAATCCGTTCCTACGTTCTTCATCCCTATAAAATGGTAAAGGATCTCCGAACCGAGGTGGAAACGGGGAATACCGAAGCGGTTTTGAACGGCGAAATTGATGAATTTATTAATGCCGAATTGAAACAATTGAAGCCGAGCTAAAAATTTGAGATTTGCCATTTGCCATTTGAGATTACAAAGTGCTATATTGATAAAAAGAATATGGAAGTGATTATGAAGAAATTCTCCAAGCCCGGTTTTAAGGCAGTTTGGCCTTATATTTTGGGGTCCCTGTCGGTGGTTTTGTTGGGAGTTGGAGTCGGTTGGCTTCTTTCGGGTGGGAGGAGCAAGACGGGTATCGGCAGTACGGCTGTTTCAAATATAAAAGTCGGTTTCAAAGAAGCCGGGGTTGAAGATGAAGCGAAATTCAGTCGCTCGACCGAAGGAATGCTGGAATCCGGCGGGATAGACGGCGAGGGGACTCATCGTCTGATCCGGGACGGAGGGCCTTCGCAAACCGTTAAACTGACTTCTACGGTAATCGACCTGGAGGGCTTTGTCGGCAAGAAAGTTGCGATTTGGGGTGAAACGCTATCTTCCCGCGGGGGTTGGCTGATGGATGTGGGGAAAATTAAAGTCATTGAGTAATTATATGAAAATAAAAAAACAAGATATAAATAAACCTGTTACTTTAGGATTTTTGCATGAAGCGGTTGATGCGATTTTGCAGGGTGTGGATAAAATAATTGATGGTCTAAAAATGGAAATGAACGACAAATTTGAAACTCTTGATACAAAAGTAGATTTTATACATAAAGATTTGCAGTATCAAATTGGTGATATAAAACATGACACCCCATCTCAAAAAGAGTTTGATGATTTGAAAGGAAGAGTGGATAGATTTATTTCCGCTTAGTTGTTTTCATCTGCTAACCTTAACTTGTATGGTTAAGTTTAAAAACATCACCAAAACTTTTGGAAGCGTGTCTGCCTTAAAAGATATTTCGTTTGAGGTAGAAAAAGGCGAGTTTGTGTTTATTACCGGCCGTTCGGGGAGCGGAAAAACCACCATCCTCAAATTAATTCTGAAAGAAATTCTACCCGATAGCGGAAAGATTATTTTTGGAAATCAGGATATCGAAAAAATTTCCGAGAAAGAACTTCCTTTGTATCGGAGAAAAATTGGCTGTGTCTTTCAGGATTTTAAGGTTTTACCCGAAAAGACCGTCCGGGAAAATATTCAAATAGCTTTAGCCGCGATAGGGGCTCCCGAGGATAAATGGGAAAATAGAATTGATGAAGTTCTTAAAGCGGCGGAGATTGAGCAAAGGGCCGATTTTTTTCCGTCTCAGCTTTCAGGAGGAGAACTTCAGAGAGTTTCTTTTGCCAGAGCGCTGGTTGTCGAACCCGAACTTATTCTGGCCGATGAACCCACCGGAAATTTGGATTGGGATACAGCCAAAGGGATGATGGATTTATTTGAAAAAATCAGCAGGGAGGGAATAACGGTAATCATGGCAACACATAACAGCTTGATTATTGATAAAATAAAGAAAAGAGAAATTAAATTAAAATGAATTTTCATTTAAAAACGGCTCTAAGTTCTCTAAGAAGAGCTCCTTTTCAGGCCCTGGCGGCAATTTTTGTTTTGACGATTACTTTTTTTGTCGGCACAGCGCTCGCGGTTCTTATTTATTCCTCGTCAAGGGCTCTTTCCTATTTTGAAACAAGACCGCAGGTGATTGCTTTTATCAAGGAGGGATCGGGGGTTGAAGCAATTGCCTCTCTCCAAAATAAACTTTCTGCCGATACCAGGATTAAAGACGTCCGCTATGTTTCAAAGGAAGAAGCGCTTTCGATATACAAAGAGGCAACCAGTGATAATCCGTTGTTGTCAGAACTTGTCAGCCCCTCCATTTTTCCGGCAAGTTTGGAGTTTTCTTTAAGCGATCTGTCTTTCACCGAGGATGTAATCAAAGAGATGAAGAGTGAGGATTTGGTTGACTCGGTTGGTTTCACGGCTTCTTTGGGGGGAGAAAAAACTTTGGATGATGTCGTCAGCAGGCTCAGAAAAATAACCTATTACGTCAGACTCGGGGGCGGGATATTTGCCGGCGTGCTTTTGGGAACTTCGTTTATGGTCTTGATGATCATCATCAGTATGAGGATGATTGCCAGAAAAGATGAAATTGAGATTTTGAAATTGATTGGAGCAAAATCCGGCTTTATCAGAAGTCCAATAATGATTGAAGCCGTGGTGTACTCTTTAATAGGGGTGTTTGTCGGCTGGCTTTTGACGCTGATTTTGGTTTTATATATTGCTCCCTGGGTTATTTCGTATTTCGGTCAAATTCCCGTCTTGCCCAGAGAACCGGTGGTGTTTTTTGCCTTGTTCGGGATTATATTATCGGCAGAGATTTTGATGGGAGTTTTGTTGGCGCTTGGTGGAAGCAGTTTGGTCTTAACCAGGGCGCGCCGCAAAAAATGAGATTTGTAAAAAGTGTTTTTTTGATTGCCGCCTCCGTTCTGTTGTTGTCTTTTGTCAACCATTTTGTTTTTGCCGCAAAATCTCCTTCAGAGATCGAGCAGGAAATTAAAAAATACGAACAGGAACTGGGCAGGCTATCCCAGCAAGCGAAAACTCTTTCGGGTCAAATGGCGCAGTTTGATGCCCAAATTAAACTAACTTCTTTAAAGATTGTCCAAACCGAGGAGAAAATACTCCTTTTGGGAGGAAGAATAGATCAGTTGGAGGGTTCTTTAACGGCGCTTGCTAAAGCCTTCTCTTCCCGGGTTGTGGAAACATATAAAGTGGCAAAATCGGGAAGCGGTTTTTTCTTTTTGATATCCTCCGGGGATCTGAACCAAGCCGTTGCCCGTTTTCATTATTTGCAAAAAATTCAGGAAGCGGATAGGGTTCTTTTGGAAAAACTGCAAAAAGCCCAGACTTTATATAAAACGGAAAAGGGGGACCAAGAGGATTTACAAAATCAGTTAGAAACTCAGAAGAAAAATTTAGATAACCAAAAGGCCGCCAAGGCTTATCTTTTGGCGGCAACCAAAAATGACGAAAAGAAATACCAGCAGTTGTTAGCACAGGCAAGAGCGGAGTATGAGGCAATCCAAGCCATTATTGCAGGCAAGGGTTCAGAAACTGAAGTTGGCCAGGTCGGTGAAGGTCAAAGGATAGCCAATATCATTCAAGGAGCTTCCTGTAATTCCAGTGCAAGCCACACCCATTTTATTGTTCGAAAGCCGGGGGGAGTTACAGACAACCCATTTTCATATCTTCAGGGAGGAATTGCCTATGAGAATTGTTCCGGTTCTTCTTGTGGCAGTTCTGATGGAGATACCTTTAATCCAGGCGGCTCCTGGATTTGGCCGATATCTCCCAAAATCAGGTTTACGCAAGGTTATGGTTATACCTGGGCGGTTCAAAACACCTGGGTGGGGAGAATTTATAAATTTCACAATGGTATTGATATAGTCAGTGATTCTTCAAGTGAAGTTAAAGCTGTTAAAGCCGGAAAATTATTTCAAGGCAGTTACAATGTTGGTTGTTTGTTGAAGTATGTCCGGGTAGATCACGATGATTCGGACGTAGACACTCTTTATTTACACATAAATTATTAATACCATCAAAAAGTGAAAAAACTTACTGCCATTTTGTTCTTACTTTTATTTTTTCTTTTTCCCAAAAATATTCAGGCAGTAAAAATGGAGTTCAAGATTGATGGTATAGAAAACAACCCCATAGAAATTAATTATGACCAATCAATAAATGTTTTATTTTCATTTAAGAATGCAATACTGCCAAAAACATATTATTTAGAAGGTGTTTTTCAACAAACTTCTGGCAGCCGCTATTTTGGTTATACTTGGAGTAATAATAATTGGTACCAATACGGAGAAGATTACGCTAATTTCTACAAACTAGAAATAAATGAGAGTAGTATTAGTGGCAAGTTACTGATTAAACCAGATAGTGGAGCCGATGGCTTTAAAGGTACAGGTGAATATCAATTAAAAATATTTAGATTTTGCAGTAGTCAAAGCCCATGTGGGGAAACAAATTCTATTGCTATTAAAATCATTGCGCCGCTAATTCCAACACCGACACCGACACCAACACAGACTGCGACGACAACACCGACTCTTACAAAAACCCCCACTCCAGCTCCTACCAAAAGTCCAACTTCAACTTCAAAACCGACACAAACTCCTCAACCGACTGTTTTGGCTGAGGAAACTCCCGAGGCTTTTGTTTTAGGGGTAGAATCGGAAAAGACCAAAAAAAGTTTTCCTTTCTTGGCTTTCTTGTTTATCGCAGTGGGTTTAATGTGTATCGGAACCGGTTTCTTCCTCGTTATTAAGAAAAGTAAGGAATATAATGAAAAAAGTGAAAAAAATAATTAAATATTGGGCCCCCCCTGTCCTTTGGGCGGGAGTTATTTTTATTCTTTCTTCTTTTCCCACTCTGGAAACATCCGAAATCTACTGGCAGGATTTTATTCTCAAAAAATCGGCTCACATGATCGAATATGGATTATTGACGATTCTTCTTTACCGGGCATTTAAAAATTCCGGAGCCGGTGTCCGAAAAGCCGCCATCTTCTCTATCCTGATTGCAGTTGTCTATGCAATAACCGACGAATTCCATCAATCTTTTGTACCGGGTCGGGAACCGAGAGCCAGGGATGTGATTTTTGATACAATAGGAAGCATTCTGGCAATAACTTTTTTTAGAAACAAAATATGAAAAAAATTCTGGTTACCGGAGGAGCCGGTTATATCGGCAGCTTCATGGTTCGCAGACTGCACGATGAGGGTTATCAGACCGTGATTGTTGACAATCTTTCTCAAGGGCATCAGGAAGCGATTAAAGATTTCAAGCTGGAGAAAATCGATTTGGTGACCGAAAAAGAAAAATTAGCCAAACTTTTAGCAGTCGAGAAATTTGATGCGGTTGTCCATATGGCCAGTTTTATCCAAATGGGAGAGAGCTATGAGAATCCGGCCAAATACTATCGTAATAATGTTATCGGATTTTTGAATTTACTTGAGGGAGCGGTGGCGGCAGAGACAAAAAAAATAATTCTTTCTTCCTCGGCCGGAGTTTACGGTAATCCGGTAAAGCTTCCCATTGAAGAAGACGATCCTAAAAATCCCTTAAATCCATATGGAAAAACAAAATACATAATGGAGCGAATGCTAGATGATTATGATGCGGCCTACGGATTGAAATTTATAAGTATCAGATATTTTAATGCCGCCGGGGCAGCTTTGGATGGCTCAATTGGAGAAGACCATCCTGATGAAAGTCATCTTATTCCTCTTGCCATAAAAGCCGCTTTGGCAGAAAAAGGATTGACAATCTTCGGAAATGATTATCAAACCGAAGACGGAACCTGTATCCGGGATTATATCCATGTTCTGGATTTGGTTGAAAACCACGCCTTGGCTCTGGAGAAGCTTTTTTCCGGAGCGAAAAGTAATGATTATAATGCCGGAGTCGGTAGGGGGTATTCGAATAAAGAGGTACTTCAAATGATTGAAGCAGTAACGGGCAAGAAAATAAAGGTAAAATATGGGCCAAGAAGAGAAGGCGATGCGGACTCTTTATATGCTTCGAATGAAAAAATAAAAAAAGAATTAAATTGGGAACCAAAATATGACCTAAAGAAAATAATTGAAACCGCCTGTCTCTGGCACAAAAATCATCCTGAAGGGTATTAGAAAATCGGCGATGTTTTCATATCTTAATGTCTTTTACCAATTCTTTTAGTTTTATTGACACACATTTTTTACTTGTAATTTCCTCCTTAATTGCTTTTAGATCTTCCTCGCATAAAACTATGTTTAGGGGTATGTATATCGAACCGTTAAACTTATCTTTTCCTGTCATAAGAAAATGCGCCGCTCTCTCTTTCAGTTCTCGTGTTTGTAACTCTACAAAAGAGTAAGTCAGGTTATCAATTACACGGGAATTCCTTCTAACCGCAGCTTCTGTACCTTTTATAAGTAGTTTAGTTAATTCTTTGTTAAGTATTCTCGCAGCATATGTCACATCCTCCGTATCTGCCAGGAAGATATACTCATTGTCGCCGTATTGGAAGACATCTCCAAAGGTGAAAGACCTCATTTTGTTAATTTCAAAAGTAGTTCAATATCTTCTTTATCAGCTTTGCTGTCAGGGTCATGGGTTGCTAGAGTGTATGGTATTTCTTCCAGAAACCTTGTTTCTTTCCAAGGGGCCTCTTTGTGAGAAGCGTTTTCAATAAATTGAGTTGTCTTGTTGCCAAACCTTAAACACACTTTTCCGAGTATTTCGAGTTCTGTCTCAGAAAAGTAATCTTTATCAGAGTTGCTAAATGGTCTAACTGGCGAGACACGATACATATTGTAGTTTTCGGGTATTTCAATACGAATAGTGTCGGCAAGTTCTGATGAGTCTCTGTCATCCGCTACACTATCAACCAAATTCTTAATAGTTGAAGGAATTGGTCCGTGTTCTAAATTTACATAAGTATCGTAAGTTACTGGGGTACCATATTCCTTTAGATGCATAAAATCCAAGAAATAGATTAATTTCATCAGCTTTACTTTCCCCAAAAACTTAACATCCGTGTAGTTGCTAAAGTAAAGTAGTATGGCTTTTAGTTTGGCAATCGGTATTTTCATAAATTACAGATTATTTTAGTGTGACACGCTTTTTAACATATTTCAAGGATGTAAACAGTTCTCTGGCACAAAAATCACCCCGGGGGCTATTTGACTTGACAGGAATTTGTCGAGGTGTTATATAATGATGTTTAAGATGTTGCGAAAGTTTATCTTTGCTTTAGTTCTTCTTTTTGCTTTCC
>CAYITS010000006.1:0-13265 GCA_964366385.1 uncultured Gammaproteobacteria bacterium
CTATTTGGATTTCGATTTCTCCGGTTTTTAGATTAGGATTTGCAAGTTTCTCCGGCCGCCTGCTGACCTTTCCGATTATTTCGACTACGGATTCGGAGGTAATTTTGAGAAGATTTTGCCCGACGCACTGAACAACACCGCTTCTGTCCCTTAAATCGACAAAAGTTATTTTTCCGTGGTCTCTAATGCTTTCAATCCAACCCTCAAGTTTTATTTTTTCCCCAACTTTTTTAACGGCATCCAGAGCCAATGTTCTTTTTAAAGACATACTAGAAGTATTGTAAGTTTTAAATTCAGGCTTGACAAGAAGAGATAAGTTTTTTACAATTACCGCTGTCGTGAAAAATATGGATACTGGATGTCCCTTTAAGATAATTATTAACCTCTTTAACTAAAGAGGTTTGTCTTATTGGGCTCTCAAGAAGGCAAACCTCCTGAACAAGGAGGTTTTTTATGGAATTAGATTCAATAGAAAGAGCAAAACAAATAGCCGAAGAAATGGGAAAGAAAGCTCGTGAAGGGGGTTCTGGGGCTACTTTTGGTGTGTATGTTGTAAGGGGTGGAACTAAAAATGGCCAAGTTTTTGTAGAAAAAGAAAAGCCTGATGGAGAAATAGTTTTGTATAATATTGATTAGAGCGGAGACTAACAATAATGACAGTTGAACTAAAAACAGTGCAGGACTTTCTATTGTTGAACAAGCTTTAGCTGGTTTTTTGAGTGCCTCTGAAAGAATTTCGAAGGCCGCGCCAGAATTAGGTCAAAGGCCTCCAGCAGGGCTAAGCACTTTAGAAATGGCACAGATGGGTTCAAAAGCAGCCGAGGAAAAAGTTATTGCAACATTAAAAACTAAACCTTAATATCCTTAATCTTAAGCTGAAGTGATTTGTTTCCGTTCCAGACATTTTCTTCGACATTGTAGGCAATATCCAATTTTACTTCCGGATTAAGTTCCGGATAGATATTTCCCTGTCCAAAAGCGATGGCGTCAAACACCTCCGAGTTTTTTTTCAATTTTAATTTAAGATGTTTCCCGTTTTGACCAACCGGTCTTGCATCTAAAACTTCAACCTCGCGGGTCAAAAAGGTTGGAGCCGGGTTGCCCAAACCTGTCGGTTCAAAAGATTTAATAATTTTCAAAAGTTCGTAGTTTATTTGATTAAAGTTTAATTCCAAGTCGATCTTTAATTTCCTTTGTAATAACTCATCTGTCAATTCGTCTTTCGCTAATTCGTTAATTCGTTTTGTAAATTCTTCAATTTTTTTTGTTTCAATCGAAAAGCCCGCTGCCATAGGATGTCCCCCGCCTTCAATACATAAATCTTCAAGCTTTCTGATTGTTTCAATAATGTTAAAGCCCGATATCGATCTTGCCGAAGCTTTTGAAACGTCTCCTTTTATTGACAAGACTATTGCCGGTTTATAGAATTCCTCCACCAATTTGGCTGCGACAAGGCCGATTACTCCCTCGTGGTAGCCTTCGTGAGCCAAAATAATTACACTGTCTTTTACTGCACTGCCTAGTTTATCCCGGGCATGTATTACAACCTCATCAACTATCCTTTGTCTTTCGCTGTTGATTCTTCCAATATATTCCGACAATTTTTCCGCCCTTTTTTTGTCTTTAGTACACAGAAGTCTCAAAGAATCAATTGCATGAGTTAAACGTCCCATGGCGTTTATTCTGGGGGCGATAAGAAAGCCTACCTCATACGGACCAATGCTTTCTTTTTCAATTCCTGCCTGTTCAAACAACGACAATAACCCGGGTCGATTCGTTTTTCTTAAAGCTTCCAGGCCATACTTGACTATTGACCTGTTCAAACCGACAAGAATTAATTGATCGGCAATAGTTCCGATTGCCGCAAGATCCAACCGATGGTTAATAATTAATCCTGCCTGCCGGCAGGCAGGGGTTTGATGGTTAAGAATTTTATTAATTTCCCGGGAAAAAAACCAGGCAACGGCTGCTCCCCCAACCGCCGTCGTATGGATGGTTGCAAAAACTTTAGGTTTCACTTTACCCGGCTGATGGTGATCGGAAATTATGACATCGATCCCCAGCTTTTTTGCAATGTCAATTTTTTTATCAGCCACAATGCCATGATCAACCGTAATAATTAAACCCAAATCGGAATCTTCTTCTTTTAGTTTTTTGATGCTTTCCGAATTTAAGCCATATCCTTCGGAAAACCTTTCGGGAATGTAGGGAAGAACATTTAAACCCAAAGAGTATAGAGTTTCCCACAAAATGGCGGTTCCGGTAATGCCGTCCGCATCATAATCGCCATAAACAATTACTTTCTCCCTATTTTTCTTTGCTCTTTTAATGCGCTCTATTGCCTTACTAATTTCTAACTTACTGATGCCTAATGCCTGAAGCGAAATTTTTTCGGGCAAAGTAGGATTAAAAAACTCCCCGGCCTCTTTTTTTGTTTTTATTCCCCTGTTCTTCAGAAGAATTCCTGTAATACTTTTAATACCTGTTATACCTGTTCTACTTTTCCCCAAAATCTCCCATTTCATACTGCTATAATAGTAGCATAAGATGAAAATTGACCTCCCCGAATCAGTCATAAAATTGCTCGAGACTTTTGAAAAAAATAATTATCAAATTTATATAGTAGGAGGTGCCGTCCGAGATATATTAATAGGAAAGGTTGTTCTCGACTGGGATTTTACAACCAACGCTACCCCTGAAGAAATTTTAAAAATAATTCCCGGCGGAATTTATAATAATCTCTATGGCACAGTTTTTACAGATAACCCGGACAGTCCTTCAAAACCTCACGAAATAACCACATTTAGAAAAGAGGAAGGGTATTCCGACTCAAGACACCCCGATAAAATTACCTGGGGTAAAACCTTAATAGAAGATCTTTCAAGGAGAGATTTTACAATCAACGCCATGGCCTTAAGAAATTCCGAACTGATTGATCTTTATGGCGGACAAAAAGACCTGAAAAATAAACTTATTCGGGCGGTGGGCAATCCGAGCGACCGCTTTTCCGAAGATGCCCTAAGAATGATGAGAGCAATTAGAATTGCGGCTGAGCTGGGATTTCTTATTGAAGAGAAAACCCTGGAGGCTATTAAGAATAATACCACTTTAATCGATCGAATTACCAAAGAAAGAGTTAAGGAAGAGCTTTTCAAAATTCTTAAATCTCCCCATCCGTATGAAGGAATGCTTCTTTTCAAAAATTGCGGACTTATGGACCAGGTTTTACCGGAACTTGAGAAATGCTTTGACGTGGAACAAAAATCCCCCGGAAGGCATCATGTGTACGATGTCGGGACCCATCTTTTGATGTCTCTTAAAGCCTGTAAATCCCAGGAACCTGTGGTCAGGTTCGCAACCCTGATTCACGACATCGGTAAACCGCAAACATACAGAAAACTTGATAACGGAACCATAACTTTCTACAACCACGAAGTCGTCTCGACCAAAATCGCACACAACATTGCCAAGCGCCTCAAATTTTCAAACGAAGAAAAAGAAAAACTGATAAAACTGGTCCAATATCACCAGTTTACCGTCGACGAAAGACAAACGAACTCGGCCATAAGACGATTTATAAAAAATGTCGGATTGGAAAATGTTGAAGACATGCTTGCCCTGCGCGTAGCCGATAGATTGGGAGGGGGAGCCAGAGAAACATCATGGAGATTGGAAGAATTTAAAAAACGTTTAATTGAAGTTCAAAAGCAACCATTCACGGTTCGCGATTTAAAAATCGACGGCAATGACGTAATGAAAACCCTCAAAATTAAGCCCGGCCCCAAAGTCGGCGAAATTCTAAATAAACTTTTTGAGGAGGTTATTGAAAAGCAAATTCCAAATGAACGAGAAATACTTCTTAAAAAATTAGAAGATTTTTAGAAATTATTTTTTAAACTTCTTCTGACGATTTATTCATAAATCGATTACTTATTTCGTCCCAGGTAACCAGAAGAGACACGGCTACAAAAGGAGACGAATAAGTCCCCGAAACGGTTCCGATAAGAAGCGCTGCCGCAAACCACTTGATTGAGCTTCCCCCCAATAAAATCAGAGCCGCAAGCATAAATATTATGGTAAAGGAATTATTTAGGGACCTAACCATCGTCTGACTGATGGCCATATTGGCTATTTCTGTCATGCTTCCGCCGATCTTCTTTCGCGTTTCGCGAACCCGATCGTAAACCACAATCGTGTCGTGAACGGAGAAAGAGAGGATTGTAAGAATGGCCGTAACAAAAAGAAAATCTATTTCGGTTCCAAAAAAATGCCCAAAGATGGAAAATAGTCCCAAAAGGACTAAAGAGTCATGTAAGGTAGCCAAAGTTGCCGAAATCCCGAATTTAAAACTTTTAAACTGGTACGTTATCCAAAAAAGAATTACCGAAGCTGAAATGAGAAGAGCAAAAATTGTTTTCTTGACCAACTCGGGCCCCACTGAAGGACCGACGCTTTCAAACATGATTTCTGTTGCTCCTTGGCTCGCAAAATCCTGCCTTATCTTTTCAGACTCCTCTTTACTTAAAGGCCCGTACCTAAAAATCTTATCTTCGCCGCTTTTGAGTCTGTATTCGGCCACCACCCCTCCCGTAAAATCCACCCCAATCTTAAAACCCCACTTGAGCATGGAAAAAATTCCGGCGGCGATAACAACACCGGAAATAAAAAGATATAACCAGCGGTATTTCATCCAATTCATCATTTTTTTTCTTTAATAAATACCCTTAAAAGGTTTCTTGAAACCACAATTCCCGTAAATAAGCTTATGCCTATTCCTACCGCCAGAGTAATTGCGAAACCCCTGACGGGACCCGACGTATGCAGGAAAGACCAATCCAAGGGATTGGCCAGAATAAAAGCGGTCACCAGGGTGGCTATATTGGCATCACGAATCGAATCCCAAGCTCTTCCGAAAGATACTTCCAAAGCGTTGGCTACCGATCTTTGGCCCTTTTCCTCTTTGAATCTTTCAAAGATTAAAATATTTGAGTCAACCGCCATACCCACGGAAAGAAGAAAACCCGCAATCCCCGGCAAGGTCAGAACCACTCCCATAAGTTTATATAAAGCCAATGTTAAAACACCAAAGACAATAAGGCCCAAATTGGCAACCAATCCAAATCTTCCGTACGCCAGAATCATAAAAAGACAAACCATGATAATTCCCACAATTCCCGCTTTCACGCTTTTGGCCACCGATTCCGCTCCAAGCGTTGCCCCAACCGTTCTTTCTTCAATCAATTGAACAGGAACGGGCAAGGCCCCGGCGTTTAACTGGATGGAAAGTTTTTTTGCTTCGTCCAGAGTAAATTTACCGGTTATTTGCGCTTGTCCTCCGGTTATCTTTTCTTGTACCATGGGAGATGAAACAATTTGATTATCCAATATTATTGCTACCCTCTTTCCGATATTCTCCCCGGTAATCCTGGCAAACTTTTCCCCACCTTCTTTGGTAAAAGTTATTGATACGGACGGCTGCCCTCCGGTTTCATCAAAAGCAACACTGCTCTCGGCTAAATCGGCTCCCGTTAAATCGGTGGGAATCATAGCCGCATATTCCTGTTTTGCTTCGTTGGTCAATTCGGCACTTGCGGTTGAATCCGGCAATTGTACAGTAGCAAAAACCAATTGGGCCGTTTTTCCGATCAAATCAACTGCTTGTTTTGCGTCTTTCACACCCGGAAGTTCAACTACAATCCTGTCTTTGCCTTCAAAATTAGAAGTTTGCACGTTGGGCTCCGCAATTCCAAAAAGGTTAACCCTTCTTTCGATAACTTCTTTTAAGGAGGAGAGTGATGTTTTTTTCTTCTCCGGGGATATTTTCGAAGTATCGGCTTCAAAGACAAGATGGCTCCCCCCCGCCAAATCAAGCCCCAAAGTTAAGTTAAATTTCTTCTGGAGAGGTAAACTTATATAGAGCGCCAATAAAAAAAGAACGAAAATCAAAATCAGCTTCAAGATACCAAACCCTCCTCGTCTCCAATGATCATGACTCTGTTTTTTGCCAGTATCCCCGAGAGAAACGGGTCTCTTCTTTTCTTTCTAAAATCAAGTTCTTCTCTACTCATTACCGTATAGTTAATTTCTTTTCCTCTCTTTGACTCTTCTGCCCTAATCAAAGCCGCAAGCTCAGGAAGAACCACTTCGCCTACAACCAAAATGTCGACTTCATCGTCGTGTTTCTGCGCCACTCTTCGAACAAATCCTCCCGAAAACATAATGTAAGCAAGCTTTCCTATTTTATTCCTCGCAGAAATCAGTGCGGCTCCCAAACCGGTTGTTTTGGCAACCATCGACAACAGGTCTCCAAAAAAAGGGTGATCGTCCCTTAGCCAATAATAAACCCTATTTCCCCGAGATTCTTTCTTCAAAAGACCGACTTTCTCAAGTTTCTCCAATTCTCTTCTGACGGCATTTATCTCTTCATCAATTCCACGAACAATTCCTCTGACATGATACATCTCCTTTAAATTGGAGAAGAACAGTTCGATGATTTTTATCCTGACTTTTGAGGTGATAATGTCTGAAATAGTTGCCATGTTATCTTACTTGGGGCAGAAGAATTTAAATTAATACTTAACTTCGTTCCCGACGGGAACCACTTCTATCCAAATCGGACCCCTGACAAAAGAGACTTCTTTTCCGCTCCCGTCAACAAACCTAGTTCTATCAAGCGTTGACGCTTTCTTCCAGGTTCCTTCGATTGCGTCTCCATTTTGAAATACTTTCATTGAACCGGAGCCCGTCACTGTATAGAACATATGACCTTCTTTGTCAACCGGTCCCTTTTCTTTTACAAACATCACCACAATATTCTTTGCGGAAAGTTGTTCCTTTGATTCGATATCCGTATGTTCCTTCCCGCCGTTAAATCTCTTGTAAACGTTGCCTGACTGATCATATCTCCATTCTACGTCGTAGTCCGATTTGTTACTCCAAAACTCAAAGGAGATATCGGAAGCAACCGGAGAACTCAGGGGTTTATCGTCGGAAAATTTCCAAAGTATAAATTTATTATCCCAGGCAATTCCTTTTTCATCCTTAGCGGCAAAACCCCTTTTGGCCGCTTCATCATAAAGCAGGTCGGTATAACCCGTTACCCGGTGTTCCCAGGCAACATCGGGTTTCCACTCCATCCTGACAATGGTCGGAAATCCCAAATTGGTCTGACCGTCCATATCGTTTCCATACCTGCCGTTTGACCAATCAATTTTATCCAGTATTTTATAAACGTCGACCGACGGATCGACGTCCCCATATGGCTTTACCCCTCCGGGACAATTATTGCAGATATTATTCGCTCCGCCCTGGTGAACAAACAGGGGTTTATCGCCATACTCGGCTGCCCAATTAATATAATAGGATCTGGCACTGCGGATTGGACGAATCATGACATCTCCGCCGGAAGCCCCGCAATAAAACACGGTTAAAAACCTGGTGATTCCGCCTTCTGCCACGGCTTCATAGACAACATCCGCACGAGTCAGTCCGGCTTGAGGCCGGGAATCGGCGTGATTTTCAATCATGGCGGTAATGGGACGCCTTGTTTCCCAAATATTCCGCTCTGCTTTTGTAAACATGGCGCCGTTTATCGGACATTCCTCGGTTTTGGGAAGATTTAAATCAACCCGGGAACGTTTTTCCTCAATCCCTCCAAGCGAAATTAAAGTTGCCGGATTTTTAAGAATAAACGAAAAAACCGCCACAGAAACCCCGATTGAAACCAAGAAAAGACCCACAAAACTCAAGGTAAGCATAAAAGCCTTGGTAGACATAATTTTTTGAAAAATTTTTTGGAATTTTAAAATTTCTTTCATTTTTGGGCCTCTTTTAATGCCTTTTTCTCCTCATCCGAAAGTTCATGCTCGCTTTTACCTTTTTTGATGGCTTTCATATAAACCCTTGTCCTTTCCCTGGTATGTAAACAGGTAATTATAACCCCCGAATCTTTGGCGTCCAAAAATGCCAAAGAAAAACTGTGATCTCCCCCAATCTCTTTGAAAGGATTAAAACGAACAACCCCAACCTTCTGAACGTGGGACTTACCGTCGTCTGCAAGCTTAGAAATTTCCTTTTGCACCAGGTTTATATCTTGCGAAGTCTGATCCTGAGCTGTCAGAATTTTTTCAAGAACCTTAATCAGGGTCGTCTCTTTGCTGCCTTTCGTCAATCTGTTAATAAAAGTAAAAAGCCAGTAAAAAGCCGCACTCAAAGCCGCCAGCCATATTCCAAAGATAATTAAAGGTAACAATTTAACTCAGTCATTTTATGCACGCGTATCCACTTGTGTCAAGGAGAATAAATGATTAAAATGCAAAAAACATGGCCAAAAGAAGAACGAAAAAAGACAAGGTCCGGCGCTCAAAAATTATTGAATTAGCTTCAAGTGTCAAGGGGCAATTAAAAAAGCCTGTTTTGGTAATAAATCCAAAACCGCAAAAGGTAAAAAAAGCCGATGTATCGGCTCAAGAAGGCTCTTTCAAAACCGTTGGGTCCGATATCATCAAAAGTCTAATTCTTGCCAGCTTCATTCTGAGCCTGGAGTTGGTGGTATACTTAGTTTGGAGCGTAAAGTAATCAACTGTCCTCGGAAGGGAGGTGACAATATATGATGTACTGCGTAAAGTGCCGAACAAAGAGAGAAGGCAAAAATGCACAGGCCGTAACGATGAAGAACGGCAAGAAAGCAACTAAAGCCGTTTGTGAAGTTTGCGGCACAACCATGTTCAGGATCGGCGGAAATTAAGCTCGCAAGAGGGTAACCGTCTTGAATACTTTAATGCAAAAGAGAATCCCGCGGCTACGGGACTCTTTTGCGTATCAGATAATAATCGTAACAGGGCCATCAAGCAAAGTTTCAATTTCCATATAATCTCCAAAACTTCCGGTTTCGACCTTAACACCCGACTCTTTTAATTTACCTACAAAATGTTCATATATTCTCTTGGCATTTCCCGAAAGCGCGGCATTAATAAACGAAGGTCTGTTTCCGCCCGAGGTATCGGCATAAAGAGTAAACTGGGAAACAACTAAAAGTTCGCCGTTGACGTCTTTTAAGGATAAATCCATTTTGTCGTTTGCATCCGCCATAACACGAAGTTTTAAGAGTTTGCCGGCGAGGGCTTCCGAATCTTTTAAGGTGTCGCCTTTTCCAATTTTCCCAACGACCTTATTATCTTTAGATGTTTTAACTAAAGCTTCCTTTACTCTTTGGACAACCAGTTTCATATTTTGCTCCGGAGGTTAGTAAGCCAGATTCTGTTTCTCGGCGATAATCCGTCTAATGCCCTCAAGCCTCGAGACTCGGGAAGGCGTCCTAAAACGTCTCAGTCGGAGGTTGCAGCGGGGAGGATTGCCTGACGTACCATTCGGTACATCACCCTGTCAGATACCAGACGGTACCTGACATTGGGCGTTTCACCCAAATCCCTCCTTTAAGGAAAGACTTGACTCGTCTCTGTTGCTCTAACTGGCCCCACAAGATAAAGCTTGCGCTTAAGCTCATGAGTCTCCCGCTTACGCGGGACACCCTGCCTTCTGCTGTCTGGACTTTCCTCCCCGTACCAAAGCATTGCTGCATGGTACAGGGTAATCGCCCTTCCTCCAGAGCGGATTGATTATATCAAAAAAGAAGTCTTTCCTCAAACTTTAAGACTAAAGCGTTCCTTTAATAATACCTGAAGGGTAATAACAATCGGAACAGAAAACAGTATCCCAAAAACTCCCGCCAGCTTTGCTCCGACAGCTAAAGCAAGAAGAGTAATAATCGGGGAAACCCCGGCCGACTTTTGCATAATCTTTGGAATCAAGACGTAGTTTTCAAGTTGCTGAACTAAAAATGCCAAAGCGGCAACCGCCAAACCCATAACCGGAGAAATACTCAGCCCAATTATTACCAAAGGAATTGCGGCCAAGAAAGGACCCAAAATCGGTACTATCTCCAACAAACCCGCAAGAATGGCCAAAGGAAGAGCAAAGGGGATTCCTAAAAGAACAAGTCCCAGGTAAGTCATCAACCCGACTATCGTCATCAGAGCTATCTGCGCTCTTGCCCAACCCCCGAGTCTGACCTCAAGCCGGTCGATGAGTTTCCCCAACTCTTTCCTTTTTTCATCCCCAAAGAAAAGTCCGAGTTGGACATCCAATTTATCTCTCGCCTGAAGAAGATAGAATGTAAATACCAAAACGACTAAAACACTCACGGCATTCGAAAAGAAAGAAACTCCGGCTTTAATTATTTGCGCAGGAATGCCTCCCAGCCTGGTAACCAATTCTTTGGCCACGTCTCCTTCAAAGTAGGTAAATACCCCCAAGTTTTTTAGATTTACCGGTAAGCTGTTTGCAAAATTCGTAGTTTGCTCCACCAAAGGCGGAACAATTGAAACTATGACCACACCAAAAAGTCCAAAAACCAGAATATAAGTAACAATAATCGAAACCGCTCTGGGAATTTTAATTTTCGAAAGTTTGGTAACCATGGGATTGAGTATCGTCATCAAAAGAAGAGCCGCGAAAAGGGCAAAGATAATATCTCTGATAAAAAACAAAAACCACAGAAAAAGAAGAAACAAAACCGAAAAAATAATTGTCTTGTGGGAAACCTCAATTTTCCTTACCATCGCCTTCTTTATACCATTTTTTCACTAATATTTCCACATTATTTATTAATTTCTTCTCCGTAATATCAAACCACCGTATCCTTTTGTCTTTTTTAAACCAGGTGATTTGTCTCCTGGCGTATCTTTTTTCTTCTTTTTTCCATTCTTCAATGACTTTATCTTCATCAATCACACCTTCAAAATAGCCCCTCCATTGCCTGTATCCCAGTGACATCATTGATTGGTCATCCCAATCAACCCCAATTTCCAGCAATTTTTCAATTTCCATTTTTACACCCTTTTTAACTCTTTCATCCACCCGCTCTTCAATCTTTTTATCAAGAAAATCCTTTGATGCATAAAGCCCCAAAAACAAAACTGAGCGGTCTCGGTGACTTTCACTATCCCTTGGCCGTTTTTTTGAGTTGTCAATCATCCAAGCAGCGACTTCCACCGCTCTAACTAACCTTCTTGGGTTTCTCTTGTCAGAGGAGTTCAAAGAACCCGCTCTTATCGCATCGATTTGAGAAAGCATTTCATAAAGATCTTCCGGTGTCTTTTCCGAAAGTCTTTCTCTGAGCTTTTTATTTCTTGGAACGTCAACTGTCGGAATTCCATCAATAACGCCTCTGATGTAAAGGCCCGTTCCACCAACGAGAATTGGCAGCTTCCCCCTCCTTTGAATATCTTCGATAATATTGTTTGCGAATTTTAAATAGTGGGCAACACTAAATTCTTTCTTCGGATCTGTCAAATCATATCCCCAAATTTTTACTCCATACCCCCATTCTTTTCCGGTTCCTATATCCATCATTTTATAAACCTGTCTTGAGTCGGCGGAAACCGGCTCGCCATTAAATTTTTTCGCCAGCTTTAGTGCCAGTAGAGTTTTGCCCGCGGCGGTCGGCCCGCAAATTACTAATAATTTTTTCATTATTTTAACTGGATGCGCTGGTGTATTTCGTCAAGGCAAAGTTCCAGAATTTAATCGATAAAACTATTACCGCTACTCCAAGCCCCAAAGACCATAAAACACCGGGTAGAGAAACCAGTCCCATTAAAGCTTTTGCCGGAAGAGTAATCATCACTCCGATCGGCAGAAAATAAGTAAGAATCCCCTTGAGTGGTTCTTTATAGATATCAATTGGAAATCTTCCCAGATTAGTCAAATCCCTATAAATCATGATCGTGTGGTCTATTTCCAAAGTTATAATTCCCAAAGATAAAACCGCGATATGAAAAGCGGCCGCGATTAAAAGACCATTAAACAGAAGCAAGATGTAAAATATCAGATGTAAGAAGTCCGGATTAAGCATCCTGCCAACATAGAAAACCGCAATCAACAAAGGGGGGATAGTCACCAAGTCCACAACATCCGCTCCACCCATCAGGGACCTAAAAAGCGCGCTCATAGGTTTTGTCAGTATCAAGTCGAAATCACCGGAAACAATCAAAGACCTGAATCTGTAAACCTCACGAAAGAAAAACTGCGCCAGAACATCAATGACATTAAAGGTTAAAAAGAAAAAAATTGCCTGATTGGTATCGTAACCGGCAAGTCTATCCGTACCTTTGAGTAAAAAGTAAAGAAAAGTAATGAAAAAACCAAACCTCAATACTTTCCCCATTAAAAAAAGGGTCAATAATTTGCTTTGAGCAAACCAAATCAAAAACGCATTTTTGCTCATCATGAGCCAAATTTTTAGGTAATATACAATCTTTTCCATATTTTTATCTTCCGAATGCCCGGTAAATTTTAAGCCCTTTGCCCCAAACGGACTTCATCAGAAACCACAATAAAACCGCCCAAAAGAGAGAAATCGAAAGTCCCTTAAGCAGTTCCATTGCTCCCAGTTTGCCCAAATAAACCTGCAGCGGGAAAAAAATCAAATACGGAAACGGCAGCAGATAGAGAACATTTTGTATTGCCTGAGGCAAAATATCGATAGGGAAAAGGGCACCCGATAAAAACTCCGTAATAATCATGATGACAATAAATTGGGCACCCCAAGCGACTTCAGGCATCCAAAAAGGAATGGCGCTGGTTATAAAAAGAAGGACAAAATAAATAAATATTGCTAAAGCTATAGAAATTACAAAACCCAATAAATACAAAGGGTTTGTTTGCAGAAAAAACGGGGGCTTAAGGACAAGAAACAACAGAACTGTTTCAACAATTGCAAAAACAAGGTTTAGGGCTTTACTCGAAATGTCTCTTGTAAACCAATATTTGAAATAATCAATCGGCTTAATCAGATAATTACTCAGATCACCATTCGCCACCTCCCCGGCAACATCCACGGCTCTGGCGGAAAGGACAAATGCCCTGACTATCAATATTCCAAATACGTAAGTTAATATTTTCGCCCTGTCGTAACCGAAAACGACTCTCTCCGGATTTGAAAAAATACTGTCCCAAAGAAAGAATACCAAAAGCACCTGAATAACGTTTCTGACCCTCCACATAATAAAATTCAGGCGGTAAGCAAACTCCTGCTGGAAAGAAATGTTAAAAACCGAAAGATATTTTCTCACTTTCCTTTGAACACTTTCCGAATTACTTCCTCAACCGGAATTTCTTCAATTGTCAGGTCCGTTACGGGAAAGTTTTGCAGTATCTCAGCCGCGGCCACGGCTACCGTAGTTCGGGGAACCACCAGAGTCACC
>CAYITS010000006.1:13275-17431 GCA_964366385.1 uncultured Gammaproteobacteria bacterium
GAAAGGTAATCTTTCTTATTTTGCCGATAGTCCTCATTTTATTTACGTCCTCCTCGCTCGAAAGATAAACTTTAATTATTTTCTCTTTAGCGAAACGGTGAACCAATTCTTCCAAGGCCCCGTCGAAAATCAGATTTCCTTCATCAATAACAATTACCCGTCTTGCCAAATCCACCAAATCATTCATGTTGTGGGAGGTTAAAAGAATTGTTGCGCCGGTTTTTTTATTGTATTCATAGATAAAATCCCTAACCTTCTGCTGCCCGACAAGGTCAAGTCCGATTGTGGGTTCATCCAAAAATAGGACCTTTGGTTTATAGAGAAGGGCGGCAATTAACTCCAACCTCATACGCTGACCCAAAGAAAGCCCCCGAACTTGAACATTAAGAAGCTTACTGACTTGCAAAAGTTCAACCAGCTCGCTTAAATTTTTCTCATATTCTTTTTGCGGAATTTCATAAATTGCCTGAGTGAGCTTAAAAGTTTCAATTGCAGGAAGATCCCACCACAGCTGATTTTTTTGCCCCATTACAAGCGAAATTTGTTTAAGAAATTCATGCTTCCTGTCCCAAGGGTTATATTCAAGAACTTGGGTGAAACCCGAGGTCGGATACAAAAGCCCGGAAAGAATTTTCAAAGTCGTGGTTTTCCCCGCTCCATTGGGACCGATAAAACCTACCAACTCCCCCGGCTGAATAGTAAAAGAAATTCCTTTTAAGGCCCTGACCGTTTTTTTCTTGGGGCGAAAGATTGAAGAAACTGCACCGGATAGTCCCGGTTTTTTCTCGGTTATTTCAAAATTTTTAACCAAACGGTTAACAACAATCGCCTTCTCCATTTTTCTGAGTATAACATCCCGACACTAATGACACGAATTAAAAATCACGAATTATCCGAATATTTTATTCGTATCATTCGAATACAATTCGTGTATTAGGGTCGTCTAAGTTGGCTATTCAGAACTCTTTTAGGTTTTAAGAAGGTGTTTCTAAAATTAACAATGAGCCCCAACTCCAAGTTGGAAGCTCTAAGATATCTCTGCATTTGATAATAATCCTCTTTCGTAATAAACTTCTTGGCTTTAACATCCAAAATTATCTTATCCTCGAGAATAAAATCTGCTTTATTGCCCAGTGGAGATTCGACCAATTTACCAATCTCAAATTCTCTTTTATAAATGACTTTATTCTCCCTAAGAACTTCTTCGAGCTTGTCCGAATATTGCTTTTCTCTACAAAATCTTCCCAGGCTAGAATGCACCTTAAAACAAATGCCAGTTATTTTATATGAGAGCTCGCCAAGGACAAATTTATTCAACACCAATTAAATAATACTTCATTCGCATCATTCGTGTGAATATTCGTGTGATTCGCGTCGCCTAGCGGCTAACCTGCCTCTTGAGTTTCTTTCCGGGAGTGAATCTGGGAGACCGGTGGGCCTTTATTGTCACCAAGGTATCTGTTTTGGGGATTTTTACCGTTTTGCCCTTCATTGAAATTACTCTGAAAGTCCCAAAACCGGACAGAACCACCTTTTCTCCTTTGGAGAGGACTCTGCCGACTTCATTTAAAAAGACATCAACCGCCTCAACCGCACCTTTTTTTGTCAGATGAGCCTTCCTGGCCACAAGTTCTGTCAGTTCTTTTTTTGTCACTCTAGTTTGAGAGCATAAGGCAATAGAGAAAAAATGTCAAGATCTGTACAGTGGAGTCTTTTCATTTTGCGGCAGTGGTACCGGTTGCTCTGGTTTCCCTTATTGTTGTGACCTTAATCTGACCCGCATATTCGGCCTCTTTCTCAAGCCTTTTCGCAATATCGTGCGCAAGAACCGTCAGTTTGTCGTCATCCACTTCATCGGGTTTGACTATAACCCTGACATCTCTGCCGGCCTGAAAAGCATAGACGGTATCTACTCCGGGGAACGAACTTGCCAACTCTTCAATCTTACTCATTCTTTTAACATACTCCTCGTGAGGCTCGTAACGCGCCCCGGGTCGGGAACCGGATACCGCATCCGCGATCCACACAACCACGGACTCAACCGAAGAAAAGGGTCTATCCTCGTGATGCTCCGCAACGGTTGCAACAATTTCCTTGGAAATACCAAATTTTTTCAAAGTATGAACCCCCGCTTCAACATGAGTTCCCTCTTCATCGGTGATAACTTTTCCGATATCGTGCAGCAGACATCCAAGCCTTACGACATCAGTGTTGGCATCGATTTCATTGGCAACCGAAACTCCAATCTTGGTCTCTTCGATCGTGTGAATCCCCAGATTTTGACCATACGAAGTTCTAAATCTATAACGGCCTATTATTTTTATCAAATCCAAAGGGAGGTTAAATACTCCACACTCATGGGCAATCTTCTTTCCTTCTTCGAGAAGGACATCATCCATTTGGGACTTTATTTGTTTTATCACTTCCTCAATTCTTGAAGGCTGAATCCTGGTATCTTTAATTAAGGCTTCCAGCGCCCTTCTGGCAATCTCGCGTCTAATTGAATCAAAGGAGGAAACCCTTATTTCATTGGTTTCATCAATCTCGATTTCCACTCCAGCTTCTTTTTCAAAAGCCCTGATATTTCTTCCCCCGGCACCGATAATTCTTCCCTTTACGTCTTCATTCGGAACCGCAACGGATGAGACCGTATACTCCGCCACATACGACGTGGCCCCATGCTTCATAGAATCAACCAGAATTTCTTTTGCCTTCTCTCCGGCCTCTTCTTTTATTCTCTCTTCTGCCTGGCGGACCTTTTTGGCAATCTCTCCGGAAAGCTCTTTCTGGACCTCATCCAATAAAACCTTACGGGCTTCGTCTTGAGTCATGTTGGCTATTTTTTCTAATTTCTTAATATCGTCGTTTGTCATAATAATTGCGACACTAATACACGAATTTCATACGAATGATACGAATATTCGTGACATTCGTGTTTTTATTTGTGTCATTCGTGTCGATTGGGAGCCAAGAAAAATCACCTCTTAAATTTTGAGGCTGTCGGCGAAAGAAGCTGTTTTTTGGATTCTTCCTACCATATTCCTTTACTCCAAGAGCTATTTTACTCTTTTTTCTCCAAAGCGTCAACGGCGTTACTTATTGTGTCCCACCCGAAACCTTTTCCTGCCAAGTATTGAGACATTTTTTGACCCGCCTGGCGGCGAGGCAAGGCGTGCCATTTGTATGCTTTCTTCTCCAAAAGTTCCCTTGCCATTTTCTCCTCATCAATTTTTGTCTCCCCCAAAACCTTCTCAATAATTTCTTTTTTTATTCCCTTAGTTCGTAGTTCAATATTCAGTATTCTTTTCGGCTTCGGCCGGAAACTTTGCCGTTGTTCCACCCACCACTTGGCAAATTTTTCATCATCAAGAAGGCTAAGTTGCCTAAGTCGCTTAAGTAAATTAAGATAAAGACTTTCATGAACCTTTTTTCTTCTGAAATAATCTTTAATTTCTTTCTCGCTTCTTGGTCTTAGGGTTGCAAACCTTAGCAGTTTATCCAAAGTCTTTTGAAACTCGGCTTTTTTCACTATTTCTTCTATCTCTTTATCCGACAATTCCTGATCCACTTTCAATCCGGCTTTTACAAAATTCTCCAAATCAATCCCAAAACCAAAAGCGTTATCTAAATAAACATTTACTCGTTTATTATTCTTTTGAGACTTGATTGCTGTAATGATGGACATAATAATGAAGTTTGATGACAGAAATCGGAAGTTTGATCAATCTTCCTTGTTTTCACTCTCTCCAATCTCCTTCGGGAGCTTTTTGCCCGAAGCCGCCACCTCTTTTATTTTCTTCTCCATTTCATCGGCAAATTTTGCATGCTCTTTAATGTATGCCTTGGCCCCCTCCTTGCCTTGGGCAATTGGTTTATCTTCGTAATTGTAAAAAGAGCCGCTCTTTGAGATTAACCCCAAATCAACAGCCACATCCAAAATTCCTCCCGATCTTGAAATACCCTCATCTTCCATAATGTCCAACTCGGCAACCCTTAATGGAGGAGCAACTTTATTTTTGACAATTCTTGCCCTATGGCGGGAGCCAATTACCCTTTCCCCGTCTTTCAAAACCTCAATTCTTCTTAAATCAATTCTTACGGATGAATAAAACTTTAAGGCAAGTCCTCCCGGGGTAGTTTCGGGGTTTCCGAACAT
>CAYITS010000007.1:0-17180 GCA_964366385.1 uncultured Gammaproteobacteria bacterium
TGCCTAAGCTAAGGATATTGGTAGGCGAAGTCGTCCCGATGCCGACGTTGCCGGCTTCAAAAATGGCGGCATAGTTATTGGCGGCGCCGGAAGCCGAGAAGTAACCGCCGATGTTGGTGGAGGTTGTTCCGGTATTGGTCACGGCCGAGTAGAGTCCGTAGGCGGTATGGGAAGCATTGGTATTGGTGCCCGAACGGGTGATGTCCAAGAGTTTGGAAACGCCGCCGACGCCTCCTGCCGTGGAGGTGGAGGAGAGGTCAAACAAAGTACCGGTGGTGAGGGAAGTGGATGAGAGGGCAAAAGCGTCGGCGGTAGTGACCGAATTAAAAGTAAAGGCAGTTGTGTAACCGGCGTGGGCCAGAGAAAGATTGGCGGTCGGGGCAGTCAGCCCGCTCCAGGGTAAAGAGGAGGCTACTCCGGTTGAAGCAATAGTCACCGTATCGGTGGCCGAATCTCCGGTAACGGTGATGCCGGTTCCGGCGGTTAAGGTTAAAGTATCGGCGGTCGTATCGGCGACGGGCGCAGTTCCCGAAGTCGTGGAGACGGTTTGAAAGATCAACTGATCGCCGGTATTGGTCCCGGAAAGATTGGATCCGGTGACGGCACCGGCAAAGCTGGCGGCGCCGTCGTTTGCAAAGGTTACCTTGGCGACTCCTGAGGCGGAGGCGGTAAAAAGAGGAGCGGAGTCGAGTTGGTTGACTATCAAAGCCGCTTGCCCGCCGCCATTGGCGTTGATCAAAGTTCTTCCCCTGGTGGAAACCGCGAATCTGTCCGTTTCGGAACTTCCGGAGGTCAATTCCATCAACCTGCCCGTATCGGTGTTGTTGCCCGCATAAGCGGAGAGCAAAGAACCGCTGGAGAGATTGGCATTAGTCGCTCTGATAAAATCGGCAGTCGCCGTTCCTCCGGTTAAAATCAGCTGGCCTACCCCATCGGGAGCCACCGTTATATTTCCCGCGCTGCCTGTTCCCGTAATAATCGAAATCGCCTGACCGTTAATTCCAAATGTGCCTGAAGATGATTGGATAGTGGGGGAGGTTGCGGCGATAACCAAATTCCCCGAATTATTAATAACCGGTATTGTGTTCATATCTGCCGTGGCGTCTGCCGGGTAGCCTTGTAAAGTCTCCGCGTTTAAGGCATATCCGACTGTAGCAATCTGTATCCTTGGCGTGGCTTCGGCATCGGTTCCGACGGTTACTCCGACCCAGACATTGGCGTTTTCGGAAAATACCGTGGCGGCAACTTCGGCTCCGCAAGTCGAACCCAAAAGGGTAGAAAATATGCCGTCGGAATCGGGGGTAATGGCGCAGGTGCTTGAATTCCAGAGGGTATTACCGGCGGTGGCGGCGTCATAGAGCTTAAAGACCAAGTTGGTGGAGGCCGTAATGGGATTACCCAGATTGTCCGTCAGCCTGCCCTGAAAAGAGAGATATCTATTCGGCCGGGTCAGGGAAGTGGGATAGGCCAGAGGAGTTGAAGTTCTTTTAATAAACTGATCATAGGCTCCATAACCCAAAGCCGCCGAGAAGATAATCAGAATGGCGAGATGAATGTAGTTGGTAATTGATATGTCGTGATATGTTTTGTACCAGTTCGGTCGATTGTAAAAGAGGCCGTGGGCAACTTTCTGAATTCTTGGTTTTTGCTCCAATCTCTTTATTATTTTATCCTGTAAAGAGGCGTAGAAGACTTTTTTAAAAATATTTTTCCCGAATAGGGAGATGTTCTTAACCAGTCCCTGCTTTTGCGCCCAGGCGATAAATTTCTTCAAAGACGCGATTTTTCTTTTGGAAGTGGCCTGGCTTGATTTCTTTGAGACCTCCTCAAGGTAGGCTTTCAGTAATTCAGAGGTCATTTTGGCAGGGGCAGTCCGCCCTACAAATTGACGGATGTCGGCGAGATAGTTTTTGATCGTGCTTGCGGACACTTTTTCCGCTTCAAGATGCTTTTGGAAGCCTGCGACCAGCGGATGAATCTGCGGCTTTTCTTCTCCGGAGGCGGCGACATTGGTCAAGCCTTCACTAAAGTTAAAATTTAATATTTGGCTTTGCAGAAGAAAGCGGGATAAATTCCGTAAAGTGGACAGCCGGCGGTTAATTGTTTTTGTTGAAACTTTATTTTCGGTGAGGAATTTTTTATACTCCAGGGCAAAAACCGGTTTTAAAAAGGGAATGGTTTGGGTCAATTCTTCCGCCAAAATACCCAAAGAACGAATCCGGAGAAGCAGCCAACTGGTGAAATGGCTTAAGTCCGATTTGTAAAACTTAACGGAATTTCCAGATACCCCGAGAGATCCTAAATATTCGATGAATTCTTTTGTTGTTTTGTCAACAGGTTTATTTTTGAGCATGTTTTGTTATGAAGCTAAATTATACCAATTATATTAGTTATACTATTGTTGATAGTAAAATAAACTTTGTCAAGAGGCTGTTTAAATTACTAATTACTAATTACTAATAAAAAATTTCACACAGACAATAATTTAATTACCGCATACATATTTATAGACCTCATATTATCTTTATATATCACCCAAATATCCAATAATAGTCAGTAATGCGGAAATATCCCGTTTTTAACGAGGCTGAATATTTTTCTGCGGAAATACGCGGAAAATAATTGAAGGCAGTTTTTTCTGCGGAATATAGACGATTATAGGCTCAACAATATATGTAATTTGTCATTGCCCGGCAAAGTGCTGGTTTAGCAATCAAGAGGATAAAGTGCTAAGAAATAAATGTAGAAATTTATTGCGTATTTTCGTCATAAGTTATAATATAAGTCATGACAAAAAAAATTATTTTAACTGTCATTGCGTTGTTTATTCTTATTGTCCCGGTACTGCTCGGAGTCTATCTGGTAAAACAAAGAACCACGGCTATTCCCCGCGCCTTTGGACCCTCAAATGATATCCGGATCGACCTTGCCAACTCATACGTCTTTGTTTCTCCCCTGCAAGCGCTGGCGGGGGGAGAGAAAATAAGAGTGAATATCTTTATTCTGGATAACAGGGGCAGGGGACTGCCGGGAAAAACGGTCATCATGGGAAGCGCAAACGGCCTGAGAGTTGATGTAATTCAATCTAAGAGCGATGAAATAGGCAAGGCGATATTTGATGTCTCCTCAGCCGCTCCGGGTGTGTTTCTTATCGAAGCCTCGGTTGACGGAGCCATCCTTCCGCAGAGGGTGAATGTGACTTTTAAATAGTATTATCGCCGCAAGAATAACCAGTTCAAATAATATCACAATATATAAAAGATAGGGTTTGGCCGGTTTTAGCCAGCCGATGATTTTTTCCAGGAAGGAGGCCAGAGGAGAAATTATGGAAAATGTCAGAGTATTGCTCTTGGGGGAATTGTATCCCAGCGTTTCAGACGCGACAAAGATATTCCACTTTCCCCGGGATTGGTTGGGAAGGTTAAATTCGAAGTTTCCCTCCTTGTCTGATACTGTCTGATATTTTGGGATATAGTACAGGTTGGCAAGATAGACATTTAAGGGGGTAAAGGGAGTGGTTTTGCCATTTAGGACGGCTTGATCAATTGAAATAATCGGAGAAAGAAGAACGGGCCCGATTTCGTAGCTGTACGTTTTTGCGGGCAGGCCGGGAATACAGGTAGGTTGGGACGATCTTTTTTCGGCGTCAATCGCCTGCAAACAGAGTTCGGGATACTCGTAGTTTTTCCTGTCGATGCCGAGACGGGGAGAGGGGAGAAAGATTTTGGTAAAGATAAAAAAACCGTTGTCATCCGATTCCCGAGTTTCGGCGACGGCCAGGCCGGTGAGATAAATTTTGCTCTTTGCCGGCCCCCATCCGTAAAGGGTTAGTTTGGGTTCACCGATTGCGGCGGAGAGCTTGATCTCGTAGGAAATGGGGTTATCAATGCCTGCAGCCGCTGCGGGAGTCGGAGTCGTCCAAAGACGGCCGCAGAGAGCCAGGGCGCCGGCTATTAACAGCAAGGAAATATGTTTCATGGGTTGTTTCTAAAATATTGCTCTTCAGTCCAGCGCAGTTTTTGATCCAGCAGTTGATTAGTTTGATTGATCAGGATGACCATGGTGTTGGCCGCTTCCTCGGGGGTCCTCATATAATCTTTATAATCGTTATAATTTTTATAAGTTTTACAGTTTTTATCGTTGGTCATACTACCTAATCTACCACCGTGGCCGAATTGTCTATTGTTCGTCGATGGGAGGAGAAGAATCTTTATATTTGTTTTTGAGAGTTTCGACCTCGCTTATTTCTTCCTCAAGCTTTTTCTCAAGCTCTTTTTCTTTTTTGCTCAAACCCTTCCAAGCGATAATGATCAGGGTGATGACGATAACTACACCGAGAATGATGGCTAAAGCCGCTCTCCAGGGAAAGAGCCAGAGCGAAGTCGCGGCCGTTAAGACCTTGCCGCTTTCGCCATAAGGGGCGGTCAGGTTCAGGGTGTACTTGCCTAACAGCCATTTCCTGCCGATTTCGCTTTTGTATACCCGGCTGGCGTCGGGAAAGATATTGGCTTCATTCAATCTGACTTCGTCTTTGACCCGGCCGAAGATATCGGTTAAGGTTATTACCCCCAAGGGCTTAATGTGATAGTTGCCCAAATTTACGATCTCGGTTTCAACCAAGACCGGGCCGTACTCCAGGAACGACGGAGCGGTAAAGCGGATTAAATTGGCATTTTCTTCAATCGGCCCCGAGACTCTCAAATAAACCAAAGCGGCAATCCGCATCGACACACTGCTGGCGGCCGACTCGGTTGTTGATTCTGTCGGAATTGAGGACGCCGGTTCAAAAAAGACAGCAAAATATCTTCCCCCCGGTTTTGCGTCTGCCGGGACGTTTATTTTGGCCTGAATGGTGACTTTATCGTTGGCGGGCAGGGTTGCTTTTTCCGAAGTAAGTTTTACCCATGAAGCCGCGGCAAACCTGGTAGAAAAATTTGTCGGGCCTTCCAGGAAGGTGGGGGAACCGTCTTTATCCTCAACGATAAAATCGGCGACCTTAAAAATACCCGAAATTGGCGTATCTCCGGTGTTATAAAATTTGACCACGACTCCGGTATTTTCTCCGGGATCAACCAGCAACTGTTGCCTGGCGGGGGCCAC
This sequence comes from uncultured Gammaproteobacteria bacterium, assembly GCA_964366385.1. Taxonomy (GTDB): domain Bacteria; phylum Patescibacteriota; class Microgenomatia; order UBA8517; family UBA8517; genus CAYITS01. Next base: position 5,101 of record CAYITS010000007.1, read on the forward strand.
GGTCAGGGGAATAGAGGATTGGGCTAAAGCAGGACGTAAGATGCAGGATGTAAGATATAAAAGAAAAAAAATAAGAAAGTATTTAATAATTTTCATTAAAAGGTAGCTGTTGCCGTGTATTTGACTTTATTGTAGTAGTAGCCGGCGGGCTGGGTTGCCGAAACCGAGGCCCGATAGCAGACATAAGCCCGGCTGCCGGATACCTGAGCCGCATTGGACATGATTGTCTGTTTGGTTTCTGCGCCTTCGATGTCGGCAATTTGGCGGGACGAGAAAGTTCTCGACGATTCGTTATATAAAAATGCCGCGTCGGTTCCCGAGACGTTGGCCAGGGAAAAGCCAAGGCCGTTGTTGGTGGCGGTGGTCCACTCGGTTGAGGTTGATTCCGAGCAGGTCGCGTCGCAAACGGTATCTTTGATACAGTTGACGCTTTCACCCGCCGTGGCTCCCGTACAGGCAACCCCGTTTTTGCCCATCTGATCATTTTCTTCAATCTTGACGCTGTAGCCCGCGTCGGCATTGGTGGAAACCGTCAAATCGTGCGAACCTTCATAGAAAGTGTTTACCGCCGCAAAAGTTCCCCAGGGAATGGTCATGGCGGTGGTGGTGATATCGGTCGTTTGGCCGCAGGTGGAAGCGGCCGAAGCGACGGCGGCAACAGCAAAAGTCAGGGTTTCGTCAACCGTCGCCGAGACAAATACAGCCTCAACCGGGGCGACCAAGACATCAACCTGGTCGATGGTGTTGTCGGATCCGTCTCTGGTCTTGACGTTGACGGTATAGACATCGGCGCCTCCTTGGGTATGGCCGGTGGTAATCGGGGGAGGATTGACGATACCGGGAGTTGCATCAATGGTAACCGTGACCGCGGAAGAGGCGGCGCAGGCCGTAGTTACGCGGTCAACCCTTATCGTGTGGTCGACGGTAGTGGCTCCTACGGTAATAGTCTCTGTCGCCGTCCAGTTGGCGTCGGTACAACCCGTGGTGGTGATATCGCCGACCGCAATGGCATTGAGGTCAAAGCCTCCGGTGGCGATAGAAGACGCGGCATCGGGCAGGCCGTCGTTTCCCTTGGCGTTGTCGGCCATAGGAATGGTAATTAAAATATCTCCGTCTAAGGGAACCTGGCTGGTGGTGGTGAAAGCAATCGTCAAGCTTCCGGACTGGGAAGCGTCCGCATAACCGTCGGTCAAAAGAGTGTTGGCCAAAGCCGGCGAGAGATTGAAGGTGGTTGAATTGACTATATTTGCCGCGGTGTAGGTGGTACTGCCGATACAGCCGTTTATTAAGACGTCGGTAAAGCAAAGCGCATCGCCGGGGAATAAATGGCTGGTGTTGTTATCGGGGTTTCCCGTCGCGTCAATAGTAACAATCGCAGACCCCGACGAACCGCTTGCGACTCCGGCTCTATAGGAAAGGCGGGAGTTGCTTAAAGTGGCCGAGGCGGAGGTTAGGTTTCCGGATTTGGTAATTCTAGGGAAAACGAATTTTTGGGCAAAGATGACCAGCCCCAGGAGCAGGGCCAGAGAATAAATTAACAGCCTTTTAATTTTCAACACAGCAACTTATGTGTCTAATGTCAAGTGTCTAATGTCAAGTGTCTAATGTCAAGTGTCTAATGAAATTCAACCCGCGAGGTCGACCTCGCGGGTTGACTTCTTATTGATCAGGAAATAGGCGAGAAAAACGGATGTGATGGCAAAAACGATGCTGAAAGGCAGGGCGATGGTCGTCGCTTGGGCAAAAAACTCTTTGCCTTCCCCGTCGGTGGTAAAAGATGCGGTGGCTTTGTAAAAACCAATAAGAACCCTCTTGTCGTAGGCGCATTGAATTAACAGTTCCTCTTCTTTGATGCAGGGAACCCGGCGCGTGGCTGCCGAAATGATATTTACGGGCGCAATTTTGATTATTTCTTTCCGGCCGAAAAGGGGATTGATGCCGATTGTTCCGGTAGGTTTGAAAAAATATTGCCCCGTGTTTTCTATGCGTAAAGTGTAATTTAGCTTACCCAAAGAATCGATTAATTTGGGAGCGCTGAATTCCACAATCCGGGCTTTTTTATATGGTTTGCCGTCTTTTGATACGGAAATAAGCAGGTTGGCGCCTATTTTTGCCGTTGTGCCTTGATTGTTTACCTCGTAGAGAAGGGTAAAATAATAATCTTTTTCCCGGGTGTCGGCGGGAGGCGAAATTCTTAATTTTATATTTTTCTTTTCTCCTTGTTTAATAAAAAATTTGTCCCCGAATTTTACGGAGGGATCGGTTAAGGCAAACCAGTTTTCGTACCTTGCCGGGTCCGGAAAATTGGGATTGTCGATGACGTTGACGCTGCCTTCTTCGTCTTCGGGAGTGAAGGGAACCACCTTAACCGATGCATATCCGTCCAGCCCTTCATTGATGATCGAGAAAGTCTGTTCCGTTTGTTTACCCGGCATAATCATAATTTCGACAATCGGAGGAGAGATTGAAAGGGAGAGATCTTGGGCATATGCGGAGGGCAAATAAACAAATAACCAAATAACCAAATAACCAAATAAAATTATAATTTTGAATTTTGAATTTTGAATTTGTTTTGTCATTTGTAATTTGGTTATTTGTTTATTTAGTAGCTTGGCGTTGCCGTAAAGGTAATTATATTTTTATATGTTCCGGCCGGCTGGACGGTAGAAACGTTGACCTTGTATTTGATTGTTGACTGACGGGCTCGGCCGACGTTGGCGCTGGACATGACAATCTGCGCGCTTTCGGCGGAGGAAGCGTCGGCAAACTGCTTGAAATAGGTGGCGTCGGTAAAAGCCGCGGGTATATCATTCCCACTCATATTGTATCCGAAACCGTAGGTTGTGTTTTGCGACCAGACCGCCGCGGCGGTCTGACTGCAAGTGCCCGCGTCGCAAAGTGTATCCGGTATGGTGTCGGAAGCATTGTTTTGAAGCGGGTGGTTTTCCCTAGCCGTTACCTGATAGCCTTTTGCTCCTCCCGAGGAGACAGTCAGGGTGCTGGTGTCGGTGGCCGGAGTTTGCGGGGTTAAGGTGCCGAAGGGGATGGCAATTTTACTGATGGCAAAAGAAAAAGGAATTATGGAGTGGATGTATTGAAAACCGGATTTGACCAAATATCCGGCCGAGGAGAATTGACCCGGCCCCGTTTGACCCAAAGTCGAGTCGAGAGCGAAGTTGGTTGAAGACGGAATTCCGGCTCCCGAGTTCAAGTTGGGAAATTGAATCCGGTAATTGGGTGATTCGATGACCCCTTGAGCAACAGCTCCGGTTATCGCAAGCGAAAAAAAAGTAAAGACAAAGACGATCAGAAACATTTTATTGCGAAGTGGCATAATTCAAATTTCTAATTAACCTAATTTTAAGAGTCCCGTTGTATTTCTTTCTGCATTTCCGCTATTTGTCTTTGCTGTTGATCGACTTTTTTGGTTAAGTCTTTTTCCTCCGTTGTCAGGGATTTAATCTCCAATTCACTTTGCATTAGTTTGATATATTGTTTTCCGAAAATCAGAGCCAAAGGAACGATCATAAACAAAGAAGCAAGCTGTAAAAGTTCCGAAAACAAATCTTTTTTTTCGGGAAGAATAAGAAAAACAAAAGAGGAGATAAAAACCATAAAAAGTGAAGACCCGGGTTCAAAAAGAAGCGCCAGTCCGAAAAGAAGGAAATACAAAAGAAAAAAAAGAGGCGAGGAGAGAGCTCCGGTGGAAAAAACCAGAGTAAAGATGATCAAAGTAAGAGTCGTCATATCCAAAGAGGATCTTGTTTTTACGGAAACGGCCCCGGCTTTTGTCATGATGAATCTGGCTGCAAAGTAGCCGGTTATAAGAAAGGCAATAAATTGGAGATTGTAGCCGGATAAAAATTGGCTGGAGGTCCAAATATAGGCAATCAATACGGACAGTGTCAAAAGAAGGCTGTGGATGATTAATCTGCGTTTGATGTTGTTCATGGCAGTTTTCTTGAGTGCTATTATAAAGATAGCTGGAATTGGAGGAAAAGACAAGATATAATCAATGTCATGAGCTTGGGAAAATACGACCACAAAAAAACAGAAGCCAAGTGGCAAAAAAAGTGGGCCAAAGAGGAGCTTTATACTCCTGATATTAGCAAGGCGGAGAATAAATTCTACAATCTTTTTATGTTTCCATATCTTTCGGCGGAAGGTCTTCATGCGGGACACGCTTTTTCCTCAACCGGAAGCGATATTTACGGCAGGTTTATGAGAATGAATGGCAAAGATGTATTCCAGCCAATGGGTTACGATTCATTCGGAATCCACTCCGAAAACTACGCCATCAAAGTGGGGGAAAAGCCCCGGGTGATGCTTAAAAGAACCAAAAAACATTTTGAGGGTCAATTAAAAAGCCTGGGACACGGGTACGATTGGACCAGAACAGTGACTACATCCGATCCGAATTATTATAGATGGACACAGTGGCTGTTTATACAAATGTTTAAGGCCGGTTTGGCATACAGGAAAAAGGCTTTGGTAAATTTCTGCCCTTCGTGCAAAACGGTATTGGCCGACGAGCAGGTGGTCGACGGGCAGTGCGAGCGCTGTCAGGCCGAAGTAGAGAAGAAAGAAATGGAACAGTGGTTTTTTAAAATTACGGATTACGCGGATAGACTGCTAAACGGATTAACGCGGATTGATTGGAGTGAGAGAGTAAAAGCGGCCCAAAAGAATTGGATTGGACGATCTGCGGGTATGCAGATCGAATTCAAAATTCAAAATTCAAAATTCAAAATTCCTGTCTTTACCACCAGACCGGATACCTTGGAATCGGCGACTTTTATCGCGACATCAAACAAGAAAGCTGCTTGGGGTAAGGAAAAACCGGATAAGTTTACGGGCAAGTATGCAATAAACCCCGTTAACGGCAGAGAACTTCCAATTTGGGAGACGAATTATGTGGAAGAAAGTTATGGGACGGGTGCGATTATGGGGGTGCCTGCCTACGATGAACGTGATATGGATTTTGCTAAAAAGTATGGTATTGATATAGTTATCGAAGAATTAAACGAAGGTCTTTGGGAAAAGATTGAGAAAGAAGGGTGGGGGAAAAAGCAGACAAATTACCATCTCCGCGATTGGCTGGTGAGCAGGCAGCGCTATTGGGGCGCGCCGATTCCCATGATTTATTGTCGGAAGCATGGCTGGGTGCCTGTTCCGGAGGAGGAACTGCCTGTACTTCTCCCGGACATAAAAAACTATAAACCGGAAGGAACCGGAAAAGGGCCTTTGGCGAATCATCCGGAGTTTTACAATGCGGCTTGCCCTGAGTGCGGTGGTAACGCGAAGAGGGAAACGGATGTGATGGATACTTTTGTGGATAGTAGTTGGTATTTTTTGCGCTATCCATCGGTTGGCTTGAATGATAGACACCCCGAGGGTGACCGAAAGGGCTCCCGCGGGGTGGGTTTTGCGTTTGATCCTGAAATTACCAAAAATTGGCTACCTGTGGATTTATATTTTGGCGGCGCCGAACACGCGGTACTTCATTTAATGTATGCAAGGTTTGTAACGATGGTTCTATATGATTTGGGCTATTTGAAGTTCGAAGAGCCTTTTCCTAAATTCTTTGCTCACGGCTTGATGATTAAAGACGGGGCCAAGATGAGTAAATCCAGAGGGAATGTGGTTAACCCGGATAAATATATCTCTAAATTTGGCGCCGACGCCTTAAGACTTTATTTGATGTTTGTGGGCCCAATGGACGGCAGTCCGGACTTCAGAGACACGGGCATTGAGGGGATGAGAAGGTTTATCGTTCGGGTCTGGAATTTATTTACAGATGACATTTCGCAACACCCCGGAGGTGGCCGACTCGCCCTGAGCGAAGCCGAAGGGATGAACTCCTCGGGGGTGGATGTCATGAAGTCAAAACAGCATCAAACTATAAAGAAAGTGACCGAAGATATACAGAAGTTTAAATACAACACGGCCATTGCGGCGATTATGGAGCTGGTAAATACGATTTCTGCCGCCGGCGGCGGCTCCTCCGATCGGCTCAAAATCTTAAAGGATTTGTGCCTACTGCTCGCTCCCTTCGCGCCGCATTTGGCTGAAGAAGTCTGGCATTCAGGGCTGGGTTTTAAGTCTTCAGTCCACAAAAGTGCGTGGCCAAAGTACGACGAGAAGTATTTACAAGCAGATCAGGCAGTAATCGTGGTCCAGGTAAATGGGAAGCTGCGTTCTCAATTAACCATTAGTCATCAGTCGTCAACCATTAAAGACGAAGTATTGCGACTTGCAAAAGAGGACGAAAAAGTGAAAAAATGGTTAAAGAGTGGAAGAATTAAAAAAGAAATATTTATTTCCGGGAAATTGGTTAACTTCGTCGTCTAAATTTTTAAATTCATCGTCTCAGAAGCTAATTTTGATTTTTCTGTCCGGAATGATTTTTCTCGGATTGGGCGTTTTGTTTTTCAGAAATAAAGGGGGCGTCGTCGTCGGACTATCTTCAACGAAAGTAGAGGTCTTAAATTCCCCTGAGGAGAGCGGGGGTACCCTTTCGGAGATTGTCGTGGAAGTTTCGGGGCAGGTGGAAAAACCGGGAGTTTACAAACTTCCGTTTGGCAGCAGGGTCGAAGACGCCTTAATAATGTCCGGCGGTTTTTCGTCGTCCGCCGACCGGGTTTGGGTGGAGAAATCCCTGAACCGGGCGGCAAAACTTAGCGACGGACAAAAAATATACATACCGCAAAAGGGAACAAGTAGTTTAAGTAATCTTATAAACATAAATACCGCGGATGCAAAAACGCTTGATACGCTTCCCGGAATTGGCCAAGTATACGGGCAAAGCATCATTGAACACAGGCCTTACTCAAACATAGAAGAGTTGTTGTCAAAGGGGATTTTAAAGACCGGTGTCTATGAAAAAATTAAAGATAAAATAACGGTATATTAATTTCTAATTTCTAATTTCTAAAAAGCTCCGAGATGAGATATTTGATTTGGCTTTTATTAGTTTCATTAATCATTTTTCGGTTTCTGATGACCCGTCCCGTTTACAAAAACGGTCAGACGGTTCGCGTTACTTCCAGGGTTTTACAAGAGCCGGCAAGGTATCCATTTTCGCAAACAATTTCCATTGCGGGATTGAAAGTTTCCTTGCCTCTTTTCCCGGAAATAACTTATGGAGATACGGTAGTGGTGGAGGGGGAGGTCCAAAACAAAAAACTCAAAAACGCCAAACTCCAAAAACTCCAAACGGAAAAATCAAGTTTATATACTTTCAGACAAAAAATAATCGATTTCTATCAAAAATCTCTCCCGGAACCCTCCGCAAGTTTGGTTTCGGGTATGGTTTTAGGTTCAAAAACTTCAATACCGGAAAAATTTTGGGAGGATTTGAAAACTACGGGCACGGCTCATGTGGTGGTGGCTTCGGGAATGAACGTTTCCATTGTGGCGGGTTTTTTGCTGGGACTGCTGGTCTTATTTCTGCCCCGGAGGCGGGCAATTCCTTTTGTTTTGGCAGGAATCGGACTTTACAGCGCGCTTTCCGGGTTTGATGCACCGATTATCAGGGCCGCAATCATGGGCTCGGTTGCATTTTTGGCTCAAGGAACGGGAAGGGTAGCCTCGGCTTGGAGGGCGTTGCTGCTTTCTGCCCTGATGATGCTCGCGATTAAACCCCTCTGGCTGACGGATTTGGGATTTATTCTTTCTTTCGTGGCTACGGCAGCGCTTCTGATCTTCGAGGCGAAGATTCGCAGTAAACTTTCTTTTGTACCCGAGGTTCTCAGAGAGGGCTTTTCCACCTCTTTGGCGGCCCAAATTGGAGTGGCTCCGATACTTTTTGTTACATTTGGACAGTTTAATATACTGTCCCCGGTGATTAACGCTCTCATTCTTTGGACGGTGCCTTTAATTACCATTCTCGGAGCCGTTGGGGGAATCATCGGGCTTGCATTGCCCGGTTTGGGAAGAATGATTTTGTATTTACTTTATCCTTTTACCTGGTTCTTTATAACCGTAGTTCAAATTTTTAATTTCTAAATGATGCAAATCAAACACAGATATATATTCGGTTTGTTAGTTTTGATTTTGTTTGCGGTTTGGGTAGCGGTATTTTCCCTTCCCGACCAAAATTTGCATCTGGTAGCCTGCGATGTAGGCCAGGGAGACGCGATATTGGCGACATACGGAAATATTCAGATTTTAACCGACGGGGGCGCAAATAATAAAGTTTTGGACTGTTTGGGTAGGCATATGCCCTTTTGGGATAGAACAATTGAGCTGGTGATTCTCACCCATCCCGATAGAGACCACTTTAGGGGTTTAATCGAGGTGTTTCGCAGGTACAGAATAGATAATTATTTGTCTAATGGGCTTGAATCTGGCAGTCGGGAATATCAAGTGCTAAAGAATGAGGTGGGGGGTAGGGGTACAAAGACCATCATAGCAAGAGAGGGGTTGTCGATCAGGGCAGGAAAGATACGGTTGGATATACTCAATCCAACAGAGGAAGAATTGAAAGGATTAAAGACGAATGTCAGCGAGAGAAACGAATACTCGGTAGTTAATACTCTAAGCCTGGGAGACTTTGATGCCCTGCTTACGGGGGATGTGGAGAATGGAGCCGCAGATAATGTTGCCGGGAAGCTTGCCCTGAACGCGAAGCGCGAATGGGAATATATCAAAATACCTCACCACGGCAGTAAAAACGGTTTGACCCAAAAACTTCTGGATGCCGTAAGGCCAAAACTGGCGGTAATATCGGTAGGTAAAAATTCCTACGGCCATCCCCATGAGGAAACGCTCAAGATACTGAGAAAAACAAAAATACTAAGGACGGATGAAATGGGGGATGTGGAAGTGGTGAGCGACGGAAAGAAATTTTGGGTTAAGAATTAGGTTCTTAACACATTTTCTGTTAAAGTCAAGACATGATTAGAGGTGAAATTGTGAGAATATTAAAAGAAGTAACCGGTGAGCAGGATATTCAGGTTGAGGTGCCGGAAAATAGCCGGTTTGGGGACTATTCGACAAATATTGCCATGGTTTTGGGCAAAAAAGAAGGTAAAAATCCAAACCAAATTGCCAAGGAAATAGTTTCTAAGCTTCTAAGTAATCAAGCAACTAAGTCTCTGTGCGAAAAAGTAGAAGCAGCCGGATCGGGGTTTATCAACTTTTGGCTGAAAAAAGAGGTTCTGCTGGAAAGCTTATCTGTGGCCGAATTTGAAAAACCGTTTAAGGGGCAAAAATTAATGGTTGAATTTGCCCATCCCAACACCCATAAACCTTTCCATATCGGGCACTTAAGGAATATTACTACAGGGGAGTGTTTAGTCAGGCTTTTGGAGTCGCAGGGGGCCGGGGTAATTAGGGTGAATTACCAGGGAGACATCGGCCTGCATATAGCCAAAGCTATTTGGGGGATTAATAAACTGGGTTTTTCTGATCCCAAAGATATCAAAAAGCGGGCAGAATTTTTGGGTAAGGCGTATGTTTCGGGGTCTTCGGTTTACGAGGACGATTCTAAGGTCAAAGCAGAAATCAATCGCTTAAATAAGGCTTTATATGAAGGTAAAGATCAAAAGTTAAATGATATATATCATTTAACAAGGAGATGGAGCTTGGATTATTTCGATTTTATTTATAGGCGGGTTTATTCGCATTTTGACAGATTTTATTTTGAGAGTGAGGTGGCTGAAGAAGGTAAAAAAATAGCCCTTAAGGCTTTGAAAAAAGGAATTTTGCAAAAAAGCAAGGGGGCGATAATTTATCCGGGGAAGAAAAAAGGACTTCACGATAGAGTTTTTGTTACCGGCAAAGGGGTTCCTACCTATGAAGCCAAAGACTTAGGGCTGGCTAAACTTCAATTTAAAGAATTTAATCCCGATAAAATTTTGCATATAGTTGGGCCCGAGCAGGTCGAATATTTTCAGGTATTATTTAGTGCGTTGGGAGAAATTTTTCCCAAGACAAAAGGCAGGGAGATTCATATTCCGTATGGTTTTGTGAGGCTAAAGGAAGGAAAGATGTCCTCGAGAGCAGGGAATGTGATCTTGGGGGAGTGGCTTATTGATGAAGTTAAAGAAAGAATTATTAAAGAGTACAACTCCGGAGATGAAATCGCCGAGAAAGTGGCAATAGGCGCAATTAAGTATTCTTTTTTGAAAACTTCTTTGCGTCAGGAAATATCCTTTGACATAAAAGAGTCGGTTTCGCTTGAAGGAAACAGCGGGCCGTATCTGCAATACACGGTTGCCCGTGCCAACTCAGTTCTCGCAAAAATTCGAAACAAATTAAAAATTAAAAATTTCAAATTTCAAATTAACTCGGAAGAGCTGGCAATTTTGAGAAGCTTAATAAAGTTTCAGGAAGCGGTTATTGCCAGCGCGACCAGTTACTCACCCAACCTTTTATGCAATTATCTGTATGATTTAGCTTCGAAATTTAATACTTTCTACAACAAGCACCGGATTCTCGGTACCACCCGCGAGGTGGAACTTTTTAGAGTATTATTGACAAAGGCAACCGGCCAAGTTCTCAAAACCGGACTGAGTCTTCTGGGTATTCAAACACCCGAACGGATGTAAATAAACACTTATTTATCACTGTACTAGTACAATGGTACATAGGTATCTTCTGGAAAAGGGGGGATAAGTAGGTTACAATAATCCGATCATGAATTACAAACTTCGTACTCTTGCCAACGAACTGCGGGTATTAACCGTTCCTATGCCGGGAATGGAATCGGTTACGGTCGCGGTCTGGGTAAAAACGGGCTCCCGCGACGAAGAAAAAAAGGTAAATGGAATCAGCCACTTTTTGGAACACATGGTTTTTAAAGGGAGCGGTAAACGCCCTTCAGCCAGAAAAATATCTGAGGCGGTTGATGCGATTGGCGGGGAATTTAACGCCGCGACTTCAAAAGACTGGACCAACTTTTATATAAAAGCCAGAAGCGGCTCCATCGAGACCGCTTTTGATGTTTTATCCGATATGGTTTTAGACCCCCTTTTGGATCCCAAAGAAATCGAAAGGGAAAAGGGGGTAATTATTGAAGAAATTGCCATGTATGAGGATACCCCGATGCTAAAGATAGGGGATGTGTTCGAACAGCTGGCTTTTGCCGGTAATTCTTTAAGTTGGGATATTGCGGGTACCCCCGGAAGTGTAAAAAGTATCCAAAAATCTGATTTCCTAAGATATAGAGAATTACACTACTATGCGGATAATATTATTGTTAGTGTAGCAGGGGGAGTGACGGAGAAAAAGGTTCTGAGTTTGGCTAAAAAATACTTTTCTGAATTATCCCGCATCGGGAGTGGGATTGAATTAAGAACCGAAGAATTTAAAGCGGCACGAAAGACGCCGCGGGTAAAACTGCATCCGCAAAAAAAAGAACAGGCGCATTTTATCTTGGGCTTTCTGGGGGACGGCAGGGAATATAAAGGCCGTTATGCGCAAGCGGTCCTGTCGGCAATCTTGGGCGGGGGAATGAGTTCGAGGCTGTTCACCGAAGTGAGAGAAAGAAGGGGCCTGGCGTATGCGGTTAGGACCAGCATAGGCAGGTACGCAGATACGGGTTATCTGGGAACTTATGTCGGGGTAGATCCTAAAAAAATAGACGAAGCCGTAAAAGTCAGCATTGATCAATATTTCGGTTTGGCCGAAGAAAGATACAAAATAAGCGGCCGGGAGTTGAAGAAAGCCAAGGAGTATCTTAAGGGGCATTTGGCTTTGGCTTTGGAAGACACCAAAGACGTAAATTCTTTCTTTGCCGAGCAGGCTTTGTTTGTCAAAGAAATTGTTGCCCCCGAAGAGGCATACGAGAAAGTTGATGAAGTAAGCGTAAAAGATGTCATTTTTGAGGCAAATAGGTTATTTAAAAAAGAAAAGATGTCTTTGGCGGTAATCGGTCCTTATAAAAATAAGGATAAGTTTGTTAAAATTATCAACTAGTATGGAACAGACTGTTGTTTTAATTAAACCGGACGGAGTAAAAAAAGGAATAGTTGGACAGGTTTTGAGCCGTTTTGAGAGAGTCGGTCTAAAACTTATTGCCGTTAAAATGATTTGGGTGGACAAAACTTTTGTGGGTAAGCATTATAAAGATGATG
>CAYITS010000008.1:0-16279 GCA_964366385.1 uncultured Gammaproteobacteria bacterium
AAGTCTTTGAGTACGCCCCCGATCTGGTCTTTACCTACCCCCGCCAGCTTTCGGTCAGGAAGATGAGGTGGAAAGAAGTAGCGCCGTAAATCGTTGAAGATTAGAATTGTGCTATAATTCTGGCGATTTTATGGAAATGGATAAACAAATCGTTGATAGAATAAATGAACCATTTGTACTTGAAACCTATTCATTTTGGAAACAACGAGGACTTTATAAAAAAACACTTGATTTCTTCCAGAGTTTACCAGATCAATCATTGGAACCAATAGTTTTTAGTTATTGCACGCACGTATATAAAGAAAAGGGGTTATTTGTAGATTTATTGGGAGAGAGTATTGGAGCTACAGAACAGACTACCAAAGCACTAGCAGTTTCAGCAGATGTTTTATGGGCATTGTCGCTTATGGTTGATGATGTATATGATTCCGATATGGTTAGAGGGGGTAGAGAGTCATGTTTGGCCAGATATGGTGAGGAGAAAACCATCGAATCAGCTCAAAATGGCTTTATATCTATTGTCGGTTATTTAGTCAAAAATGCAGGAGGTAAAGAGGTTGGAAATAGATGTTTAGAGTATGTAAAAATGGGAATTGATTCATTAATAGAACATAAACAAATGACTTTGGAGACATTACCTTCTGAAATATTGAGGAATTATGAAAAAAGGTGTGAATTTCACGGAGTGTTTCAAGTGAATTCCTTATTTGATAGCGTAGGTATTTTAGATTTTCGGGTAAGAAACATGACGATTGCCGGTTTTCGACTTTTTTATCGTTCCGGGCAACTAATTAATGACCTTAAAGATATTATACAAGGTGATTTGTATTCAAGAAATTACAGTGACATTAGGAATGGAGTTTCAACAATACCTATATTTGATATGTATAGTAATATTGGGAAAAAAGATAAAGTTAGATTGAAATCCATGTTTGGATCAAAAAGTCTATCATTGCAAGATAATGCCGACATTAGAAGAATGGTTGAAGAAAGCTATACAATGGAAAGGGTGTTAGAGAGGATTCAAGATGGATATAATAAGGGTCTTATGTGCCTAAGTCAGATTATTAGACCAGATTTAATGAAGTGGTTGAATGGTTGGTCAAATTATAAAATTTCATTAATTTCGAGATATGTGTAAATAATAAATAATGTTTAGTGTTCATTTATTGGTTGAAAACAAAAGAAAAGAAATTTTGTTGGTACAGAGAAATGATGTTCCTTTTTGGGTGATCCCTGGAGGTCATTCAAATAGTGGCGAGAACTTTTCACAAACAGCATCGAGAGAATTTTATGAGGAAACAGGGCTAAAAGCAAAAAATATTAGTTTAATAGCAATTTATCACAACAGATTAAATTATCAAAAATATCTTTTTAAAGGTCAGGTTTTGAAAGGAAAATTAAAAACTGGAAAAGAAACTAGAGATATAAAATGGTTTAATCCTACAAAATTACCGACACCCATTTCTTTATATGAGAAAGCTAGGGTTTCAGATTTTATAAATTATAAAACAAGGGTAATTAAAAGAAAAGACGAGGTTGATTTACTTAAGGAAATTTTTAATCAGTTTCGTAATCCTTTGATTTTTGTTAATTTATTATTTTTATACTTTATTAATAATATTTTTGGATCTAGATCTTTTAGGCTGAGAGTTTAATTTTGTTTTCATTAACCAAATTTATTAGTTTTGTAGATGTAAGAGATGAATTTTTATAAGTGTTGGTTATATCAAATATTAAATCATAAACAGATAAATCTTCAATGTTTTTATTATAAATCTGCTTGAAAATTTCTATTGTTTCCTTGTCTTTTTTTATAATCCTGTATCTAAGTTCTTCTTTTGTGAATGGCTTTGTAATACAAGATTTATATGCCATATTGGTTCTAGCTGGTAAATCAGCTTTGATGAAAATTTTGAATAAATCTCTATCTGTATAAAGATAGGGAGCAATCCACGAATCAATAATAATATTGTTGTTTGTATTGATTATTTGAAGAATTTCTTTATCTGTATTTAAATCTATCTTTGGATTTAATTTTCTCATATGGTTTATTTGCCAAGCATTTTCTCTAATCCAAAAGTGATCCTCATTTTTTCTTATGGTCTTACATTTTTTTAATAAAATATTCGAAGTGGAGAGATATTTTAAATTAAATTTTTCTGCTAATATTTTACAGAAAAAAGATTTACCTGAAGATGTGAAACCGCTTACACAAATTTTCATAATTAAATAGATTTTGATAATGATAACATTTTGGCCACAACGATGATAAATTTTGTTTAATTTCTAATATTTCCCCAGACCCACAAAACTTTAAATCCAGCTTTGTAAGTTCAAATTTAATCTTTACCTACCCCCGCCAGCTTTCGGTCAGGAAGATGAGGTGGAAAGAAGTAGCGCCGTAAAAGTTAGCGTTGATTTTATTCTTGCGGCTTTATTTTTGTGGATGATTTTCTTTTTGGCGGCCCTGTCGGTAAGCGAAATTGCCTTTAATATTGCTTTTTTGCCTCCGATTTTTTTTGCCACACGCAAGGCGGCCTCGAGCTTTGAGACGATAAGACTGTTTGCTTTTGCTTTTCTTTTTGAGCCCCTGAGGGCTCTTTTTGCTGTTTTCGTAATTGGCATGTAGCTAGTATAATCGAGAAAGATTATGAAATCAATCAAGCGCCTTTTTTTCTCCAAACAAACGTCTGTTTTGTCTGCCGCCACAATAATTATGTTGATGGTGGTAACTTCCAGGGTGTTGGGTTTGGTAAGACAAAGAACTCTGGCTCACTTTTTTGTCCCCCAGGATCTTGCCTTGTTTTTTGCCGCCTTTCGGTTGCCTGATCTGATTTTTGAAGTTTTGGTTTTTGGAACTTTTTCCGCGGCTTTTATTCCGGTTTTTACAAAAGCCTTAAAAAAAGGCCGGAAGGATGCCTGGCTTTTGGCCGGGACGATTACCAATATCGGTTTGTTGATCTTCCTTGTTTTGGCGGTAGTGGTGATAATTTTTGCAAACCAGTTTTACGGATTTTTGGCTCCGGGGTTTGGCGCAAACCACAGAGACCAAATAGTTTTATTATCAAGAATCCTTTTCGCCGCTCAAGGGTTTTTTGTTGTCAGTTACGTCCTGACGGCGGTTTTGGAATCATCAAGAAGATTCTTTGTCCCTGCCATAGCGCCGCTTTTTTATAATATCGGGATAATCGCGGGAACACTTTTTCTTTCCCGTCCCTTGGGTCTTTTAGGGCCGGTGGTGGGAGTTGTTTTGGGGGCGGTGCTCCACTTTTTAATTCAGCTGCCGTTTGCGTGGAAATTGGGATTTAGATTTTTACCCACAATCAAAATTGACAATGAAGTTAAAAGGGTGGGAAAACTCGCACTCCCCAGAATAATAGAAGTGTCTTTTTTACAGATAACAAAAACCGTCGAACTTTATTTGGCCTCCGTTATTTCAACCGCTTCTTATACCTACTTTACTTTCGGCAACAGCCTGCAGCTTTTACCGGTTGGATTATTTGGGACTTCCGTTGCCAAAGCGGCCTTACCTACACTCTCCCGGCAGGCGGATTCCCCGGAAGAGTTCAGAAAAACTTTGTTTAATGCTTTGTACCAGGTTTCTTTTTTAATTCTTCCCGTTTCCGCCGTACTTATAGTCCTGCGAATTCCTCTTGTCCGGTTGATTTTCGGCACGGACATTTTTAGTTGGGAAGCTACCGTGCAAACAGGAATGGTTGTGTCGGCCTTTGGCGCGGGGGTTGTCTTTCAGGCCTTGGCGGCTCTTTTGGCGCGCGGTTTTTATGCTTTACACGATACCAAAACGCCGGTGGTAATATCGGTTTTGGCGATAACTTTAAATATCGCTGCCGATTTTATTTTAATTAAACGCTTCGGTCTTCCCGCCTGGGGACTTGCCGCCGCCTTCTCTTTTTCCTCCCTTGTTCAGGTTTTGCTTCTCTTTTTGTTTATAAGCAAGAAACTTTCGTTTAGATTTAGCTTGAAAGTAATTGCTCCGATTATTAAAGCGGCCTCAGCCTCGATTATCTCCGGCGGTGTGATGTATTTTATTCTGAAGATTTTTGATAAGTCGGCCTGGGTAAAAAAGCTTTCGTTTTTGGGTAAATTGGATGCGGGAAGAAATATTCCTTTTGAAAAGTTCGTCTTGGATACAAAATTTACCATTAATTTGTTGGCGCTGACAATTTTTGTGATTGTCGTGGGAATTATCACCTATTATCTTATTTCCCTTATTTTACGGTCCGAGGAGCTGAAATATTTCTCCGGACTGGTTAAGAGAATGCTGAAATCGAGAACCGTTGGTTCAATTTCCCAAAGTGAGCAAGAACCGGTTTCCCCGATGCCTATTGACAACAATTAGCACTCTTGTTATTATTCTGCTAATATAATGTCGGATGGTCTTACGGCAAGGCAGACTCAAATATTAAAAGCGCTTATTGATGAGTATATCGAAACGGCTGAGGCTGTAGGGTCGGAGAGCCTTGATAAAAAATATAATTTGGGGGTTTCTCCGGCAACTATCAGAAACGAGATGGTTGCTTTAACTAAGGCGGGTTACTTAAGGCAAACCCATACCTCGGCGGGAAGAATTCCCTCCCCGAGGGCGATGAAGTTTTATGTAGACCAGTTGATGGAAGAAAAGCAGATGAGTCTTGCGGACGAAGTAAAAGCGAAAGAAGAGGTATGGGATTCGCGGGGGAATTTAGATTCCCTTTTGGCCGAAGCTGTCAAAGCTCTTGCCGAAAGAACAGGAAATATAGCTCTGGCCGCAACAGACGAGGGAAAAGTTTGGCATTCGGGGTATGCCAGTATCTTTACAAATCCTGAGTTTTCGGATATTGACGTTTGCGCCGGCCTTTTTTCTTTTCTGGAAGAGGCGGAAAGGATAAATGAGCTTTTTTTCGGGCACGTCAACCGGGAGAGCCCATTCGAAGTATTTTTTGGAGAGGAATTGGGTTGGCCGGAGATTGGCCCTGTCGGTGTAGTCACCACCCATTTTGAGGCAGGTGGGAAGAGAGGAGCCTTGGGGGTGATTGGCTCTATAGGATTAAGTTATTCGACAGTGATCCCGACCCTAAGATATTTTAAGAGCATGATTGAGGAAGTGGCGGGCGTATGAGTACAAAAAAACAAATACAAGCACAGTTGGCACGAGCCTTGGCTGACTACGACAACTTAAGAAAAAGAGGTGAAGCAGAAAAGGATACTTGGGTAAAATTCTCCTCCGAGAGAATTTTAACCAAACTTTTGCCGATTTTAGATAGTCTGAGGGAGGCCCAGAATCATTTGCAGGATTCAGGTTTGGCAATTACCATTAGAGAGCTGGAAAAAGTTTTAATAGAAGAAGGGATTGAAGAAATTACACCCCAAAAGGGGGAGGCGTTCGACGAGAGTTGTCAAGAGGCAATAGAGGTTGTCAAGGGAAATAAAAAGGATAATAATAAAATTTCGGAAGTAGTTTTGTCGGGATGGAAATATGCGGGTGGGCAGGTTATAAGGTACGCAAAGGTAATATGTCAAAAATAGTTGGAATCGATTTAGGAACAACAAACTCGGTTGTGGCTGTTATGGAAGGGGGACGCCCCAAGGTTATTCCTGCGGCCGATACGGGACGCAACATTACTCCCTCCGTGGTTGAACCTATTAAAAATTTGGTTGGAGATGTAGCCAAAAGGCAGGTTATCTTAAATCCCAAAAATACAATCTATTCCATTAAAAGAATAATGGGCAGAAGATATGAAGACAAAGAGGCAGGCAGATCAAAAAAGATGGTCCCTTATGAAGTTGTGAGCGGAAAAGGCGGTTCCGCAGTGGTTGAAGTTGAAGGAAAGACATTTACCCCGCAAGAGATTTCTTCAAGGATTTTAATGAAGCTTAAAAAAGACGCGGAAAGTTACTTGGGGGAAAAGGTCGAAAGTGCGGTTATTACCGTTCCTGCATATTTTGACGATGCCCAAAGGCAAGCCACCAAACAGGCGGGGGAAATCGCGGGGTTTAAAGTAGAAAGAATAATCAACGAACCCACGGCAGCCGCTTTGGCATATGGTTTAGATAAGAAAAATGCTCACAAGATTGCGGTTTACGATCTGGGGGGAGGTACTTTTGATATCTCCATTTTGGAGCTGGGTGAAGGCGTTTTTGAAGTCAAGGCAACCAACGGGGATACTCATTTGGGAGGAGACGATTTTGACGAAAGGATTGTTGAATACATTGCTTCGGAATTTAAAAAGGACAATACCGTTGACCTTGCGGCTGATAAACAGGCACTGCAAAGAGTGAGAGACGCTGCCGAAAAAGCAAAAATAGAACTCTCCGCCGCGAATGAAATTGAAATAAATCAGCCTTATATCACCCAAAAAGACGGACAGCCGATGCATCTAACCTTAAAGCTGACCAGATCAAAACTTGAAAGTTTGGTGGGGGATCTTATTGAAAAGACGATGAAACCGGTCGAAGCGTGTTTGAAAGATGCTAAACTGGATCCTCACGATATCGATGAGGTCATCCTGGTGGGCGGAATGACCAGAATGCCTAAAGTAATTGAAGTAGTCAAAAACTTCTTCGGCAAAGAGCCCAATAAGAGTGTGAACCCCGACGAAGTTGTTGCCATCGGAGCAGCTATTCAGGCCGGGGTATTGGGAGGAGAAGTTAAAGACATTCTTCTTTTGGATGTTACTCCCTTGACGTTGGCAATTGAAACATTGGGTTCCGTTGCCACCCCGATGATTCCCAGGAACACTACCGTTCCCACATCGAAAACGGAAGTTTTCTCAACCGCGGCAGACAATCAAACTCAGGTTGAGATTCATGTGACTCAGGGAGAACGTCCGCTGGCGGCCGACAACAAGAGTCTGGGCAAATTCATTCTTGACGGAGTCCCTCCCTCTCCCCGCGGGGTACCGCAGATTGAGGTTACCTTTGATATCGACGCATCGGGAATACTGAAAGTTACCGCAAAGGACAAGGCAACCGGGAAGAGTCAAAATATTGCCATCACCGGAGCGGTGGGGCTTTCCGACGATGAGATAAAAAGAATGCAGGAAGAAGCGGAAAAGCACAAGGAAGAAGACGAGAAGAAGGCAGAACAAATAAAAGCCAAAAATAGCGCCGATGCTATGATTGCAACAGCCGAGAAATCTTTAAAAGATGCGGGAGATAAAGTTCCGGCTGATGTGAAAGAAAAAGTAGAAGAAAAAGTAAAAGCTCTCAAGGAGATGTTGGAAACAGGCAGTAAAGAGGAATTGGAGGGGGAAACCAAAGAGCTTTCGGAAACCTTAAGTCAAGTAGGGCAAGCAATGTACGGCACACAAAATGCGAAGCCTGAAGACGGAAGTAAGAAGGGTGAAAAAGCCGAAGGTCCTGGGCCAGCCAAAGGAAAAGATGAAAAAATAGAAGAAGGTGAGGTAGTAGAATAAAAATCGTGGCAGCTTCTAAATCTGACTACTACGATATCCTAGGCATCTCCAAGAATGCGTCCGCAGATGAGATAAAAAAGGCTTACCGAAAGCAGGCTTTAGAGTGGCACCCGGATAGGCATAAAGACGACAAAGAAACCGCCGAGAAACGTTTTAAAGGAATAAACGAAGCTTATCAGGTTTTATCTGATTCTCAGAAAAAGAGTGCCTATGATCAATACGGTCACTCCGCCTTTTCTCCCGGAGGAATGCCCGGAGGTTTTGGCGGAGCCGGTGGTCCTTTTGGTCAAACGGGTCAATATGGCCCCTTTACCTACACATATACTACCCGCAGTGGCGGCGACCCCGCAACTGCGGGGTTTGCCGGGTTTGATTTTGGTGATCCTTTTGAAATCTTTGAGCAATTCTTCGGAGGAGGTGAGTCACCATTTGGCGCTCGTCAGAGGCAAAGTATTCCCAGATATTCCATAAATATTGATTTTATGGAGGCGGTTAAAGGAGTTTCTAAAGAAGTTGGCATTGGAGGAAAGAAAAGGAAAATAAAAATCCCGGCGGGGGTATATGAGGGGGCAAGAATTAACTTCGGTGATTTTATGCTCTCGGTGAATATTAAACCCCATGTCATTTTTGAAAGAGACGAGGATGATATCTATGTCAGAGTGGACATTCCCTATTCTTTGGCGGTGCTGGGAGGAGAAATTAAAGTTCCGACTGTTGACGGGGAGGTAAAAATCAGGGTTAGGTCAGGAACTCAATCGGGAACTATGGTCAGGCTTCGCGGTCAAGGTGTAGACCATCTTCACGGAAGAGGATCCGGCGATGAGTATGTCCGCCTCAACATCCTCGTCCCTGACAGACTTTCAAGAGAGCAGAGAAGAATTGTTGAGGAGATAGGTGAAATAGGTCTGTAGATGAATTCAACCTCGCGGGTTGAAGATTTTTTGTTTGACTTCTTTTGGCTTCTGGGATAAAATTACACTCGGTGGGAGGGAGTACCCACCCTTTTTGTTATGCAGACACCAAGAACAGAATTTGCACAGGCTCTAAAGGCTATAGCCACCGAAAGAGGGCTGGATCCCGGCGTTATTTTGGAGACCATAAAGCAGGCAATTGTTGCCGCCTATAGAAGGGACGCCAAGGAACGTGGGGAGGATAGCGAAGGTCAGGAATACGACGTTGAGTTAAATTCCACCAACGGTGAGGCCAGAGTTTTTGCTTGGTCCGCAAATAAAAAACAGAAGAAAGATGTAACTCCTCCGGGTTTTGGCCGAATTGCAGCCCAAACCGCAAAACAAGTGATTCATCAGAAAATTCGAGAGGCGGAGAAGGGGGCTATTATGGATGAATTTTCGGCAAGGGTTGGAACTTTAATTTCCGGGATGATACTTCGTTTTGACGGACCCGGCGTGAAAGTTGATATAGGCAGAACCGAAGCCGTTATGCCTGTTGAAGAGAGGATTCCGAACGAAAGACTTGACATCAGTCAACGGCTAACCTTTTTATTTAAAGAAATTCATGAGGGGCCTAAAGGAAAAGAGCTTATTCTCTCCCGTGCCGATCCCGTTTTCGTTGAAAAGCTTTTTGCCAGGGAAGTTCCGGAAGTTGCTTCCGGGAATGTAATCATCAAGGCAATTTCCAGGGAAGCGGGGGTAAGAACAAAAATTGCCGTATTTTCCAGCCAATCCGGCGTTGATCCGGTAGGAAGCTGTGTTGGTCAAAAAGGGGTAAGAGTGCAGGCGGTTACAAACGAGCTGGGGGGAGAAAGAGTGGATATTATTCCCTGGAGTGACGATACTGCCGAACTTATCAAGGCCTCTTTGTCCCCGGCTGAGGGCACAACAGTATTGATCGACGGGAAGAATAAAACTGCCCATGTCAAGGCACCCGAAGACCAGCTTTCTATGGCTATAGGAAAAGACGGCCAAAATGTAAGGCTGGCGGCCAAGCTAACCGGGTACAGAATCGAAGTCGAACCCTCCTTCGTTAAAACTACGGAAGGGCAAGAGAAAGATAAATAAAATGAAGAAAGACAGCAGTACAGGCAGTATTGATTCCCGTCCGCCGATTATTGCGGTTTTGGGTCATGTCGATCACGGTAAAACAACTCTTTTGGATGTAATCAGAAAAACCAATGTTGCCTCACGCGAAGCGGGTGGAATTACTCAGGGAATTGGAGCCTCGATGATAACTCTAAAGGACGGAAAGCGCATAACTTTTATCGACACTCCGGGACATACCGTATTTTCGGCGATGCGTTCCCGGGGAGCCAAAGTCGCGGATATTGCAATCTTGGTTGTTGCCGCCGATGATGGAGTAAAACCTCAAACTAAGGAAGCTTTGGAAATGATTAAAGAAGTTGGTGTTCCTTTTGTTGTGGTGCTAAGCAAAACCGATCTTCCTTCCGCCGATATCGAAAGCGCCAAAGGCCAGCTTGAAAAAGGAGGAGTATTATTTGAAGGTCGGGGTGGAGATGTACCGGTGATTGCCCTTTCGGCCAAAAAAGAAGAAGGAATCGACGATCTTTTGGCTATAATTTCTCTTCTTTCGGAAGTTATCGGATTAAAAGGGAGCATTAATGACCCCTTAGAGGCTGTTGTTATTGAAACCGCTAAGGATAACAGGGGACTTTTGCTGTCGGCGGTTGTTAAAAGCGGGAAATTATCGGTTGGACAAACGGTATATGGGGAAGGAATTGAAGCCAAAATCAAGGGGCTTTTTGATTTTCAGCTGAAGTCCGTAAAGGAGATCTTGCCCGGGGAACCGGCGCAGATTTTGGGTTTTAGTCAGTTTCCCCCCGTTGGATCGACCATTTTTTCGCAAAAGCAAGAATCTTTTCCTGCGGCCTCGGAGTTCCAAGCAAAAGCCCGAGATAGATTTCAAAAGGAAGGTTTGGTGGTGAGTATTAAAGCTCAGACAAAAGGATCCCTCGAGGCTTTAGTTGCAAGTTTGCCTGAGGGAGTTGTGGTTACCGAGGCTGCGGTTGGAGATGTCAGTGAAAATGATGTTTTAATGGCGAAGACTTCAGGTGCCAGGATTTTTGCCTTTGAATCCAAAACTTCTCCTTCAATAATCAAACTCGCCGACGCGGAAGGGGTAATAATTGAGAAATTTAATATTATTTATAAACTTTTGGATAGAATTGTTGAAATTGTTGAGGAGGGTGATACCGAAGTTTTAGGTAAAGCAGAAATAATAGCCAAATTTCCTTTTAATAACAAGGAGGTTGCCGGTTCCAGAGTTATTTCCGGAAAAATTAAAAAGAACGATAGTTTAATTCTAATGCGGGGAGAAAAGGAGTTGGGGAAGGTGAAGGCAATTTCAATAAAAAAACAAAAACAGGTCTTAGGAGAAGTTGGAGCAGGTGAGGAGTTTGGGGTACTTTTTGAACCCCAGCTTGATTTTGAAGTCGGAGATGTGATAGTATCGGTCACGAATGGATAATTCATTTTCTTCGCTCATCGGCTCTGCCTCGTCAATACTAATTCTTCTGCCGACCAAGCCTTATTTTGATCAGGTGGCCTCGGGGCTTGCGCTTTACCTTTCTTTGAAAGAATCCAAAGAAGTTACGGTGATGTGCCCATCCCCGATGTTGGTTGAATTTAACCGCCTTGTGGGGGTTAACAAAATCGCCTTTGAAGCGGGGAACAAAAACCTGACAATTAAATTTAGCGGATACCCCGCCGAAAATGTCGAAAGAGTAAGTGCCGACGTTGAAGGCGGAAAGTTTTACCTTACCGTAATTCCAAAGCCGGGGATGACTTCTCCCAGGAAAGAAGAAATTGAGTTTAGCTATTCCGGAGTTTCTGCAGATACAATAATTTTAGTAGGCGGCATGGATGAAAGCCACTTTCCTCTTTTAGAAAATAAAGATATCCGGGGGGCAAAGATCGTCCATATAGGAACAAGAGCCCTTTCGGTTTTACCGGATAAAGGGGTGATGTCTTTTGCCAGACCGGCATCGTCCGTTTCGGAAATTGTTACCTCTTTAATTAAAGAAAGCGGCTTGGTTTTGGACGGGGAGGTTGCCACAAACCTCGTATTGGGAGTTGAAGAAGGAAGCAATCATTTTGCCAGTGAGGAGGTAACCGCGGAAACCTTTGAACTTTTCGCTCATCTTTTGAGGTCGGGTGGAAAGAGGATTGCCAAAAGACCGATTTCAAGAGGTTTATATCCTTTCCAAACTACCCGCAGCGATTCCGTTGAAGCAGATGCGGCCAGAGAGAGCACCCAAGAAACTCCGCAGGATTGGCTGGAACCAAAAATCTACAAAGGAAATACGGTATCTTGAATAATACTGTTGCTTTTTGTTTTTAGGAGTGTTATCATTCCCAGAGATGTACGCTGGGTTATTCCTTCGACTCCTTAAAGTCGCTCAGGATTACTCGGAGTAGCATGACAATATGGCGCTGACAGCTGACGAAAAAAAAGATCTGATTAAGAGGTATGCCCGGGAGAAAGGCGATACCGGGTCTCCTGAGGTTCAAATTGCACTTCTGTCATTTAAGATTGACAAACTGGCTGCACACCTTAAGGAACACGTCCAAGATGAGCATTCAAGACGCGGACTTTTGGGTATGGTTGCCAAAAGAAGAAGGCTTTTGTCCTATCTTCAGAAAAAAGACGAAGAAAGACATAAAAAACTTATTGCCGATCTAAAATTGAGTAAATAAGTATTCAAATTAATGAATAAAATTGAGAAATCTATTGAGTTGGGTGGAAGAAAACTGACACTTTCCACAGGAGTTTTGGCACAGCAGGCAACCGCTGCCGTCATGGCTTCATATGGAGATACTGTGGTCCTGGCAACCGTGGTTGCCGCCCCCCTGAAGGCCGACTTGGGATACTTTCCTTTGTTTGTTGAATATCAAGAAAGGCTCTACGCCGGGGGAAGAATAAAAGGGAGCCGTTGGGTAAAACGCGAAGGAAGACCGACCGATGAAGAGATCCTTTCAGCCAGGGTAATTGACAGGTCAATTAGGCCCCTTTTTCCTAATGAATACAACAAGAAAGAAGTTCAGATTATTGTGGTGGTTCTTTCAGTTGATCTTGAAAACGACCCTTCGGTTCTTTCAGCCGTCGCAACCTCGGCAGCTTTGGCAATTTCTCCAATTCCTTGGGGCGGACCCATCGGTGTCGTCAGAGTAGGAATAAAGGATGGGCAATATGTAATTAATCCGCTTGAATCCGAGAAAGAGATTTCGGATTTAGATTTGGTGGTTTCTTCAACTAAAGACGCGATTGTTATGCTGGAAGCAGCCGCAAAAGAAGCAGCGGAAGAAAAAGTCTTGGGGGCAATTCAATTTGCTCAAAAAGAATCCGAAAAGATTCTTTCCCTTATAAACGATTTGGTTAAAGAAGTTGGAGTAAATAAAGAGAAATTGATAAAAGAGGACGTAAAAGCAGAGCTTGTTTCCCAAATTAAAAAATTGGTGGGAGACAAATTGGGAAGTGTTGTTAAAGGGATGCTTGCCGGCGAAGGCGGGAAGAGCCAGGACCTGCAAGAGCTTGTGGCAGCGGTTTCCGATAATGTTTTGGAAGAAGAAAAGTTCTATGCAGCCGGGATAATAGACGAACTCTTAAAAGAACATATAAGAGGAGAGATTTTAAAAGGCAAAAGGCCGGATGGAAGAAAACCCGGGGATATAAGACCTCTTTCCTCCTCCATTGGGGTGTTGCCCAGAACTCACGGTTCGGCAATATTTCAAAGGGGTCAGACGCAGGCTTTAACGGTGACAACTTTAGGCGCTCCTTCCATGGCCCAGCTTTTTGAATCGGCCGCCGGAGAAGAAGAAAAACGCTACATACATCAATACTCAATGCCTCCTTATTCCGTAGGTGAAACAGGGACAGTCGGCTTTACTAAAACAAGAGAGATAGGCCCTGGCGCTCTGGCCGAAAAGGCTTTGGAACCGGTTGTTCCGTCTAAAGACAAATTCCCTTATACCATTAGGGTAGTTTCCGAAATAATGAGCTCAAACGGTTCATCTTCGATGGCTTCGGTTTGCGGTTCGACATTATCTTTAATGGATGCGGGGGTTCCGATAACATCTCCGGTTTCAGGGATTGCCATGGGTTTGGTTATTGCAGACCGGAAAAATTATGCAATTCTCTCCGATATAACGGGAATTGAAGATTATAACGGGGACATGGATTATAAAGTTGCGGGAACCGAGAAGGGAATCACGGTACTGCAACTTGATGTTAAGAGTTTAAGTTTAACTTCGGAGATTTTAGGTAAAGCTCTTCTTCAAGCCAAAGAAGGTCGGGTATTTATCTTGAAACATATGCTTGAGACCATTAAAGAGCCGAGGAAAAACCTTTCCGTTTTTGCTCCAAAGATAAAGGTTGTTAAAGTTCCGGTTGAAAAGATCGGTGAGGTTATTGGTCCGGGGGGGAGGATAATTAAAAAAATTATTGCTGAAACGGGCGCTGATGTAGAGGTTGAAGATGATGGCTCAGTAAACATTTCCGCCAGCGAAGATTCAGCCGTTGATGCGGCAGTAGCTTGGGTTGAAGGTTTGGTTAAAGAAGTTCAAGCCGGTGAGATTTATGAAGGAGAAGTAAAAAGAATTCAGTCATTCGGAGCTTTTGTTGAGATTTTGCCCGGTAAAGAAGGAATGGTGCATGTTTCCGACATGGGTGAAGATTTTGTAAACGATCCGTCCGATGTTGTTTCCTTTGGGCAGAAGGTTCGGGTTAGGGTAAAAGAAATTGATGATTTGGGAAGGATAAACCTTTCGATGAATATGGATGCCTCGAAAGACCTGCCTCGCCGGCAGGCAGGTATGCCCAAAGAGCAAAGGTCTTCCGATCGCGGCTCTTTTAGAGGTGGGTCAAGGGGAAGAAATTTTGGGGGAAGGGGGAGATTCCAAAGAAGTTCCGGCCCACACTTTCCGACCAGCCGGCTTCTTGATGAGCAGAGGAAGAAAGACTTCAATAGATAAGCACTTCGTGCTAAAGTAAAGGTATGGATGCTGCCGCTATCGATATCACCAAATTGACGGAAGAAGTTAAAAAAGGTTTAATTCCCGAGAGACTTCGGGAGAATGTTCTTCTTCGGCTTGAACAACTTACTAAACTTACCAATTCGCCGACTTTTTTACCTGAATTTGACAGGATTGGCAAATACATCGATTGGGTAATCTCTCTCCCTTGGACAAAAAGAACCGAGGACACTTTAAATTTGGAAAACGCAAAACGGGTATTGGATCAGCACCACTTTGGGCTTTCTGAAATAAAAGAGAGAATTTTGGAATATATGTCTGTTATGAAACTCAAAAAAGAACGGGGGGAAGAAGCGGATATTTATAGGGCCCCAATTTTGTGTTTCGTGGGGCTTGTGGGGACCGGAAAAACAACGATTGCCTCATCAATAGCAGACGCTTTGGGCAGAAAATTTGCCAGAATTCCGTTCGGCGGGATGGGAGATCCTTTGGACTTAAGGGGTCAGTCGAAAATGCACGCCGAAGCCGAGCCGGGAAAGATTATAAAATCACTGAGGGTAACTCAAAGCAAAAATCCGGTTATCTTGCTTGACGAAATTGACAGAGTAACCGACGAAGGCCGTGCTTCGATAATGGGAGTTTTGGTGGAATTATTGGATCCGGGACAAAACTACGCATTTACCGACCATTATATCGACTTTCCCTTTGATTTGTCGGAGGCATTGTTTATCGCAACCGCCAATAATACCAATCATATTGCAACGGCGGTTCTGGACAGAATTGAACCTATTTCTATGCCTTCCTATACCGATATGGAGAAAATTACCATTGGCTTGAAATATATCCTTCCTAAAGCGATTAAGGAAGCCGGACTACCCGAAGAAGCATTACAAATAAGCGAAGACGTATGGCCTAATATTGTCAGGCCCCTGGGATTTGATGCCGGAATAAGAACTTTGGAAAGAACCATTGACGGAATCGTAAGGAAAGTCGCCAGGATGATTGTTGAAGGAAAAGGAAACTCGTTTAAAATAACTCCGGAAAATGTCAAAGAATTCCTGCCTCAATAATTGCCGACATGTATCGATATGTTTCCGTAAATATCCGAGTTGTATTTAACACCTCCATATTTTACTTCGAAAGTGTCGCATATGTGTTTACACAATACGCCGGCTTGACAAACAGAAATCCTTAGTCTATATTCTGCTCAATTATGGTCGAGCGCGGCATCGACTTAAAGGAACACCTTTCTTCAGGTGAATATACATTAAAGGATGGAATTTTCTTTGTCCCAGGCGCACTGCGCGGAGCAATCTACGATACAAATTCAAGGAAAGTTTACTCGCTTAACAAATCCGGTTGTGAAATTCTCTTAGGTAACACTGAGAATGCAGAATTTTGGAAAAAACTGGAGCCTTTGGATTTGGTGACCAAAGAAAAATCTGAAAGAAAGTCAGCTCTACCGGAACTTCTCCAAGAGCCATCTCTCCAATTTATTTGGTTTGAAATAATCTCCGACGATTGCAATGAAAGTTGTGTTCACTGCTATGCCGATAGCATGCCACCCGCATATAGAAAAGCCATGGGTATGCCTACTGGCGGATTCATTCCCATGGAACAAGTTGCCGAGGGTAAAAAGGAAGTTAATAAGATTTCTTTTGAAAAGTGGAAAGAATTGATTACAGATTCATATTCTTTGGGATGCAGAAGATGCCAATTTATCGGCGGTGAGCCAACATTGTATAGAGGTGAAAATGGGGAGACAGTGTTTGATCTTGCAGAGCATGCGAAAAATACGGGGTTCGAATTTATTGAGATTTTTACAAATGCTACCATGCTTACAAAAGAAAAGGTTCAAAGGATGAAGACCTTTGGCTTAAATGTTGCCGTTTCATTATATTCGAATGATGAAAAAAC
>CAYITS010000009.1:0-15894 GCA_964366385.1 uncultured Gammaproteobacteria bacterium
GATTTCATATTATTTGTCAAGATGCTCGTCAGCTTGCGCATGATCTTTTCCTCTGGTATAATCAGTTCATCGTGGATGTGTTTACGTTAATCTACCACGTATAGTTTGCAGGAAGTGCTGGAATATGGCGCCTCCGGGCGCCTTTTTGTTTTCCTTAAACGCGGAGGGTGAGTGTGAGAAATATTATGTTGCAGACAATTTTAGGGTCGAAAGGAAGGATGGGCCAAGCATTCGTTCGTGGAATTAGGATTCCTATAACGAAGGTGCTGGCCGGTCCTTGCGTGGTAACGCAGGTGAAAAATCGGGACAAAGACGGTTATTGGGCGGTTCAACTGGGATTCGGTCAAAGAAAAATTAAGAACCTTTCTAAGCCGCTTCAGGGACACCTCAAGAAAATTACAAATTACAAATTACAAATTCCAAATTTTTCAAGATATTTAAGAGAAGTCAGATTAGATAAAGAACCGGAGCAAAATGTCGGAGACCAAATTAAAGCCTCCGACATTTTTAAGGTTGGGGATATGGTGAGTGTTACAGGCACATCAAAAGGTAAGGGTTTTGCCGGGGTAGTTAAGCGCTGGCATTTTGCGGGCGGGCCTAAAACCCATGGACAGAGTGACAGGCAAAGAGCTCCGGGATCGATAGGGCAAGGAACGACTCCGGGAAGAGTCTTAAAAGGAAAGAAAATGGCAGGGAGGATGGGGATGGACAGGGTGACTCTAAAAAGTATTCATGTCATCTCCGTCGATCCGGAAAAGAATGAAATTTCTCTTTCGGGGCCGATACCGGGATCATTCGGCTCTTTTCTTTTGTTAACAAAGAAGGAACAAACAAATGAGCAAAGTTAATGCATTTTCAGCCAAAGGAATAAAACAAGCGGAAGTTTCTCTGCCAAAACAGTTTGCAGAGAAGGAAAATTTAAGTCTCTTATCCCAGGCAATTCATATTTATAGGGATAGAGCGCACATTGGTTTGGCAAAGACCAAAACCAGAGGCGAGGTAGCAAGAACTACGAAGAAATGGTATCGACAAAAGGGAACCGGAGGCGCCAGGCACGGTGCGCGTTCTGCCCCAATCTTTGTTGGCGGCGGTACTGCCCATGGGCCAAAACTTGCCAGAAGAGAACTTAACTTGCCCGATAAAATGAAAAACAAAGCTCTAAACATCGCCCTTTCCCTAAAAGTCAAAGAGGGCAAGATAGTTGTTGTTAGCGGTCTTTCAACGTTAAATAAAACAAGTCAGGTGGCGAAACTGATTAAAAAATTTCAGAACAAGGACAAGAAGAGCCGGAAATTTACTTTTGTCTTAAGCAAGGGAAATTCTGTTAATACCAAGATTTTTAGGAACATTTCAAATATTTCCGTTAAGACATTTGCCGGCATCAATGCCTATGATGCCTATTTCGGCGGCATGTTGATTTTTGACAAAGATATATTCGTGAAATAAACATGAAATTTATACCCATATTAACAGAAAAAAGTTTACAACTGGCCAAGCAGGGTAAATATAGTTTTTGGGTCAACAGAAACCTTATCAAGAAAGAAATTAAAAAACTGATTGGGGAGATTTTTTCGGTAAATGTTATCTCGGTAAGGACAATGAATTATAAAGGCGGCGTTAAGACAAATCCAAAAAGAAGAAAGATAACGATTCCGGACAGGAAAAAGGCAATAGTGTTGCTTAAAGAAGGCGAGAAGATAGGCTTATTTGAAACAAAAGAGAGTAAAAAATAGATATGAAAAAACTAAAAAAGCTATCATCAAAAAATTCGGGCAGATCCGGTGGAAAAGTAACCGTCCGTCACCAGGGAGGAAGAGCTAAAAGATTTTTGAGAGAGATAGACTACAAGAGAGACAAAAAAGAAATTTGGGGCAAGGTAGCCAGTATTGAGTATGATCCCAACAGAAGCTCCGATGTGGCCCTTATCCTATATGAGGATGGTGAGAGGCGTTACATTATAGCCCCGGACGGTCTTGTTGAAGGGCAGAAAGTTATCAGTTCGGATGCCGCCCCGATTGAAACAGGAAACACTTTACCTTTGGGAAAAATTCCTATTGGAACGCCAATTCACAACATTGAGTTAAGGAAAGGAAAAGGGGGCCAGATGGTGAAAAGCGCAGGTTCGGTTGCGGTTCTTCACGGAAAAGATGAGAAATGGGTGTTAATAAAATTGCCTTCGGGAGAAATTCGCCGGTTTGATCCCGAATGCTTTGCAACGATAGGCCGGGTGGGCAGAGTAGAATCAAACACGATTAATTTGAAAAAAGCCGGAAGAAAGAGAAGGATGGGAATAAGGCCGACAGTAAGAGGAGTGGCGATGCATCCGAAAGCTCATCCCCATGGCGGCGGTGAAGGAAGAAGTCCTGTGGGTTTAAAGTACCCAAAAACGGTCTACGGGAAAAAGGCTGTGGGAAAAACCCGAAGTAGGAAAAAATATTCAAACAGACTGATAATCACCGGCAGGAAGAAAGGAAGCCATGCTTAAAATATGAGTAGAAGTTCAAAAAAAGGACCTTGTGTAGATCCGCGCCTTATCAAAAAGGTGAATTCCGGTATGGGTACAAAAGAGAAACCCATCAAAACCTGGTCCAGAAATTGTCAAGTCCCGCCGGAATTTGTCGGCAAGCATTTTCAGGTTCATAACGGCAGGATTTTTATTAACGTCTTTGTAATCGAGGATATGGTGGGACATAGACTTGGGGAGTTTTCCCCGACCAGAACTTTTAGGGGACATGGAGAAATAGTCAAGCGGACTTTAGAAAAGACTTAAAATATATGGAAATTAAAGCGGAACAAAAATTTTTACGGATGTCGCCGAGGAAAGTTCGTTTGCTGGTTGATCTTATCAAAAAACTTAAACCGTTGGCGGCAATCGAGATTCTTCCCCTGATAGGTAAAAGAGCGGCTGAACCTGTGGCTAAAGTTATTAAACAGGCTGTGGCTAATGCTAAAGAGAAAGGTATCGACGGAGCCGATCTGATATTCAAAGAAATTCAAGTTGGGGAGGGGCCTGTTTTAAAAAGGGGCAGACCGGTTTCAAAAGGAAGATGGCATCCAATTAAAAAAAGAATGAGCCATATAAGGGTTATTTTATGGGACAAAAAATAAATCCAATCGGTTTTAGAACCGGTCATTTCCTGCCTTGGAAATCCAGATGGTTTTCCGATAACTCCGGATATAAAGATCTTTTGTTGGAAGATATAAAAATAAGACGCGACTTGATGGAAAACTTAAAAATTGCGGGAGTAACGTCCGTAGAGATAGAAAGATTGCCCAAAAGCATTGTGGTAATTATTACGGTTTCGAGGCCGGGTGTGGTTATCGGACGAGGCGGAACGGGTTTGGAAGACGTAAAAAAGCACATTGTCGAAAAGATGAAAGAAGTTCGCAAGACCTCATTAAAAGATTTAAAGATAGATCTTAAGGTAAACGAAGTAAGCAATCCCGAAATATCGGCCCACCTGGTTGCAGTCCGCGTTGCCCAAGAACTGGAGAGAAGGATGTCGCACAGAAGAGTTGTGACCAAGGCGATGGAGAGAGTCATGGCGGCAGGCGCCGATGGAATAAAGATAGTATTGGGGGGTAGAATTCAGGGAGCGGAAATTTCCAGGGTTGAAAAGTATCACATGGGATCCGTTCCCACACAAACTTTGAGAGAAATGGTTGATTATGCGCAGGTTCCCGCACTCTTAAAAAGAGGGTATGTGGGGGTTAAGGTCTGGATTCACTAATTATGCTGCAACCAAAGAAAAGAAAATATATCAAGGATTTTAGAGGGAGAAGGAAGGGAGTTGAAACCAGAGGTTCTGAGCTTGCTTTTGGCGAATTTGGCCTTAAATCTTTAGGCACTGCCTGGATTTCAAGTAAACAGATAGAGGCGGCAAGAAGGACAATAACCCACAGCCTTAAAAGGGGCGGACGTGTTTGGATAAGGATTTTTCCCGACAAACCGGTTTCTGCGCGTCCGGCAGGAAAAAGGATGGGGGGAGGCAAGGGCGACGTTGACAGATATGTTGCGGTAGTAAAACCGGGGAGGATTCTTTTTGAAGTTGCCGGAATGCCAAAGGATATTGTCAAGAGAGCAATGGAAAAAGCAGCCAATAAATTGTCGGTAAAGTCTGTTTTTGTCAGCAAGGAAGAGTAAAATATGAAAAAGAAAAATATTGACGATTTAAGATCAAAAAAGACAGAGGAATTAAAGAAATCAGTGATGGGAAAAAAGAAAGAATTGGCGTTGTTTATGAGCGAAATCGTTTTGCAAAAAGAGAAAAATGTTAAAAAGGGCAAGTTATTAAGAATGGAGATCGCCCGGATGTTGACACTTGTAAGAGAGAGGGATATTGCGGGTAAAGAAATTATATGAAAATATTTTCAGGAAAAGTAATAGCCAAAAATATGCAAAAAACCGCCACGGTTGAAGTGGTCAGAACCGTAGTGCATTCGATGTATAAGAAAAGATATCGAAAGGTTAAAAAATATCATGTCCACGATGAGACAGATGTTAAAATCGGGCAGAAGGTCAAATTCGTTGCCTGCCGACCCTATTCAAAAATTAAGAAATGGAAGATAGTTGAGGTGGTTGACGGCAAATGAATTAATTTATGGTACAACTGAGAACAATATTAAAACCGGCCGATAACTCCGGAGCGAAAAGGCTCATGGTGATTGGAATATCGACAAGGATAGGCAATAAAGCCACTTTGGGTGATGTGGTTTTGTGTGTGGTCAGGGGAGCCGATTCCGTTGGGGCCGTAGCCGACCACGAAAAGGTAAGAGTCTTAATTGTGAGAACAAAAAAAGAAGTTGGCAGAAAAGACGGAAGTTATGTCAGATTTGATGATAATGCGGGAGTGGTGATAGATAAACAAGGCCTTCCCCGGGGAACCAGGATCTTGGGCCCTGTTGCCAGAGAAATCAAAGAGATTGGTTATAACAAAATTGCTTCGTTGGCAAGAGAGGTTGTATGATTAAATTAAAAATTGGAGACACGGTTAAGGTTCTGGCCGGAAAAGATAAGGGCCGGGAAGGAA
Source organism: uncultured Gammaproteobacteria bacterium (assembly GCA_964366385.1). Taxonomy (GTDB): domain Bacteria; phylum Patescibacteriota; class Microgenomatia; order UBA8517; family UBA8517; genus CAYITS01. The sequence goes on from CAYITS010000009.1 coordinate 5,031, forward strand.
AAATCGAGAGGATTTTTCCCAAAAAAGAAAAAGTCTTGGTTCCCGGAGTGAATATCTACAAAAAGCACGTCAAAGGCGCTCAAGGACGAAAGGGCGGAATTTATGATGTTCCCAGACCGCTCCCCTATTCAAAAGTTTCCTTAATTTGTCCAAAGTGTAAGAAAAATACAAGAGTGGGATTTAAAGTTCTCAAGGATGAAAAAGTTAGGATGTGCAAGAAATGTAAAAAGGAGATTGATAAATGAAGAAAACACAACGATTAAAAGAAAAATATACGAAAGAAGTTGTCTCGATACTTTCGAAGGATTTCGGAATTAAAGATCGTCTGGCAATTCCTTCACTTGCGAAAGTTGTCATCAATATGGGTGTGGGAGATGCGGCGAAAAGTAAAGAACGCATGGAACAGTTAAAGAAAGATCTGGCGGCAATTTCCGGACAAAAGCCATCCGTCAGGTCTGCAAAAATTTCAGTTGCCAGCTTTGGCACCAGGATCGGTATGCCCGTGGGCTTGAAAGTTACCCTGAGAAAAGAAAGGATGTATGCTTTTTTGGACAGGTTGTTCTCGACTGTCCTACCCCGACTTAGGGATTTTCGGGGGGTTTCCAGAAAATCTTTTGATAAGGGGGGTAATTATACGTTGGGAGTTACGGAACACACTGTTTTCCCGGAAATAGATTTGGCAAAAAGTCAGCCGCACGGTCTCGAGATCACAATTGTGACCAACACGGAAGATATTAAAAAGGCGGAAAAATTGTTGGAACTTTTGGGAATGCCCTTCGAAAAAGGTGAAAAGTTAAAAGTTAAAAGTTAAAAGTTAATATGGCAACAACGGCAAAAGAAGTCAGAGAAAACAAAAAGCTTAAGTATAAAGGTCGATATAGGAACAGGTGCCGTTTGTGCGGCAGGCCGAGGGGATATATGAGAAAATTTGGACTTTGCAGGCTTTGTTTCCGGGAATTAGCTTTAAGGGGAGAAATTCCCGGGTTAAGGAAAGCGAGTTGGTAAAGATTACAAGATGACAAACTATCCGGTTGGAGATTTATTAATAAGAATAAAAAATGCGGTCAGGGCAAAGAACGGCGAAACTTCAGCGCCCCACACCAAGTTTAGTTTTGCTGTGGCCAAAGCTTTGCAAAAGGCGGGTTATCTGGCGGAAGTATCGCAAAAAGACGGTGATATAAATATGAAACTGGCTTACAGTCATAAAGAGCCGGTACTGATTGATATTAAGCTTGTTTCCAAACCGGGTCGAAGAATTTATGCCGGTGTTCGGGAAATCGAAAAGAAAAAAGGACCATCGATCTTTCTTGTGAGTACACCCGAAGGAATATTAACATCGATCGAAGTGTTGAAAGCAGGAAAAGGGGGGGAGGTCGTGGCGGAGATCTGGTAACATGAGTAAAATAGGAAGGCTACCAATTAAATTATCTGAGGGAGTCAAAATTGAGGTTGTTGGCGAAACAATCGAGGTTTCCGGTCCCAAAGGCAAATTGTCTTTGAAAATATCTAACGTCATAAAGTTGGATGAAACGGATGGTGTTTTAACCCTAAGTTTGAAAAAGTCTAATCCGAAATATTTTCCAATCTACGGGACGACCCGTTCTTTACTGTCAAACATGGTGGAGGGGGTTTCGAAAGGGTGGAGCAAGGAACTGGAAATAGTTGGCGCCGGATATAAAGCAGAGTTATCGGGGAAAACCCTAGTTCTGAATGTTGGCTATTCTCATACCGTAAAAATTGAAGCGCCGGCAGGAATAGATTTTAAGGTGGAAAAAACCTTTATTACGGTGGAAGGGATTGATAAAGAGTTGGTTGGTCAAGTCGCAGCCGAAATCAGGGCGGTCAAAAAACCGGAGCCATATAAAGGAAAGGGCATTAGGTATAAAGATGAAATTGTAAGAAGAAAAGCGGGTAAAGCGGCTAAAGCCGCCGGTCCAGTCTAATATGAAAATTGACAGAAACATTCGCAGAAAAAGAAAAGTAAGAGCCAAAGTTAAAAAGCAGAAAAATCTGTTGAGGTTATCCGTGTTTCGATCCAACAAATATATTTATACTCAAGTGATAGATGATGTTAAAGGGGTCACTTTGGTTTCTTTTTCGGGTCCAAAGAGTATGTCGAGTGCGGCCCTTGTCGGCGAGGAGCTGGCGAAAAAGGCAATCAAGAAAAATATATCCAAGGTTGTTTTTGATAGAGGGGGTTATAAATATCACGGTCTGGTAAAAGCAGTGGCAGAAGGAGCCAGGAAAGGGGGTTTGAAGTTTTAAACCGACAGGTTTATTAATTTAGATGTCTTATTATCAAAGACGGTCGTACGAACCGGCCCAAATAAAAGAGTTTGAAGAGACGGTAGTGCAGATAAATAGAATTTCGAAAAAAACTAAAGGAGGAAATCAGATCAGGTTTTCGGCTTTGGTTGTTGTTGGGGACAGAAAGGGCAAGGTCGGGGTTGGTCTTTCGAAGGCAACGGATGTCCGAAATGCCATAAGAAAGGCGGTATCAAAAGCAAAAAGAACAATGGTGCAAATAACACTGGCAGGAACGACCATACCCTGTTCCGTCCGGGAAAAGTTTTCTGCGGCAAGGGTTTTGATAAAACCGGCCCCGGTGGGGTCAGGAATAATTGCGGGAGGCGCGATGAGGGTGGTTATGCAAGCAGCCGGTATTAAAGATGTCGTCGGGAAGATATTGGGGACAAATAATAAAATTTCCAATATCTATGCGACAATGAAAGCCTTGGAAAGGACGAGTATGTTGGCAAAGAAGAGAGAGGACAAAAAAATTAGGAAGGAGAAAATAAAATGACACCGGATTTAGCAAAAGTAACAAAAAGATCAAAAAAAAGATTGGGTAGAGGTTATGGCAGCGGTAAGGGGGGTCACACCTCCGGGAGGGGTCAAAAAGGCCAAAAATCGCGCGGTAAGATAGGCATACTGTTCGAGGGAGTAAAGGTAAAAAAATCTCTCCTTAAAAAACTGCCTTTTCAAAGGGGGAAAGGAAAGCACTTAGCCAATAAGAAACCGTTAATAATCAACCTGTCGGTGATTGACCTGCTTCCTTCGGGAAAGGTCGATATTGACATGCTTGTTAAAAACAAAATTGTGGATAAGTCAGATGCGGAAAAGTATGGAGTAAAAATATTAGGCGACGGGAAGTTGACGAAGAAATTTACGATTTCTTTACCAATTTCAAAATCCGCCGCCAAGAAGATAGAAAAGGCGGGTGGAAAAATTATTTAATGTTAAAATCAATTGCCCAGTTTTTTTCTAAGACGTTCAAGTCTCCGGAAATCAGAAAAAAAATATTATTAACAGCCCTTATTTTGGTCGTATTTCGTCTGGTTGCCCATATTCCGGCGGCCGGTATTGATAGGGAGTCATTAAGGAGTCTGTTTTCCGGCAGCCCGCTTCTTTCTTTATTGGACGTTTTCTCGGGAGGAACCTTGGCCAATTTTTCGGTGATGGCCTTGGGACTTAACCCGTATATCAACGCCTCGATAATATTACAGTTATTGACGTACGTCATACCCAAGTTGGAAGAGCTGTCAAAAGAGGGAGAATACGGTCGGGAAAAAATTAACCAATACACAAAATTATTAACACTTCCTCTTGCGGTTCTGCAGGGTTTTGCCATGTACTCTCTTTTAAGATCGCAGAACATTATTGTCGGCCTTTCCCCGTTGGCAATTGTTTCCTTGGTTTTGACAATGACCGCCGGAACGGTTTTTGCCGTTTGGTTGGGGGATTTAATATCGGAGTATGGCTTCAAAAACGGAATTTCCTTCCTTATTTTTACGGGTATAGTATCCCAACTTCCGGTAATAATCGGACAGTCGGCCGCTGTCTTGCGGCCGGAGGATATTTTAAAAGTTTCCGTGTTTTTGGTTGTCGCGATTGCCATTATCGGGTTAATTATATTTATGAACGAGGCAATTAGGAAAATTCCTATTCATTATTCAAGAAGAGCCGGGGTCTTTTCGACTTCACCGGTATCAAGCTATTTACCCCTCCGCCTTAATCAGGCCGGAGTAATTCCTATCATTTTTGCAATTTCCCTGGTACTTGTGCCCTCACTGTTAAGCCAGTTTCTGGGTGGAGTTTCTAATGCGGCAATTGCAAATTTTGCCGTAAAACTTGGAAGTTTATTCAATCCCCAATCCGTTGTTTATAATATCACTTATTTCCTGTTGGTTTTTGGTTTTACCTATTTTTATACGGCGGTGGTTTTTAATCCGGTGAAGATTGCCGAAAACCTGCAAAAAGGAGGAGGGTTCATTCCCGGTATCAGACCCGGAAGTCAAACTTCACAGTATTTATCCCATGTTCTTTCAAGAATAACCGTGGTTGGCGGGGCCTTTTTGGGAATGATTGCCATACTGCCTTCCTTTTTCCAAAAAACGATCGGGATATCAAATTTGGCAATAGGAGGAACGGGAATTCTGATCGTTGTCTCCGTTGTTTTGGAATTGACGCGGGAACTCGAGGGAGAGCTCTCCATGCGCAAATACGAAACTTTCATCAGATGAATATTATATTATTAGGAGCACCGGCATCGGGAAAGGGAACGCAAGCCAGGCTTCTTGCCGAAAAACTGGGTATTTACTATTTTGAAATGGGTTATTTTTTACGAAAGTTGGCCGAAAATAACCCCCCGGTTGATGAGATTATTAATAAAAAAGGGGAACTGCTGCCGGACAAGATGTTCTTTTTGGCCATGAAAGAACTTCTTGGAGAAAAGATATCCGACGGTAAGGGCGTAATATTGGACGGTTTTCCGAGAACTATCAGTCAATACGGCTTATTAAAAAATTGGTTTAGCGAGAAAAATATAAAAGTCGATATGGCGATATTTTTGGATGTCGGCGAAAAAGAAACAATCAAAAGACTTTCGGCCAGAAGAGTTTATGAAAGAAGAGACGATGATAAACCTCCGCAAATTAAAAAAAGACTTCAAATTTTCAACCAAAACACTAAACCATTATTGGATGTATTTCAGAGAGAAGGAATTTTATTCAGAGTAAACGGTGAAAGACCGATTAATGAGATTCATGAAGATGTGGTAAGGATCGTTGAGGGCAAATAATACTTGAATGAATATTAAAACAGAGGCGGAAATTGAAATTATGCGTCAGGGGGGAAGGAAATTGGCAAGTGTAAGAGAATCCTTGCTGAAAAAGATAGATGAGGGTGTTAACGCCGGGGAGATTGAAGAGCTGGCGACGAGGCTCATCAAAAAAGAAGGCGCAGAGGCCTCTTTTAAAATGGTTCCGGGTTACAAATGGACTACTTGTATCAACGTTAACGAAGGTTTGGTCCACGGAATTCCCAAAAAGGAGATTGTTTTTAAAAAGGGGGATGTGGTCAGCGTTGATTTGGGTATCTATTACAAAGGTTTTCATACGGACACATCCTTCACCAAAGCTATTGATCCGGACAGAAAGGTGGCAAATTTTCTAAAAGTGGGAAGGATTGCTGTCGGGGAGGCAATTGATAAAGCCCGGCCGGGAAATTTGGTTTATGACATTTCGAAGACAATAGAGAGGATAGTTGAGTCGGCAGGTTTTTCGCCTATAAGAGCGCTTGTCGGTCATGGGATTGGAAAAGCTTTGCATGAAGAGCCTCAAATACCCTGTTTTGTGCCTGGGACAAGGGATGGAAGCCCGGAACTTTTATCCGGAATGGTCCTGGCAATTGAAGTTATGTATAGCCTGGGTAAACCGGATGTGGTTTTAAATAATGATGGGTGGACAATCTCGACTGCCGATGGTAAAATATCAGCGCTTTTTGAAGATACCATTGCGGTAACCAAAAAAGGCCCTTTAATTCTAACCGCGTCAGATTAGCCATGGTAAAAATTAAGGAAACAACAGAAATAAACGGGGTGGTTAAACAGTCTTTGCCCAACACGATGTTTAGGGTTGAGCTTTCGGATGAAAGGGTAATTTTAACGACACTGACGGGGAAAATGAGGAGGAATTATGTCCGGGTTTTTCCCGGGGACAGAGTAAAGGTGGAGATGACACCCTACGATGAGCAAAGAGGAAGGATAATATATAAATATTAATGGTCAATGTTTAGTGGTTAATAAATCTTTTGATTTAGTCATTAGTCATTAAAATATGAAAGTACAAAGTTCAATACGAAAAAGATGCAAGGATTGTAAAATTGTGAAAAGACGGGGTGTCTTATATGTGGTTTGTAAAAAAACCCCTAGACACAAGCAACGCCAAGGTTAGTAGCCTTGAATGGTCAATGGTTGATGATTAATTATTAATAAGATGGCAAGAATTGCAGGAGTCGAATTACAAGACGGTTGGCGGGTGGACTATGCTCTGACGCGGATAAAGGGTATCGGTTGGGTGTTGTCCAATAAAGTACTTGAAGGGCTAAAGATTGATCCTTCCAAAAGGGTATCAAAGCTCTCTCCTGAAGACATTTCGGGGATAGCCGGAAGACTTGAAGAATATCCAACCGAGGGTGAACTGGTGAGGATTGTCAGATCAAACGTATCAAGATTAAAAGCAATTGGAGCTTACAGGGGTATAAGGCATGCCAGGAACCTTCCGTCAAGAGGGCAGCGTACGCGCACCAATGCCCGGACCAATAGAGGCAAAAGAAAGACGGTGGGTGCTTTTAAGAAGGAAGCTTTGGCAAGGACAAGGGGACCCAAGGGGCAGGAAGGAGAAAGTAAGTAGTCATGGCAGCTAAAAAGAAACAAGAGGAGACGGGAAAGGTGTATATATCGGCTTCCTTTAACAACACCTTGGTTACGGTTACCGATGAATCGGGGGGGGTTTTGGCGTGGGGTTCGTCAGGAGCGGCAGGTTTTAAGGGGACACGAAAGTCAACCCCTTTTGCGGCCACGACAGCGGTTGAAAGGGTACTCAATAAAGCCAAAGAAGAGCATGGAATTAGAGAAGTCGAAATTTATTTAAAAGGTCCGGGACCGGGGAGAGACGCGGCTCTTAGGGCGGTTAAATCCGCCGGAGTCAGGATATCTTTAATTGCGGATATTACCCCAATACCTCACAATGGCCCCAGACCAAAGAAGAAAAGGAGAGTATAATATGGCAAGATATACCGGACCGAAAGACAGATTATCAAGGAGGGAAGGAGTTGACCTTTTTGGAAAAGGGGCAAAACTGACCCGTTTGAATGTTCCGCCGGGAGTTCATGGGCCAAAAGGTTCAAGAAATTCTTCACAATACGGTAAACAACTGAGAGAAAAGCAAAAAGTGAAAAGACTGTATGGCATTTTGGAAAAACAGTTTAAAAGATATGTTGCGGATGCTTTAAAAAGCAAAGGAAATACGGGAGAAAAACTTCTTACTCTCTTGGAAAAAAGACTTGATAATGTGATTTACAGACTCGGTTTTGCCCCGACCAGACATGCTTCGAGACAACTTGTATCTCACAGGCATGTAAGCGTTGACGGCAGGAAAGTAAACATTCCCTCCTTTCGGGTTAGCATCGGGCAAACGGTTGGACTCGGCGGCAAAGCTTTGGAAATTCCTTTTGTCAAGAAGTTATTACAAGAAAAAGATCAAAAAATTCCGTCTTGGCTTGAGAAAAAAGCCGCGTTTGGAAAGGTATTGAGAGAACCGACGAGAGAAGACATAATTGAGCCTATTTCCGAACAGGATATTGTTGAATTTTACTCGAGGTAGGTAGTATTGAAAGGTGGTGATTTAAATGAATGAACCGTTATTTGAGGTAAAACAAGAAGTTAAAGAGAAAGATTATGGAAAGTTTGTCATCACTCCCCTGGAACAAGGGTATGGCGACACTTTGGGAAATTCCTTAAGACGCGTTCTTTTGACAAGTCTTCCCGGGGCGGCTATTGCCAGCGTCAAAATTCCCGGGGTCAAGCATAGTTTCACGACCCTTAAGGGAATGAAAGAGGATGTGGTGGATTTTTTACTGAATCTTAAAAAGGTCAAATTCTCATACCACGGCGCAAAGCCGGTTAAAGCATCTATCTCGGTAAAGAAATCCGGTGAGGTAAAAGCGAAAGATATTAAGGTTCCCGCCAACGTTAAGGTTGCAAATCCGGAATTTGTTTTAGCGGCTCTTGGCAAAGGGGCAAAATTGGAAGCCGATGTGGAAATTCAGGTTGGTTGCGGATATTCTCCGGCTACGGATAGAAAAACCGAGACAATCGGAGTAATTCCTTTAGACGCCTCCTTTTCGCCCGTAGCCCGAGTCAACTACAAAGTAGAAGAAACTCGTGTCGGCAGGCTGACGAATTTTGATAAATTAATTCTTGAGATTTGGACGGATGGAACAATGACGCCTAAAGACTCCTTGGTGCAGGCAGCAAAGATAGTCGTCTCATATTTCAATCAAATAATCTTTCCCAAAAAGGTCGTTGTGGAAGGAAAACCGGTTGAAGACGGTTTGGGCCCGGTCGGAAAACTTTCCGTTGAAGAGATTGGTCTTCCCACCAGAGTGGCAAATGCATTGGCCAGAGTAGGATATGAAACGGTGGACCTTTTGGTAAAAGCAAAGAAAGAAGATTTGGTTAAAGTCAGAAACCTGGGAGAAAAATCCATAAAGATAATTTCTGCGGCGCTTGGCGAAAAAGGGGTTGAGTTTAGGGGAGAATGAAATGATAAAGAAAGTCTTTGGCCGAAAATTTTCACGAGGCAGTACGGGGAGAATTGCTCTTTTTAGATCCCTGGTCAGGGCCTTGGTTTTGAATGGAAAAATTGTGACCACAAAAGCGCGGGCCAAGGCGGTTCAGGGTCAAATTGACAAATACGTGAGTCGGGCTAAAAAAGGAGGGGTTAATTTAAGAAGGAAAGTTCTTGCCGAGATGGGGAACGATAGAGAGACGGTGGATAAACTTTTTGGAAAAGTTGCCCCCACTTTTCTTAAGAGGCAGAGCGGTTTTAGTAAAATAACCCTTCTTCCGAGAAGAAAAGGTGATAATGCCGAAATGGCCAGGTTGGAGTGGATGGAGGAGGTCAAATGAAAACATATCAACCGACACAAAAAGAGATAGTCAGGGATTGGCATCTGGTAGATGTCAAGGGTGAAGTGTTGGGAAGAATTGCAACCAAAATTGCAACTTTCTTAACCGGCAAACACAAGGCTGATTATTCTGCCCATATGGATTCGGGAGATTTTGTGGTCGTTATCAATTCGGAGAAGGTGGTTCTCACCGGGAAAAAGAAGGAACAAAAGGTTTACAGAGGACATTCCGGATATCCCGGAGGCTTTAAAGAGGTTACTTTTGCAAAAATGTCAAAAGAACACCCGGAACGGGTGATTCAGCATGCGGTTTCGGGAATGCTTCCCGACAACAGATTGAAGAAAGATAGAATGGCCAGGTTAAAGGTTGTCAAAGGGGAACAGCATGCGTATGAAGACAGGTTTAAGAAATAAAAATGATAAAGAAAATTGACTACGTTTATGCAACAGGAAAAAGGAGGGAGTCCTCTGCCAGGGTGAGGCTTTTTAAAGGCAAAGGAACAAACACTGTAAACGGAATACCTGTTTCCGATTATTTTTCGGGAAAGATAATGCGGGTTTTGTGGGAAAAACCTTTTGCTTTGACCGAAACTGCGGAGAAATATTATTTTAGCGCAAAAGTGGTTGGCGGCGGAAGGATGGGGCAAATTGGAGCCTTGGTTCATGGGCTGGCGCGGGCTATTTCAAAAACTTCTCCCGAAAAGTATAGGTTTTCCCTTAAAAAGGCCGGGCTTCTGACCCGGGATTCCCGTACAAGACAGCGCCGCATGGTCGGCAAAGGCGGTAAGGCGAGGAGGGAAAAACAGTCTCCTAAGAGATAAAATGTTTTCTCTTTGTATTCAATTTAAAAATAAGCTAAAATACCGGTATGGGGTTGAGCCCGGATCTGATAGATTTTCCTGCTTCTCCTGCATTTCGAGCCTATCTTGAAGGTCGTCGTTCACGTCGGCCCACGGTTTTTGGGGTACCGATTACAGACCAAAATGCGGCTGCGTTTTTGCGAAATTTGAAATACAATTTAAGCGGACTTTCGGATTCTCTATTTAATCAAACTGCTTCCCAATCTGCTCAACCGGTTGCAGAATCTAATGAAGAAAAATAATATAAGCCAACAGGTAAATTTTTTTGAAATTGTTTCCCCGCCACGACTTCCAATTGACCCAATTGATCGATCAACAGTAGACGCAAAGGATCGTCCGTATGCAACAGAGGAACAAATAGCCGATATGCATTTCAAATTTCAATCTCGTAAAAGGTCTGCCCAAATAGCTCGAAATCGATTCGACGCTGCAACCGCAAATCGAGAATTTAAAGAGTTTCTTAAAAACATTGGCGCGATGACGGATACTGAATTGCGACATTTTCAACAAGAGGCTTTCACTCCACCGTTGGTTGAATTTTTTCAGCTGACTGGAATTTGGGATAAAATGCAGCAAGATGGCATGACGCCTGAAGTGATTGGTGAATTGGGACAACTCATTGCTGATTCGGCCCAGATTGATAGAGACCCGCATTCTTCAGAAGGGTTTACTTTTTACGGAACTGAGGCGGCAATGCTTGCAGATCAAGCCGGACTTGACGATATCCCTCTCAAAAAGATTTGGGTTGAAGAATTTCGCAGGAGAACAAAAGAAGGTTGAATAATGGTAAAATTCGCAAGTACGGGGCGGAGTTTGACGGTAGAATGCGCGCATGGGGTGCGTGTGGAGGCAGTTCAATTCTGCCCGCCCCGACCAACAAGTATTTTTTCTATTACGCTTCGCGCTTCTCCAAAAAGATTTCTTTCAACAATATCTCTTCTTTTGTCCGCTTCCAAAAGCCCAACAACTTCTCCTAAGACTTTTCCCGCTTCCATACCGGCAGGTCGATAGGGTTTGACATGAGGTTGAATAAG
>CAYITS010000010.1:0-14940 GCA_964366385.1 uncultured Gammaproteobacteria bacterium
ACAGTTTCCATTACCTCACAAGGGCAGATGAGCATTCCTATGCCGTTACGGCGCATGCTGGGGCTTGATAAGGGGGTTAAAGCTTTAGTTTCTGCTCAAGATGGCAAATTAATTGTTGAGCCCGTCCGCGACTTTCTGGAACTTGCAGGAACTTTTAAAACAAGAAAAAAATATTCTGCCAAAAAAATTCGAGAAGGGTTTGCTAATTATCTAGCCGAACAAGGTGTCGCTGGTCTAAAATAAAGTGCAATGAAAGCTCTAATTGTTGATGCTAATGTTTTTTTGCGTTTTTTTGTTGCAGGAAATAGAGATCAGTATAAAAGGGCATCGGAATTATTTGGAAAAGCTAAAAAAGGAGAGGTAATTCTTATTATCCCCCAAATTATAGTTTTCGAAGTGAATTATACACTTTTGAAATATTATCATTTTAAAAAAGATGAAATTATTAAGGCTCTAAACTCTATGGTTTCCGTAAGCTATTTTGAAGTAGAGTCAAAAGAGATATTTATTAGGGCTTTAAAGATGTACAAAGATACAAGCATGGACCTTACAGATTGTTTCTTGATTACTAAGAGAGAAATAGAAAATATTGAGATTTTTAGCTTCGATAAAAAGTTACAAAAATATGCAAAAGATTATGGATAAGATATTTTCTTTAATTGCCGCCGAGGAGAAAAGACAAAAGGAGACTTTGATGATGATTCCTTCGGAAAATTATGCTTCCAAAGCGGTAAGGGAAGCGGTGGGGAGTGTTTTAATGAACAAATACTCGGAAGGCTATCCCGGAAGGCGCTACTACCAGGGAAATAAAATCATTGACGAAATTGAAAATTTTGCCATTGCCAAAGCCAAAAAACTTTTTGCCGTTGCCCATGTCAATGTTCAGCCGTATTCCGGCTCTCCGGCAAATTCCGCGGTTTTATTTGGGCTTTTGGAGCCGGGCGCAAAAATAATGGGTCTGAAGCTTTCTTCGGGCGGGCATTTGACCCACGGGCATCCGAAGATTACTTTTTCGGGAAGATTCTATAAATCGGTCCAATTCGGTACCGACGATAGCGGAATTATTGACTATAAATTGGTTGAGAGGCTGGTCAAGAAAGAAAGACCGCAGCTGATATTTATCGGTACGACCGCGTATCCGCTGGCGTTTGACTGGAAGAAGTTGGGGCAGATTGCGGATTCAGTTGGGGCATGGTTTGTGGCGGATGTTGCGCATGTTGCGGGGCTTATTATTGCAAAAAGCTATCCTTCGCCGGTTGCCTATGCGCATATAGTTACCGCCACCACTCATAAAACTCTTCGCGGTCCGAGAGGGGCGATGATTATGGTGACTCAAAAGGGGATTGAAAAAGATCCTTTAGCCCCGGGTAAAATTGATCGGGCGGTTTTTCCCGGGCTTCAGGGCGGGCCGCATGATAACACAACCGCGGCGATTGCTATAGCCCTGAGCGAAGCCGAAAGGCCGGGCTTTAAAAAATACGGCATTCAAGTTGTTAAAAATGCGAAACGTTTGGCAAAAAAACTTATGGGAGGCGGGCTGACGTTGGTGGCGAAAGGAACGGAGTGTCATCTGATGGTTATTGATCTAAGGCCTTTGGGGCTGTCGGGGAATGTTGTCGCGGAGGCTTTGGAGGAAGTTGGGATTATTGTAAATAAAAATTCGGTTCCCAATGATCCTCGGCCGCCCTTTTATCCGTCCGGAATCCGTTTGGGAACCCCGGCCGTAACTACTCGGGGAATGGAAGGGGGAGAGATGGAGAAAATTGCGGAATGGATTTTAAAGATTGTTGATCATGTTAAGAGTGAAAAACTTCCCCGGGACAAAGAAAAAAGAGCCGGATTTATTAAGGCTTACAAGTTGAAGGTACAAAAAGATAAGTTTTTGAAAAGTATTTCCTTGGAAGTCAAAAAACTTTGTAAAAAGTTTCCCCTAGAGTAAAATGCCTCTTATATATGACAATTATTTTTGACGGGCGTCAATTTACGGCCGGAAAAGAAAAGTTTCTGAAGAAAGAGGTTAAAAGGCTTTTGGCTAGAGGCGTACACCCTAAGCTGGCATCTATAATTGTTGGAGATGACCCGGCAAGCAAACTTTATGTTAACCTGAAGAAGAAAGCAGCCCAAAGGATTGGCGCAGAACTCGAAGTGAGAAGTAGGAAATCGGAAGTTGGATATCGAAGTTTGATCGGTGAGATCAGAAGATTGAATGGTGACAAGACAATATACGGGATAATGGTTCAGCTGCCTTTGCCGTTAAACATTAGACATCATACATTAGACATTATTAATTCAATTCAATCAAATAAAGACGTTGACGGGTTAAGAAAAGATAGTATTTATGTGCACCCGACGGCAAAGGCAGTTCTTCAAATAATCAAATTCGCGGGGCCGCGGTGCCCCGCCGCTGTTTGTGTTGTGGGGGCAACGGGGATGGTTGGAACTCCGCTTGTAAGGGAACTTAGGAAGAAGGGTTATAAGGTAATTGGATGCAATAGTAAAACCAAGGATTTGAAAAGCGAAACTTTAAAGGCGGATATTTTAGTCAGTGCAACCGGTTCACCCGGAATAATAAGTGTAGATATGGTTAAAGAAGGCGCAGTTGTTATAGATGTGGGTTCTCCTCGGGGGGATGTTGATCCTTCAATCGGGATTAAAGCAAGTTTTATAACCCCTGTTCCCGGCGGAGTAGGGCCTGTGACAATATCCTGTCTTCTTGAGAATTTGTTAGACGCTTGCTATACTGGGAGCTTGTAAATTATGGCAATTAAAGTATCAGCGGAAAAACTATTAGAAACGGGCGCGCATTTTGGGCATCAGGCAAGGCGTTGGAATCCAAAAATGGAGCCATATATCTATGGAGCTCAGGATGGGGTTCATGTATTTGATCTGATTAAAACCAAGGAAGTTTTGGAAGAAGCACTTTTGGTTCTTGAAGAAGCCTCAAGGGAAGGAAAGGTAATTTTATTTGTCGGGTGTAAAAAGCAGGCAAGGGATAAAACCAAACAGGTGGCGGAAGAGACCGGTTGCCCGTATGTGGTAGAACGCTGGTTGGGAGGAACCCTAAGCAATTTTGAGCAGATTAAAAAATCTTTAAAAAAGATGGCGGATTTGAAAGAAAAGATGGCTTCGGGGGAATTTGCCAAGTACACCAAAAAAGAAAGACTGTTAATTGACAGAGAAATTATCAGGCTGGAGAGGTTTTTTGGAGGGATGAAGGACCTTAATAAAATCCCTGATATCTTGGTTGTTGTTGATACTCATAAAGAAACAGGGGCCGTAAAGGAAGCCAAAATGGTTGGGGTTGAGGTCGTGGGCATAGTTGATTCAAATGCCGATCCGACCGCGATTGATTATCCTATTCCGATGAACGATGACGCAACTAAAGCTTTGGAGTATGTCTTGGAGTTAATGGGGGAGGCAATTTTGAAAGGCAAGAAGAAATGAAGATATCTATAGATTTAATTAAGAAGTTAAAAGAGCAGACCGGAGCCCCGGTTCTTCGTGTCAAAAAAGTTTTGGAAGAAGTGGGAAACCTGCCTGCGCAGGCAGGCGAAGCAAAGGCTTTTAAGGTATTACAAAAAGAGGGTTTTGAAAAAGCGGAAAAAAGACAAACCCGTCAGACGGGTCAGGGAAAAATTTTTACATATGTTCACCACACAGGTAAAGTTGCCGGCGTGGTTGAACTTCTTTGCGAAACGGACTTCGTTGCCAGAAATGAGCTTTTTGAAACTTTGGGACGCGATATTTCAATGCAGACGGCGGGGATGGGAGAGAAAGATATTGAAAAGCAGGAGTTTATTAAAGATCCTGCAAAGAAAGTCGGGGATTTGGTGAAGGAAGTAATTGCAAAAACGGGAGAAAACATTCGCATTGGAAGAGTTTTTCGTGTAGAATTAGGCCAGAAGAATGGATGAAACTTCAATTCGGTTCAGGATGCAGCAGGTAGTTGACCTGACGACTTCAGATATGGGGTCTATTAGAACCGGACGATCTACATCTTCATTAGTTAATGGTGTAGTGGTCGCGGTATACGGGGGAACGCAAAAATTAAAAATACAGGAATTGGCAACAATTACCACTCCCGATACCCAAACGATAGTTATCGACCCCTGGGATAAATCAATAATCGGAGAGATCCGTCAGGGTATTTTGGCGGCCAACATTGGTATGAACCCCGCAATTGCAGGGGAGATAATCCGCATCGCTCTTCCTCCCCTGACAACCGAAGACAGGGAAAAATATGTGAAATTATTATCCACAAAATTGGAAAACGGAAAGATAGCCATTAGGCAAATCAGGGGAGATGTCATGCACGATATAAAGAAGAGCTTTGAAGAAAAAGAACTTTCCGAAGACGAAAAATTTGACCTGGAAAAGAAAATGCAGTTAATTACCGATGAATTTGTAAGCAAAATCGACGAAGCCGGCAACCGCAAAAAACAAGAACTTCTTCAGATTTAAATTATAGCCGGTTCGGGAAAGCCTAAATGATCCTCAATTTTCCGGACCCTTTTGACTGTTTTGAGATTTTCTTTATCAAGAAAATCAGATGTTTTTACCAGGTCTTTTTGGATTTTTCTGGTAATAATCTCCAGGTTTTTTAATCTTGTATTTACTTCCCGCAATTCGGTGGCAGTTCTTATTCCTGCAAGCTTAATTTCGCCGTTGATTTCTGAACGAATGTTTTCTCCCTCGGCTTCAACTTCTTCTCTTACAATTTTTTTGATTTGAGACAGATCAGTTTTGTTCAACATCCTATTTTTATACTACACTTTTTAATTCTACATACAACATACAATATGCTATATACTAGCTTTATGTTTGCTTTGATAATTGTTTTCCTTTTGGTTCTTTCCGTCTTGGTTCTTGTTCATGAGTTCGGGCACTTTTTTATGGCCAGAAAACTTGGGGTGGGGGTTGAAGAATTTGGTTTTGGATTACCACCGAGGATTATTGGTAAAAAAATCGGTGAAACACTTTATTCGTTAAATCTTTTTCCTTTCGGGGGTTTTGTAAAGCTGTATGGTGAGGATTCGGAGAATAAATTAAAAGACCCTAAGCGGGCATTTATCAAAAAGAGCAAAAAAGCGCGTTTTGCAATTGTTGTTGCCGGAGTCGTTATGAACTTTTTGCTGGCCATAGTTTCTTTTGCAATAGTTTACTCATTCTCGGGTATTCCGAGGAATACTAAAAATGTCAAAGTTGTTGAAGTTATTGCCGGTTCTCCGGCTCAAGTTGTTGGTCTGGTTGTGGGAGATGTTATAAAAAAGGTTGATAAAGAAGATGTTGTAACTGTTGAAAAATTTGTTGATTTGGTTGAGCAAAGCAAAGGAAAGAAAATAAAGTTTACTATAGGACGAAACTCTTCTGAGATTAAATTAAATATTACTCCCAGAGAAAATCCGCCTGAAGGAGAAGGTCCTTTGGGGGTGGTTATTACGAATACGGAAATTTATTTTCCGCCGATATACTTAAGACCTTTTTACGGCGTTTATTACGGATTTAAAGATGCCGTATTTTGGGGAGGAAACATCGCGGCAGGTTTATTCCGGATGATAAAAGGACTTTTTGCCGGCGACGTTCCCCGGGATATCGCCGGACCTGTCGGAATTTTTGCCATTACCGCAAAAGCCGCTCAGTATGGGATTTTGGCAGTTATAAATTTTGTGGGGATTATGTCTGTCAATTTGGCAATATTAAATATACTGCCTTTTCCCGCCTTGGACGGGGGACGCCTTTTATTTATCGGAATTGAAAAAGCAATCGGCAGGAAAGTTTTACCCAAACTTGAGTCTGCGATACATACGATAGGGATGATTATTTTACTCTTTCTGCTTTTGGCTATTACGGCCCATGATATTCAAAGGCTGATTTCGGCCGGTGGTTTTGGAGGATTTTTATGAGACAATCCGTATTATTTCCCAAGACGAGAAAAGAAGCTCCAAAGGACGCAGAAAGTTTGAATCACAAGCTTTTGGTCCGTGCAGGATTTATGGATCAATTAATGGCAGGAAGTTGGACACTTCTGCCTTTAGGCTGGCGTGTTGTTTGCAAAATTAATCAGATAATTAGGGAAGAAATGAATATGATTGGAGGACAAGAACTTTTGATGCCGCTTCTTCACCCCAAAAATATTTGGAGTGAAACGGGAAGATGGGACAAGGCGGATGAGATTATGTACAAACTGACCGATGCAAGAAAAAAAGAATATGCGCTCTCATTTACCCATGAAGAAATTGTGATGGATTTACTTCGTAAAAATATTACAAGTTATAAAGATTTGCCGGTTTATGTTTATCACTTTTCGACAAAATTCAGGAACGAACTCAGGGCAAAATCGGGAATTTTAAGAGGCAGGGAATTTATGATGAAAGATCTTTATTCCGCGCACACTTCGGAGAAAGACTTGATGGATTATTATGAGAAGGTTAAAAAAGCCTACGCTAAAATTTTTACACGTTTGGGATTTGATTATAAGATTACAGAGGCTTCGGGTGGAGTTTTTACCGATCGTCTTACCCATGAGTTTCAAGTAGTGGCGAATGGCGGAGAAGATACCATTTTTTTCTGTGATGCCTGCGGATGGGGACAGAATCAGGAAATTACAAATGTCAAATTACAAATGCCAAATGTTAAGTGTGCCGGTTGCAATAAGGGTAAAGTAATAAAAGCAAAATCAATAGAGGTAGGAAATATTTTTCCTTTAGGGACTTGGTTTGCAGAAAGAATGAAAGTGTATTTCATCGATAAGGACGGCAAGAAAAAACCGGTTTGGTTTGGAAGTTATGGAATCGGTTCAACCAGAGTCATGGGGGCTTGGGTAGAAGTTTCCCATGACGACAAAGGAATCATTTGGAGTAAAGATATCTCACCCTTTGCAGTTCATTTGATTGAATTGCCGGGCGCGAAAAACACGAAAGAAGTGTATGAAAAACTTCAAAAGGCCGGAGCCGAAGTTCTTTGGGATGACAGGGAGGTTGGTGTGGGAGAGAAATTTGCCGACGCAGATTTAATCGGAATTCCCGTAAGACTTG
The DNA here is from genome assembly GCA_964366385.1 of uncultured Gammaproteobacteria bacterium. Lineage (GTDB taxonomy): Bacteria > Patescibacteriota > Microgenomatia > UBA8517 > UBA8517 > CAYITS01. The sequence continues at coordinate 7,035 of CAYITS010000010.1, forward strand.
TTATTTCGGAAAAGACTCAAGATAAAATTGAATGGAAAGAAAGAAACTCCGGGAAAATTGAGTTATTATCGCTTGAGGAAGTGCTGGGAAAGTTATGGCCGTGAATGTGTTTTATGATTAGGGTTGATATTGTCAAACAAGCAAATTATCCGGTTAGTTCGCCGAAATTAAAAAAAAGACTTCGGGAGTTTTTATCCAAAAAGGGAATTGTTTCCGATGCCGAGGTTGCGGTTGCGATTGTCGGAGAAAAGAGAATGCTTGAAGTCGGGAAGAAATATTTAAAAGATAAAGCTCTTCACAATGTTCTGTCTTTTACACCGGGTGAGGTGAAGGTAAAGTTTATATATCCTGACGATAAACTGCTTCACCTTGGGGAAATTATCGTCTGCTATCCGAAAGCAGTTGAAGAAGCCAAAGAGGAAGAAAAATTGATTGAAGAGAAAATATACGAACTCATTGAGCACGGAGCGATGCATCTTTTGGGATTTCACCATATATGACTTATTATTTAAAGTACCGGCCGCAGACTTTAGGAGAGTTAGACCTGGATTCGGTAAGAGAATCTTTGCAAAAAACCGTGTCGTCAGGGAACATTCCCCATGCCTTTCTTTTTTCGGGGCCAAAAGGAACAGGAAAGACTTCGGCGGCAAGAATTTTGGCAAAGATAGTGAACTGTCAAAAACAAGGTTCGGAGCCTTGCAATAAGTGTGACCAGTGCAAGTCGATTACAAAGGGAATAAACATTGACGTTATTGAAATTGACGCGGCGTCGCACAGGGGAATAGACGATATAAGAAATTTGCGGGATGCGGTTAAGCTTTCACCGTCTTTGGCAAAAAAGAAAGTCTACATTATTGACGAAGCGCACATGCTGACAACCGAGGCGTCGAACGCCTTGTTAAAAACCCTGGAAGAGCCACCCGATCATGTTGTCTTTGTTTTGGCGACTACCAATCCCGAAAAACTAATCGGAACGATTCGTTCAAGAACCACGGAGATATTGTTTGCTAAACCAAGCGTCGTTGAGATATCCCGATCTTTGGAGAAAGCGGTCAAGGGGGAGAGGATAAAAATCCCAAAAGAGTCGTTGGATATTATTGCAAAAGCTTCAAGGGGTTCTTTCAGGGATGCGGTAAAGATATTGGAACAGTTGGTTTCCGAAAAGGTTTCTCTGGAAGCAAATAAGGTCGCCGGTTTTCTGTTTAAGGTCGGACCTTTGGGTGTGGATTCGTTTCTTGCGATCCTTGCCGAAAAAGACACCCGGAAGGCGGTAGTTGAAGTGGAGAAGTTGGTTGTATCCGGTGGAGAAGTTGAGGATTTTATCGAGGCGGTCCTGGAAAGGTTAAAGTCCGCTTTGTTGGCGATGGTGGGTGTGGGGAAGGAAAGTTTGGACGGGTTCGATAAGGGGGATTTGATTAAATTATCCGAACTTTTATTCCATGCGCTTGCCGACACGGCTCTTTCTCCGATTGAACAATTGCCTTTGGAAATTGCAATAGTCAAATGGTGTCAAGTCCCGATTAAAAGAACTTCCAACCTGAAAGGTAATAATATTTCAAAAAACAAAAATATTGACGATGAGGTTTGGAGGGATATTCTTACAAAAATCAGACCGATAAATACTTCAATCGAGGCACTGCTTCGGGCGGCCAAACCAATGGGTTTTGACGGGAAGGTGTTGACATTAAATGTTTATTATCGTTTTCATAAAGAAAGGTTGGAGGAAGTTCATCACAGAAGGATTTTAGAGGATGTCATTGCCGGGGTTTTGGGTACCCCCGTCAGAGTGGTTTGTACCCTTACCGAACCTCTGCCAAAGGTGGTTGAGATGCCTGTCTTAACCCCGTCAGACGGGGGAATTTTGACTGAGGGGGAAGATAAAGATATAATAAAAATCGCCGAGGAGATATTTGGGAATTGACCTATTAGAGCAATTAGAATAATTAGAAATTTGTAGTTATGTTTGACAAAATAAAACAATTGGGAAACCTGGCCAAGATGCGTCAGCAGGCAATGACTCTGCAAAAAGAGTTGGAAAAAATAACCGAAACCGTGGAGAAGGGAGAGATTATTGTTTCGGTCTCCGGCGACCAAAAAGTCCGCTATATAAAAATAAACGGGGAAGAGAGAAAAGACTTAACCGACGCTCTAAATGAGGCGATGAAGAAAGTTCAAAAGGAGGCAGCCAAAAAAATGATGGAGATGGGCGGAGGTTTAAGCGGACTTCTTGGCGGGATGAAGTAAATTCTGGTAGAATTTAGAAGTGGTCTTTAGAAAAAATCTTTTTAGAATATTCGGTCTTGTAATTTTATTATTTTCCTTGTTTGTATCGGTTTTTGTTGTAAAGAACGTCGTTCGCTTTTTCAGCGGCGCAAAGGGAAATACCGCAGATTTGATTATTGATGCATCAGATACTTTTTCTGCCCCGGAAAGTTGGAGGAATTTTGCTCAAGGCGGTGAAGAAAAAGGCAGACAGCTTGCACCTGTACTGAATCAGGTCAAGGCTCTTAAACCTGTATATATTCGAATTGATCATATTTATGATTATTACAATGTTGTTTCCAAGGATCCATCCGGTAATTTATTATTTAACTGGAAGGAATTGGATTTGACAGTGGAGGATATACTGACAGTGGGTGCAAAGCCTTTTTTCTCTCTTTCATATATGCCGGCGCAAATCTCAAAAAACGGGGATATTACAGACCTACCCGCCAGTTGGTCTGATTGGGAAGCATTGGTGACGGCAACCATAGAGCACTATAGTAGTAGATCCGGATTGGGAATAGATAATGTTTATTATGAAGTTTGGAATGAGCCGGACCTTTTTGGTGATTTTAAGGTCTACGGAGAGAAAAATTATCTTGATCTTTATTACCATTCGGCGCTCGCGGCCTCCAGGGCAAAAAATACCAAGGATTATAAGATTGGCGGACCGGCAACAACAGGCTTGTACACCAGTTGGCTTAAGGGTTTGAAGAAAATAGCAGTCGATAACAATTTGAGGTTGGATTTTCTTTCCTGGCACAGGTATACAAAGTCTTTGGATAAGTTTGAAAAAGAGATAACAAATATTTATTCCTGGTTGTTTGAGAATTCGGCGGCGTTAGGACGGGTGGAGTTAATTATTTCGGAACTTGGACCAAATAGTGAAAACGATCCTGTTTATGATAATTCTTTCGGTCCGATTCACGCGATGGCTGTTGCGGCAATTCTTGATGGTATTGTCGACAAAGCTTTTTCTTTTGAATTAAAAGATGGACCCGGCCCGGAAAAGTTTTGGGGAAGGTGGGGGCTTTTGACTCACGAAAAGTTTGGCGAACCTCAAGTAAAACCCAGATACAGTGCTTTTCTCTTTTTAAATCAAATGATAGGGGCGGGAGTATACACGAAAGGTGAAGGGGAATGGGTAAAGGCTTTTAGCAGAAAGGACGGGAATATAATACGAACTTTGGTGGTGAATTATGACGTCAATGCCAAGCACAGCGAAGCGGTTTCCTTAACTTTTAATAATTTACCCAGCCGAAATTTTACTCTGAGAAGAATTGATTTTATGGGGGAAATTAAAGAGCGTTCTGTTGCAACCTCGTCGGCTTCCTGGAAAATGGTTGAATTTTTTGACCCCAATACAGCCTCCATTTTTGAGTTAATTCCTAAATAATATGAAAATACCCAAAGCAATATCGGTCCTGGTTGAATCTTTTCAAAAACTTCCCGGAATCGGGCCAAAATCGGCGCAAAGGCTGACCTATTATCTTCTGCACGTTCCTCAAAGTCAGTTGGATTCTTTTTCTGATGCGGTTAAGAATCTGAAAAAAGAAACCGTTCTTTGTTCTGTCTGCAAAAATGTATCCGAAACCGATCCTTGTCCTATTTGCAGCGATGGGCAAAGGGATAAAAATATAATCATGGTGCTGGAGCAGCCTTTAGATGTTTTGGCTTTTGAAAGAACGGGGAAGTTTAAGGGTCTATATCATGTCCTGCATGGAGCTATCAATCCTCTCGAAAACATTGGCCCGGATGAGATCTACACAGAAGACTTATTATCACGGGTATTCCCGCCTGCCGGACGGGCAGGGAGTATCAAGTCACGAGTATCTGAGATTATCATTGCCACCAATCCTACCATGGAAGGAGAAGCAACAGCGATGTACCTTAATAAAAAGTTAAAAGTCAAAAGTCAAAAATTAAAAGTTACCAGACTTGGGATGGGGATTCCGACGGGAGCCGATTTGGAGTATGCTGATGATACAACCTTGACTCAAGCTTTGCTGGGAAGAAGGGAGCTTTAGATGAAAAAAATAGTCAGACAGATTGTTCAAGAACCTTTGGAGATATTGAGTGATGCAGGCAGGCAAATAACCGGTGCTGCCATTGTTGAAAATGGATCTCAACAGCAACCGGCAGAAAAACCCGTTGCTCTCCAGGAAGTGCAGAAAAGACAGGCGAAAGCAAGAAGTTTATATACTGCTCTCGAAAACGAACTTAAAGAAATCCGGGCAAAAAAGGTGCAAGAGCAACAATCTCAAAAAGAGGAACAAGTTGCTCAACCGCAGGAAAAACCTCTGGTCGAACCTGCTCCCAGAAAATCGCGTCGTCTTTTCGCTTTTGGCCGGAAAGAAAAAGTAGAAAGCCTAAAAACCTATTTATGACCGATATTTATTTGATAAACTCCCTGACTCGAAAAAAAGAAAAATTTGAAGCAGTTAATCCCCCGAATGTTGGACTATATACCTGCGGAATGACGGTCTATGACTATGCTCATATCGGTCACGGCAGAAAGTATGTGGCGGATGATATCTTAAAAAGAATTTTGACGGCCAACGGTTTCAAAGTTAAACATGTCCAAAATGTCACCGATGTTGGCCATCTGGTTTCGGATGCCGATGAAGGGGAGGATAAAATGGAAAAAGGGGCAAAGAAACAAGGAAAAACTGTTTGGGAAGTCGCTGCGTATTTTACGAAACATTTCTACGATTCGATGGATAAATTAAACATTATCCGTCCGGATGTAATCTGTAAAGCTACCGAGCATATTCCTGAACAGATAGAAATGATTAAGAAATTGGTGGGGAGAGGGTTTGCCTATGATACCCCCGAGGCGGTATATTTTGATATTTCGAAATTTTCCAAATATGACGGACTTTTCGGGCAAAAGCTGAGCGAAAAGCGGATAGCGGTTAGGAAAGAGGTCAAAAAAGGTGAGTATAAAAAACACCCGGCAGATTTTGCTTTATGGTTTAAGAGGGTTGGAAAATTTTCCGATCATGTAATGCACTGGGACAGTCCTTGGGGGGATGGGTTTCCCGGTTGGCATATCGAATGTTCGGCAATGAGTACTAAGTATCTGGGGAATAAATATGATATCCACACCGGTGGTGAAGATCATCTTTCAGTTCATCATCCGAATGAGATTGCCCAAAGTGAGGCAGCAACCGGTGAAAGTCCGGGGGTTAAGTATTGGCTTCATACGGCTTTTCTGACGGTTGACGGTAAGAAAATGAGTAAAAGTCTTGGCAATTTTTACACGGTCGAAGATGTTATTAAAAAAGGGTATGATCCTTTAGCTCTAAGGTATCTTTATTTAACTTCCCACTACCGCGACCCATTAAATTTTACTTGGGAAAGCCTGGGCGCCGCTCAAATTGCGCTTGACCGCCTTAAATTTCAAATTACTCGGACAGCACTTTCGGAAGAAAAAGCCCAAAAAATTGAGGAATTTAGAAATAGATTTATGCAGGCAGTCGGCGATGATCTGAATACTCCTCGGGCCCTGGCAGTTCTTTGGGAGATGCTTAAAAGTAATATTCCCGGTCAGGATAAATATGACCTGGCTTTGAGTTTTGATGAAGTACTTGGTTTGCGGCTCGCGCAATCACCAATAATCAATAATCAAATTCCGAACAATATTCAAATTCTAATAGACCAAAGAAATAAATTAAGAAAAGAGGGGAAGTTTGGGGAGGCGGACAAAATCAGGGAAAAGATTTATAATTTGGGGTATAAGATTAAAGATGGAAAACTACACTAAAAAGCTGGAGACGGTTTTTAAAATTGTTGTACTTCTTTGCATTTTTATTGTTGGTGTCTTTTTGTTTTTACTTTACCGAAAAGTTAGTAAACTGGGAAAATTACCGACTCCTCAGGCAGTAAAGGATACCCAAAATATTGATGTCTGTGGTGAGGAGTGTAAAAGTCAGATTTCCAAGGAAGTATCAAAGGCGATAGCGACCGTGTCGGGAACAACTAAAGAAGAGATTGTATATCAACCCGCCCCTGCGTCCGGTCAAAACAAGGCTACTACCTATATTCCCTTTTCCGGCCCGATTACAACAACAAGTACGGGGTGGGTAGATGCTCCGGGAACGGACGTTTATATTGATCTGGCGGGTGATTACGGAAAAGTGTCGGGGGTTGCTTGGGATGCTTTTTTGAAGGTAGCCCACGGAAACGGACAAGCCTCTGCCAGATTGTATGACGCAACGCACGGAATAGGGGTTAACGGCAGCGAAGTTTCGACCAATTCACCAACTTCGGTCCAAGTTTCATCCGGCAATATGAGTCTTTGGGCGGGAAGAAACTTATACCGGGTCCAAATAAAATCCCTAAATTCTTTTGAGGTAACATTTTTCAGCGGGAGGATAAAAATAACTTACTAGGTTTTTTATGTTAAGAAAAAAAATTTTACTTGTTGCGGTTTTTATTGGAGCAACCTTTTTGGCTAAAAACATCAGGGCAGAAGAGTTTGATTATCAGAAGGCGTATCAGGATTATCAATACAATTTAAGTCTTTACAACAAACTTAATGATGAATACAGGCTTTCAAGGGCGCGTTATATCCAGTACAAGACTTTGCTTTCCGAAGAGGAAGCAAAACAGGCAACTTTGGCAATGCTGCAGGCCAGGGATGAAACGATAAAGACCTATTTAACGGCACTGCGGATGAGGATAATGGAAAATAAGGGATTGTCGGATGGCGAAAGAGAGTCTTTATTTCGAAGAATTGATCCTGAAGTAAGTTACTTTGAGGAACATAAGGAGAAATTGGCAAGTGTCGGTTCGCTTAAAGACTTTGTTAAGGACTCGGATGAAGCAAAAGATCGGTTTTCAAATTCGACGGAGATTGTTTTTTATACTGCCTTGACTAACATATCGATAGGAAATACCGCACACGAAAGAAAACAAATTGAAAAGGTTATTTTAGACCTGAGATCTAAAATAACAGAAATAAAACTTGCGGGAGATAAAGACGTGTCGGTTTTTGACAGATTTTTTGTGAAGCTTGATAATAAACTGCAAAGGAGCAGAGAAAAAGAAACGAACGCCAAAGATATTATCGCTGCGTCCGAAAAGTCGTATAAAAATAAAATCAATTACTACAACGATGCCATGGGGGCTGTGCAGGAGTCGTATCTTTACCTGAAAGAGTCTGTTTCCTATCTTAAGGAAATTATCAGATTGATAAAAACAAAATGACAATAAAATCTAAAGTTATGAACATATTTCAACCCGCGGTAAACAAACTAAAAGACGTTTGGATGAAAATACCGGCAAGGTTAAGAAAGATTCTGCGTATCCTGGGTATTGTCTTTGCCGGACTGCTGTTTTTAATGACTGTTTTGTCGATTGTTTTAAATTTGAAGGGTAAAGCGCCGGTTGAGATTAAACCGACTCCGGTTGCCTCTTTTGCGCCTCTTCCAAGCGGTGAAGTTATTACCAATCCCTCCCGCTATGCCACCGATTCGGGCGTCATCAAGATTGAGGGGGATCTATCGGGTGTTGAAAAAGAATTGGATAACCTGCAGGTGAGTGAAGTTAATTTGCTTCCTCCGAGATTGGACTTTGACATTAATTTTGCCAAATAAAACTATAATGTTAAAATCTACCCATGAGTCTTTCTGTCGGGATA
>CAYITS010000011.1:0-13504 GCA_964366385.1 uncultured Gammaproteobacteria bacterium
GCTCTTCCGATCTACGGTTGCGGTTGAATCAAGTTGACTAACCAGCCTTACAACGTCTTCCCAATTATAGACAAACTTTTCTTTAATAAACTTCAGAATTTTTCGGTTGGAATCAAAGGCAACGTCATTTAATTCTTTTATCGGAATCCAAGCCAGTTCCGAATTTTCTTCTTTGTTTAATTTAATTTCTCCTTTTAGTTCAGTTAAATAAGCAAAACCCAGTACGGGAAATTCAAAATCTTTAAAGCTGGCAGTCCCAGGAAAAGAACCCAAGAAAGTGACGTCACAATCAACCCCAAGCTCTTCTTTAATCTCTCTTTTATGTCCCCCTTCGGGAGTCTCGTTTTTTCCAAGATAACCTCCCAAAAAATCCCAATCGCCTTTAAACGGTTCGCTTACCCTTTTGGCAACAAGCACTTTTTGATCTTTAATGATTATCCCAGCAGTTGAAATCTTGGGGTTCTCAAACTTGCAAAGATCACAATTACATTTCTTCATATAAGAAGTCATTCTAAAGTTTTAGAATCGTCAATGCAAGTTTTACAGGATCGTGGCGAAGAAGATGTTCTTTTTTCAAATATCTTGATATTTTGCCTCTAACAATCTTGATATTGGGAGCAATCTTTAAACAATTTTCTTCATCTACTTCAACCAAATTCTGACCCTCTTCTTTATAAACATCAACTATTTCCTGCTCAAGATGATTATCATTGACTATTAAATAATCAATTCTTTTTGCATCTCCAAGATAAAAGACAAATGCTTTTAAATAATCAGAGGCTTTGAAATTGTCTGTTTCTCCTGATTTTGTGGCCAAATTCAAAACAATGATTAATTTTGCTTTCGATTTGATAATTGCCTCTACCACACCCTCAACCAATAAGTGAGGTAAAACACTGGTGTATAAATCTCCCGGAGCAAAAACTATTTTATCAGAACTTTTAATACTCTTTACTACTTCATTATTGCTATCAGCTCTTGAATCAAAATAAATTCTTACTATTTTATCGTTTGGGTCAAAATTTTTATCTTTAACCCTATAATCGATATTTGTTTCACCTGTAACTTTTAATCCACTTGCAGTTTCAGCTATTAACTCGACATTTGTTAATGTGGCTGGCAATACTTTGGCTTTGATTCTAAAAAGTTTTATTTCTGCATCAACTCCCCTATCTTGACCCTTATAAATATAATCCAATCTGGCCGTTATTAAATTCCCCAACGAATGACCTTTGAGAGGCCCTGTTACTTCTTCCAATCTGTTGTCAAAAAGCCTTTGCGCAACTTTTCTTTGTTCTTCATCTTCCATCAAAGCAAGCAAACAGCGCTTGATATCTCCGGGGGGCAGTACTCCCAACTCGGTTCTAAGTCTTCCCGAACTGCCGCCGCTGTCCCAAGTACCAGCAACTGCAGTTATCAGACTGGTATCGTTTAAATCCCTTAACCCATCAAGAAGGTGGAACTGACCGGTTCCGCCGCCAAAAGTAACAATTTTCTGCTTAAATTTATTTTTAATCATACCTAAGTGCTATAATTATACACATAGACATGCAAATTGTCATATTGGCGGCAGGTAAATCGTCTCGTTTTTTTCACTTTTACTACCCTTGAAGATACACTTACAGAAGAATATCAATTTGAAATAGCTTTAGACAAGTATATGAAAGAAAAAGCCCCGGTGTTGTTAGATATAGACTATACACTTTTTGACAACCAAAAATTTATTTTGGAAAAAAGAAGAGCACTGGCGCGCCTTCTAAATATAGAACCTTCTAGGATGGAAGAAATCGATATGCAAGCCGCTGATGCGACAATCCAGAATAAGGGTACTCTAGTACCTCTAAGTTACTCAATGGAGCTGGCAAAAATCATAGGCCAGCCGGAATTAAAAACCAAAATTGAGGCTGTTTTCGACGACAAAGATATCTACTTAGTGGCAATTTACCCCGAGACGGTATCCGCATTGAAGTCTTTGATAACCAAATTTCGGCTAGGTATATTTTCGGAAGGTGATACTGGCTTACAACTTACGAAACTAGATAAAACCGGCATATCAAGTTACTTAAGAAGAGAGCTTATTTTTATTTTTCACGGTAAAATAGATGGATTAAAAAATGTCAAATTATGTCGTCCTTCCGCAGTAATAGATGATAAGCCCCAAATAATAAAACTACTGGCACCTTTAAATATCCCATACTTAATAAGAGTAAAAAGGGGAAGATTTTCAGACGAGCCTACACCAAAAGGACCTAATATATTCGAAGTCTCTGATTTAAATGAGGTTGTAACTATTTTGAAAAAATCAGACCAATTTTAGAGCTTTTTTATACCCTTTAGATTCTTGTGCTCCTTTTGCAACTCCTTTTTGCCTTAAAACTTCAAATATCCAATGAAGAAACGTACTCATAAAGCTCTTCAAGGATATCCGGATCAGTAAGCATTTGCCACTCACCTATACCGTTTGATGTATGGACTAATTGTGCCCAAAACATATTCGCCATTTCACCCCCACGTGCGGCATAACAAGATCCTTCTAGTTTTGAGCCTGGAGTAGGAATAATTTTCCTTTCAGCGCGGATTTTTTCAATGGCAGATGAGATAAACGCAAGTTTATCAACAGGCCTGTCAATGAGTTGTTGTTCTTTTCCCATTCGAAGCTAATTATACAACATAACGATAACAATCCAAACTAATTCCCGTTGTAATATAATATAGGATGTGTTACTATTACCAAGCTAGCTGAATTGATGTAATCAAATGCTAACAGAAAAATCCGAATCGTTGCCTATTGAACAGTTTTTAATTAATTTAAAAGCCAATCCTCTATTCTGGTTCATCAAAGACTCCTCTTTTGAGTCATTTATTCAAATTCAGCATCAAAGAGTAAATAGGGTTATTAATCTTAGCACTAGTGAGAATGAATTAAAGCTACTTTTTGCCGTCCTGGACGGAGTCTCTAGCCAGATGGAAATTGCGGGTCTTTCACAATTTGGCATAAAGGGAGCCTTTTATGTTTCGCATCTTGTGGCCTTGGGGTTCCCTAATGGCTCCGTCCACCAAGAACTAAAGTCTCGTGAGATTCTTACTGCAACAGATGTCCTAAAAAGCATCAATGTCTGGTTACACGAGCAAATGCAAAGAATTGAAGGCGTAGACTACACCGATCCTCTTAGTATTCCCGGAATGGCGGCTACTTTTGCCCTTGTTGATTCAAAAAAGAGAGAGGTAACCATTGCTCATACAGCAGATACGCTGGCTTGTGCATGTAAGGAGCAATTAAAATCATCTTTTATAAGAAAAATAAACACACCCGGGGGTTGCGGCATACTAAACGGCATGTCTGCTTTAGTGGAAAACGGCCTGGTTTTTGAAACTTCCATTGAAATAACCCAAGACGTTGACTCTGTTTTTCTGTTCTCCGACGGAGCACTTATTCCCTTTTCCGAAGGGAGAAATTTTGGTGAAACCACCGCTTTAATTATCAAAAAATTTCAGAGTCCTCAATTAGGAGTTACTGTTCTTGAAGAAGGAGCAAAAATCCTAGAAAATGACTCAGGGTTTCAAAAAATTCCTAGATTAAAATTAAGAGACGACGCAACCTTTCTGCGAATTACTTTTGGGAAGGAAAACTGGTAAAATTAATTATGTCAAAAGAGGGTGAATTAGAAATAATTACCAAGCAGGCAGTAGTTTTGGCGGCAGGAGAAAGTTCGCGCTTTACTCCTTTTCAACGCAACAGACATAAAAGCACGTTTTCCATTTTTGGAGAACCAATAATATCTCAAACTATTCGATCTCTTGAACAATTGGGCTTTGTAGAAGTCATAGTTGCAAAATCACCCAAAGACAAGATGTTAGAAGAATTTCTGGCTCCACTCAAATCGGTTATTGCCATCCATTTTGTCGAACAAGAAGAGCCGCTGGGTATGGGTAATGCACTGCTTCAAGTAAAGGGTCAACTAAAAGAAAGATTTTTGTTGGTTAATCCTCAACAAATTAATATCGAAGACCATCTTTCTAATCTTAAAGGAAAAGCTAAAAAAAGCGAAATAAATGGAACTAGCGTCACACTTTTTTCTCAAGAAACCGACCAGCCGGAAAAATATGGAATGCTTTCTTTGGATGGAAACTCTGTCAGAAGAGTGGTCGAAAAACCAAAAGATCTATCAGGACTTTCCAATCAAAGGATATTGGGAATCTACATACTTACCAAAGATTTCCTAGGGTTTATGGAGGGACTTCCTACTTCCGAGTACCAATTCGAGGAAGCCTTAGACAAATACTCAAGAAAAGCGAGGGTCCTTGCATTCGAGAGCAAGAGTCCAGCATTATCCCTTAAATACGCTTGGGATTTGTTCCTGATTACCAGTAATCGTTTCAAAAACTTACCCGACAAACCACAAATTCATGCCAAAGCACAGATAGACCCAACCGCCAAAATCTCTGGCCAAGTCATTGTTGAAGAAGGGGCACAAATTCACGAGTATTCTTTAATAACAGGTCCTTGTTATGTTGGTAAAAACGTTGTTATAGGAAGTTTCTGTAAAGTGAGGAGGGAAACCGTTTTGGAGGAAGGGGTTGAATTACAAAATAGCGTTGATGTCAAAAGGACAATTATTGGAAAAGGTTCACACATCCATTCTGGATTTATTGGAGATTCTATTATTGGAGAAAATGTTCGTATTGGAGCAAACTTCATAACAGCAAATCGGCGTCTAGACAGGCAGAACATATACGCAAAAATCAAGGGCGTTAGAGTCGACACTCATTCAACTTTCTTCGGTAGTCTGATAGGGGATAATGTAAGTATTGGAATCCATTGCGGAACAAATCCGGGAGTAATAATACCAGCCGGTACCAGAATATTACCCGGAACTATAATTAAAGGTTAAATTAATTTCCCCAATCCTTGCTTTCCAGGGATGACCTAAAAAGTTTTCCCTGCCACTCACCCCCATCTTCAAGATGATAAACAGAAACTTTTTCTTTTTTATCAACCGCCATTTTAACTAAATCGACCAAGTAATATTCTCCCCGAGGATTTAATTCGACTTTGTCAATGTTTTTTTCAAACCAGCTTTTATCAAAAACGTACAAGCCGATATTCACCTCCTTAATCTTTCTCTGCGCCAAATTTGCATCCTTTTCCTCAACAATCCCCATCAATTTTCCTGTCTTGTCTCTTACTACCCGTCCCAAACCATAGGGGCTATCTCTTTCCAAGCTCACAAAAGTTAAAACCGAATTGGTTTTTTTATGACTTACAATAACATTGTTTATCGTCCCGGGTTTATAAAAAGCGCTATCGTCGCCGTTGACCACAACCAATATTTTAACCTTCGAAGACACTTCTTTTAAACCGGCTGCGGCCGCATCGGCCGTGCCTCCTTTAGGATTTTTTTGATACGCAAACTTTACTGCCCCGCCGATTGTTTTTATCAGCTCACTTTTCCCGTACGAAACCACGACCACAATTTCCCCAATTTTTGATTTTCTTAAGTTTTCAAGAGTGTAGGAGATCATCGGTCTTCCGCAAATCTCAAGAAGTACTTTGGGGGTAAATGATTTCATTCTGGTTCCCATACCTGCTGCAAGGACAACTGCCGCGACATCTTCCTTCTTATCAAGATAATTTCTAACCGTTTCCTGATCCGACCAGGGATGTTCATAACCCCCGTAAGCCATCGATTTTTCATGTCCCTTACCGGTAATAACCACCAAGTCCCCCCGTTCAGCTACGCTCAGGGCGTAGGCGATAGCTTCTCCTCTTTCCGGAATCACAACAAAATTTTTAGCGTATCCTTTCATTTGCCCGAGAATATCAAAAACTTTTTCACTCCGGGGATCCTCTGCTGTAATAACGGAAACATCGGCAATAGACGCCGATATTTTACCCATCACAAATCTCTTGCTTCTGTCACGTTCCCCTGCGCAACCGAAAACCGCAATTAATCTGCCTTTAGTAATTCCCCGCAAATAGGTCAAAACATTTTTTAGAGAATCGGGGGTATGAGCAAAGTCAATATAAACTTCAAATCCTCTATTATTCTCGATCTTCTCGAGCCGGCCTTCCGGCAGTTTAAACGATTGAAGTGCCCCAACAACCTTATTTTTAGCAAATCCTAAGGCCGCCACCGTATCCACCGCGGCTTGAGCATTAAGATTATTGAATTTACCCGGTAAAATATTTAGTTTTGTCTCTTTTTGGGCAATGATCCGGATCTTTGCCGATTTGAGAAAAGAAAGCTTAGTCCGACGATATTTAACCAAAGTTTTGTGATAGTCTAAATGCTCAGGCGCGATATTGGTTAAAATCCCAACGCTAAACTTCACCCCGGCAATCCGCTTTTGGTCAATTCCGTGGGAGGAAACTTCAATCACCGCATATTTGCAACCGGCCTCAACCATCTCTTTTAAAGATTGATGTAAAGAAACTGGGTCCGGCGTGGTCACATGGAAACCCGGAGAGGTAATCGAAGAAATCAAACCCGCTTTTTTACCCTGTGCCGTCAAAAGATGGTGAATCAGATGACAGGTTGTGGTTTTACCCTTGGTCCCGGTCACACCAATTACGGTCAGTTTTTTAGAAGGATGCCCATAAAATTCTGAAGCTAATTCCCCCAAAGCCTGCTTTGAATCTTTGACTTGAAGATAGGTGATGTTTGCGGGAAGCTTAAGGTCTTTCTCGCCGACAATTACTTTGATACCCTTCTTGACTATATCTGGGATATAGTTATGGCCGTCATGAGTCAGACCCTTAATTGCCACGTAAATTTCTCCTTTTTTAACGGTTCGGCTGTCAGCGGAAATGCCGCTAATCTTCAGTTTTGGAGCTAAGTTTTTTAACATCCGCGCCAAGGGAGGTTAATCTTTCCACAATTTTTTCGTAACCTCTTTCCACCATCTCAATATTATCAATTTCGCTTTCCCCTTGGGCGCAGAGTGCGGCTAAAACCACTGACATGCCGGCCCGGATATCCTTGGAATAAAGTTTTTCACCGTGCAGTTTTGTCGGTCCGGTTACCACCACTCTGTGCGGATCGGCAATAAAAATGTTGGCTCCCATACTGACCAAATCGTCTACAAAAAATATCCGCCATTCATACATCCAATCATGGCAAAGGACGGTCCCTTCGGTTTGGGTTGCCAGAACGATAAACGGACTCATTAAATCGGTCGGAAAGCCCGGCCAAGGTCTGGTCTGAAACTTCCTTTTTACCGCCAAAAGTTTGGATGGTTTAACCTCCAGTATCTCGCCATTCTTTTGTTCCAGATCAACTCCCATACTGTTAAGATAACCCATTATTGGTTTGTATTGATCGGGTGAACAATTTTCAATAGTCACCTGTCCTCCGGTTATCACCGCCGCAATAATAAAAGTGCCTCCGTCGATATAATCAGGAATAATTTGATGTTCTACTCCTCCAAGAGATTTCTTGCCTTCAACCATCAATCTGTTGGTGCCGATTCCTTCAATTTTCGCCCCCATTTTACTTAACAGCCGGGCCAAATCACCCACATGAGGTTCCGAGGCGGCATCTTCAATTGTAATCTTTCCTAAAGAAGAAAGACCGGAAGCCAAAATAAGGCCCATTTCCGTTGCCGTGACCGAAGCTTCCTCCAAAAAAACATCTGTTGATTTTCTATCTTTCCAAGAAAGTAAATATTGGCCATTTTCTTTATTTATATCCACCCCAAATTCCTTCATCATGGAAAAATGGGTATCCAAAAGCCGCTCTCCTATTTGATCCCCTCCGGGAGGCGTTATTTCGGCTTTACCGAAACGTGTCAAAAGGGAAGCGGCAAAGATTACCGAAGCCCGGACTCTTTGACTCAGCTCAGGATCCAATTTGTAGGACTTCAAACCCGAAGGATCAATTATAACCGTATTGGTTCCTTTGCCTTTTACTTTTGCCCCCAGTTTTTCGGCAATATCGAGCATGACCCCGACATCCCTAATCACAGGAACATTGCTTAGTGTAATGGGGCTGTCCGCCAGCAAACAGGCGGGAATAAGAGCCAGGGCGGAGTTCTTGCTGCCCGCAACTTTTACTCTTCCTTCAAGTTTGTTTCCACCGGAGATGATAAGTTTCGCCACGGTTATTTGTATTCTACCACATACAGCCTAATTTTCAGGCTGTATCCCAAAATACAAAAACAGGTCTTTGGCAATCGAATACCATAAAGGCGCGGCAGTTTCCGAAGCCCAAGGAGAGGAGGAAGGCTCCCTTAGCATAACCAACATAATAAACTTAGCATCATCGGCGGGGGCAAAGCCGATAAATGAGGCTATCGTCTTCTCCGCATCATAATGACCCTGGATCGGGATTTGGGCCGTCCCCGTTTTTCCGGCTACCTTAAATCCTTTGGTATTAGTCCATTTAGCCTCGCCATTTTTGGCGGCCTCAACCATCATCGCGGTAATTTCATTTACGGCTTCCTCGGAAATAACTTTTTGCATTTTGGGTTTGATATCCTCTTCCCAATTATCCCCGCTTAATTTATCTACAATCTGCGGAGTCGGCAATACTCCTGCGTTGGCTAAGGCCGATACGGCTTTCACCAACTCAATCGGGGTCACCGCCACCCCCTGACCGAACGAGGCGGTAGAGAGATCGACAATGCTCCAGGTTCCCTTTTTACGGAGCGCAGCAGCCACCTCACCCTGCAAATCTATCCCGGTTTCTCTACCAATACCGAACTTCTGCAAATAATCATACATTTTCTCGGCCCCGAGTTTTTGACCGACAAATACCATACCCACATTATCCGAATTGACGATAACATCGGTCATGGTTGAATCGGGAAAATATTTATTATTCCAGGTTTCAATTAAATATTTATCAACCCTGAGAGGGCCGGAGCAAATATCGCATTTTGTCTCGGGTTCAATGACTCCCGCGTCCAAAGCCGAGGCCATAATCAGCACCTTAAAAACCGATCCCGGTTCGAAAGTGTCCGAAATGGCAGGATTTTTAAAATATTCGTCCCCGAAGTCATAATATTGCAAAGGATCGTAGGAAGGGAGCGAAGCCATGGCCAGAATTGCGCCCGTTTTAGGATCGGCGACAACAACCGTACCGGCTTTTGCTCCATATCTCTCGATGGCTTCTTTAAGTTTTGTCTCAACACTCAACTGAATAGATTTATCCAAATGAGTAATCAGATCGACTCCGCGAATTGCCGTAACTTCGGAATAGTCTCCCAGCAAAATTGGTATTCCTTGAGCGTCATTTTCCTGAGACAAAAAGCCAGATTTACCGGAAAGCGATAAATTGTAATACCCTTCCAATCCAAAGTAGCCAATGTCCTCGCCTTGAGGATCTTTGCCGACAAAGCCCAAAAGGTGCGCCGCGGAGGAAGCTTCCGGATAATATCTTGATTCTTCCCTTTCAAATCCGATTCCCTCTATCCCTAAGCTTTCTATATTATTCTTTATTTCCGCCGATATTTTATGCTTGAGGGGAACCCAAACAACTTCTTTTCTGGTAAGAAGCGACTTTAATCTATCGATTTCCAAAAGAAGCTCACTTCTCTCATACGGCTCTTTAAGAAAAAAAGGGGCAAGTTTCTCCGCTATGTTTGAAGCGGGTTTTATCATATCCGGCAAAGAGGCATAAATTAACCAGGAATCCATTCTTGCGGCCAGAAGGCTTCCGTCGGAGGAAAAGATATTTCCCCTCGGAGCGGAAACAACCCGACCAAGTTGACGCTGATTTTTGGCTCCTTCAGCCAACTCTCCTCCTTTAACAATCTGCCAGAAAAATAGTCGGGCGACGACAACAGCAAAGAAAAGACAAAAGAAGATAAATACCAGATTAATTCTTAAAGACTTTGTCATTCACGGAAGTTTGGCCACGCTTTCCTCTCCGTTCAAATAGACGATACTCGCAGGTTTGGCAAACCCAAGTTCATTAGCCCGTTGTTCCGCTTGCTTTAGAGAAGCCGTTTTCAATAGCTGTTCCGAAAGAAAATTTTTTTCGTCATTGATGCGCCTTTCCTGGCCTTCCAAGTATGATATCTCGGCACCATTTGCGGCAGAGTCGATACTCAGATAGACATTGGCAACGACAAAAATCGACAAGAATAACCACAACAGATTGTTTACATTTCGTTTTCGCGTATTATTTTTTTTCGATGACATATAATTTTGCGCTCCTGGATCCGGGATTATTATTAATTTCTATTTCACCTGGGAATATTATTTGGCCACTTTTTCCAAAAAAACTTTTAACTATTTTGTCCTCTCCCGAATGAAATGTTATAACCAAAAGTCTTCTTCCTGTTTTTAGCAGATCGAAAGCTTTTGGCAGTGCTTCCTGCAAATTCTCAAGCTCGCTGTTGACGGCCATCCTCAAAGCCAAAAAAGGTAATGTCGCCGGGTGCAGACTCTCCTTAACCTTCAAGCTTGCACAAAGCTTTGCTAAATCTCCGACTTCTTCAAAGGGCTTACTTTCCCTTCTTAAAAGGATATTTTTGACAAGATAATTAACTTGATTGGGTCTTAAGGTCACGGAAAACAACTTCTTCAACTGATCTTCCCTTAAGCCGTTTAATAAATCGGCCGCCGTTACCCCTTGACCGTCTTTGTCCAATCTCATGTCAAGCGGAGCATCCGGATTTGAGAAGGAAAAACCGCGTTCCCGGGAAAGAAGTTGAAGATTGGATATCCCCAAGTCAAAGATTACTCCATCAACTTCCGTAAAGTTATTATCCGCAGCGATTTTGTCGATATTCCTGAAGTTGCCTTGAACAATTTTGGCTTTCAACCGTTCTTGAGCAATCTCAATCATCTCCTTATCCGCTTCAATCCCCAAAACATCGGCTCCTTTTTTGACCATTTCCACACTATGGCCTCCGGTCCCAACCGTAGCGTCAATTACCCGAGCTTGCCTGCCTGCCGGCGAGGCAGGATTATCAATGTGCAAATTTTCAATTACCTCACAAACCAAAACCGCTTGGTGGAATTTACCGCTTCTCATTTTTACTTAAATTTTCGATATATTCTTTAGTGGTTTTGGCTAAACTTTCTGATTTCTCATCCCAAACCGACTTCGGCCAAACCTCCACTCTGTCAATAAGTCCCACAAAACAAACTTCTTTCTCTAATCTTGCAAAACTCGCAAGAATTTCAGGAACTATTATTCTGCCTTGTTCATCCGGCTCCGTTTCAAAAGCAGAACCTAAAACAAACCTCTCAATATCCCTAACCCCCAAATCCGTTGCTCTCTTTCCACCTGTCAATCTAACCGATAATTTTTCCCAAAAATCCGAGCTTACCAAAATCAGACAATCCTCATACCACTTGGCAATCACAGGGTTATTCCCTAATTCCAACAAAAACTTTTTAGGTACTGCGACTCTTCGCCTGTCACTTAATACTCCCAAGTAGCTTCCAATTAGCATAATTTATCCTTGGGCAGGAACCACATTTCACCACTACAAACCATTATTGTTACTTTTCACAACGATGTCAAGGAGTAGATTATTTGTAGAAGATGTTTGAACCGTTGGCTTTCTGCCAGCCGTCGGCCGAACCGGAAGGCAGAGATGCGTCTGATGTAAATATTCCATAAGGACCCGCCGAGGTAATCGAAGAAACTAAACCTTCAGGAACTCCTGCCTGCGCAGGCAGGCCGAATGTTTCCATGGTTACAAAAAAGGCTTTGCCCGGTCTTTTGTCAAAAGTATAGCTGAACTTGGTATCGACCGAGGTCAGGTTTTTACTGCCGGATTGAAGATGAAACTTAGTGGCAAATTTTACCAAAAGCTTGCCTTTGTCATTCCTGAATCTGATGGTTAAGTCCCCTTCTTCAACCCCTTCGTCGTACCTGAACTTCCCCGAAGACTCGCTTCCCATAAGAAGATCTCTTTCGATCCTTGACTGCCCCGCTAAAGCCACCGTCCCGGGTACTCCCTGGGTTCTGCCGTCCGGCAAATCATACAAAAGCTCGTAATCCAATGATTCCGCGTCAATCTTAATCTTTTCTATAGAAAGCTTTAGCCAATGACCATCGGCTGAAGGTGTCAAAGAGACCACCGGCCTATCTTCCAAAGAAACCTCAATCTGGCTTGAAGTTTCCCCTGCCGGAGCCCTTACCGGCTTTTTAATCACCAAAAAATAAACCGCAACAAATACCCCTATCCCAACTAACAACAAAACCACCGGCAAGTATTTTTTCATCTTTTTTATTCCCTTAGTTTATTTTGAATATACTTTTCAATCTTGTCAAGCTAATGTACACATCGGGTGTGTATTGCTATTGACACATCGGTAGATAAAGATAAAAATTAATTATGCCCGCTAGATATAACCCTTTAGTTACTAATTACTATTACCATGTATACAATCGTGGAGTTAATAAAAGACCGCTATTCCATAAAAAGAAAGATTACAAAAGAGCTATAAACCTTATTAAATTTTACAGAAAGCTCGATTATCCAATTAGGTTTTCTAAATTCCTACAGCTTTCTAACAATCAAAGAAAAGAAATCTGGCAAAGATTAGAAAAATCCAATGCTTATGTTGACATAATTGCGTATTGTCTAATGCCTAATCACTTCCACTTTTTAATTATACAAAAATCTGATATTGGAACTTCTAAATTTATGGCTAATTTCCAAAATAGCTATGCAAAATATTTTAATATTAAATACAAAAGGATTGGCCCACTTTTTCAGGGGCAATTTAAGGCTGTAAAAATTGATAGTGAAGAACAGTTGTTACATGTATCGAGGTATATTCATCTCAACCCATATTCTTCAGCAATTGTTAAAAATACCGAAAAATTACTTACCTATAAATGGTCATCTTTACCTGAATATTTAAATACAACCGATTTCCCTTTCTGCTCAAAAGAAATTATTTTAAATAATTTTAGTGATGATCTGGAAAGTTATAAAAAGTTTATTTTAGATAATGCTGATTATCAAAAAGGTTTGGAGAACATAAAACATTTAACGGTAGAGCAGTAGATTCACTATAAATTTATTTTAATTTCTCAGAAAAATAGGATTCTAATTTTGAGATTTCAATTCTTTCTTGTTTGGCGGAATTCCTGTCACGAACAGTCACGCTGTCGTCTTCCAAAGTTTGAAAATCGACGGTTACACACCAGGGAGTACCGATCTCATCCTGGGCAAAATACCTTTTTCCGATGTTTCCCCTGTCGTCCCAAATCGAGCTTAGCAAGAATCTGAGTTTGTCAAAAATCTGTCGCGCCTTTTTAACTAATTCTTCTTTATTTGCCAATAGAGGAAAAACGGCAACTTTATACGGGGCCAGCTTAGGATGAAGTTTTAAAATTACCCTTTCCCCGTCTTCTCTATACGAATCGACAAGAAAAAATAAGGCGGTCCTATCTACCCCTCCCGATGTTTCGACTACCCAGGGGGTATACTCTTCACCGCTTTCATTGTCTTTGTATTTAAGCGAGTGATTTTTAAGATCAAAATCACCCCGGTGGTGAATTCCTTCAAACTCGCTCCACCCGAAAGGCGCTTG
>CAYITS010000012.1:0-13415 GCA_964366385.1 uncultured Gammaproteobacteria bacterium
CTCTTCCGATCTTCAAAGGTTCCAATACTCCATGCTCTCTAATCGAGTCCGCCAAATCAACCAAGCTTTCCGGAGTAATCGCACCTCTCGGTTGAAGCGGATTAGGCTGTAGTTGATTTATATCGATCTGTATTACTTCTTCTGCCATATAACTGACACCACCTTTTTACCCAATTTTTGACCAAATTTTACAACTCCGTCTCTCAGGGAAAAGAGGGTGTGATCTCTTCCTGTCTTTACACCATCCCCGGCCGAAAATTTTGTTCCTCTTTGACGAATAAGGACTGTTCCGGACGTTACTTTCTGACCACCGCTTACTTTAAGACCCAGCCTTTTCCCCGAAGGACTGACATGTTGTTTTGCTTTTCCTGATGCTTTATGCGTAGACACGTTAGCGTCAATATAGATGATATTTTCACGGCTGTCAAGTGACTAGAAAGATATATTACGATATCTTTTCGATAAGAAGTCTTGAATACTTTGGCCTAAAACCAATGTGTTTTCTGTAGCGGGATTTTGCTTTGTATTTTAAAACGTCAATTTTTTTGCCTTTTTCAACTTCTGCTAATACTTTTATTTTTACCCTTGCCCCGATGACTATCGGGGTCCCTACTTTTATATCATCATCATTCACAATCAATAAAACCTCAGGATCAACTTTTTTGGTATCAGAGAGTTTGTCAACCAATAATTCTTCTCCCTCAAAAACCCTGTGTTGATGGCCCTGTATTCTTATCACCGCATATTTATTTTGCTTTATCATGTCTGCTGACTTTGGATATTGTAACGTTTCTTCGTTCCGTTTGCGATACCCAACCCTATCATCGTCCCCAAAAGTGAAGACCCTCCGGCCGAAAGCAAAGGGAGAGGAATCCCCGTAATGGGTAATAATCCCATATTCATTCCGATATGAATACCGACTTGAACAAATAATATCAAAAATAATCCCGATAAATAAGCTCTGGCCGAAGACCCACTCGAATGTTCCGTTAATACCGCCAACCTAAAAAGAACTACAAATAATCCCAAAAGAACCAATGATGCTCCCACAAATCCCATTTCCTCCGAAATGGAAGCAAATATAAAATCCGTGTGTCTTTCCGGCAAAAATGCCAGCTGCGTCTGAATTCCCTTTCCCAGTCCTCTTCCAAACAATTTTCCGGAGCCTACCGAGATCTGAGATTGGATTGAGTTATATCCTTTCCCCAAAGGATCACTGGCCGGATTAAGAAAAGCACTAATCCTTGACTTTTGGTAAGGTGCCAATATAAAAAAGATACCGGGAATTAAAATGCTGGATACCAGCAACAAATACAGAAAATGTTTTTTTTCTATTTCAGACGCGAGGAAGATACCCAGAAATCCAACCGATGTTAGAACTGTAACCCCCAAGGATGGCTGAACTAAAATTAAGAATAAAGGTAAAGCCATAAGTAAAAGTACGTGAACAAGCCTTTTGAAATCCAATCTTTCGGCCGTTAAGAAATTTGCAAAAAAGATGAGAAGAAATGGTCTGACAATTTCCGACGGCTGAATAGAAATTGAACCAATTGGAATCCACCTGATCACCCCCCTTGTCACTCCTCCGATTATCAAAGTAGCAACCAGAAGAACAATGCTTACGATATAAAAATGTGAAGAAAAAAGGGAGAGAACATCAAATTCGATTTGAGAAAAAACGATAAAGGATACTATTCCCAGGGCTATGTAAATAAAATAGGTAGGAAATATATTGGGCGCGATCGATTTTAACACCACCGTCGAAAGTGTTGTCAAAAATATCAGAGCCAACGCTATCGGCAGATCAAATTTTTTGAACATTGGTAACTTTAAATTTTCCTATTGATATATTACGTATTTGCGCCTTTTTCATTAACCATTGAGTATCTTTACTATTTTTAGGAAGCCATTCATTCAAAAGATCAACTTTTTGAGTAAGATCCATACTCATATTTCTTCTTTCTCCCTGAATCTTCCTTAGCAAATCCCGCAATTTAGCTTCCGCCTCCAACTGGGGTGTAATGGTTGTATCCAATTTATCCTCTTTTCGACCCCAGAATACGTCCTTAACATTTATTTCATCTTTTACTAATACCTGAAGATCTTGAAGTGGTTGGGGATATGTAGTTGCTAGGGAAAGCAATGGCTGGCGAACAGGCAACCCTCCTTCTTTTCTAAGAGAATGACCTTTCTCAACAACATTTCTTACAATCTGCATTTCACCTAGTATCTGAGTATCCTCTTCACTCAATATCTTCGCCTTGGGCCAATCAGTCAGATGAACAGATTCTTCTTTTGTCAAATTTTTGCAAATAACCTCTGAAATAAAAGGATTAAACGGTGCTAAAATCTTAGACAGCTCAGTCAGCACACAGTAGCAAGTGTTATAAAATTCATTTTTGTCGTTTTCATCTTCGGTCCCAAATCCGACCCTTCCCCGCGATCTTCTGATATACCATAAAGAAAGATCGTCCACGAATTTGTCTATCGCTCCGCTTGAATTATATGGATCATATTTTTCTAAACATTCTGTTACGATCTCAATCGTTTCTTCTAATCTAATTAAAATCCACCTATCAAGAACATTTTGACTAGACGCTGTACGCTGTACGCTATACGCTTTTGGTTTCCAACCGTCAAGGTTTGCGTAAGTAACAAAAAAGTTATAGATATTCCAAAGCTTTAAATGAAATTGTCTTCTGGTTTCATCGGCTGCTTTGTAACCAAAAAGTAAATTTTGTCCTGGATCTTGCCTAATATACATCCATCGCAAAACATCAACGCCAATTTTGTCGGCACCCTCATTAAACTCAATTGAATTTCCCCACGATTTATGCATTGGTCTTCCGTCTTCGGCCAAGAGGCTGGCAAAACCCAAAACCGATTTGAACGGCTCCCTGTCTTCCAAAACAGTACTCATTGCAATCATTGCATAAAACCAATTTTTAAACTGTCCCGGGAATGATTCAGTAATAAAATCAACAGGATACCACTTTAGCCATTCTTCTCTATCGGTAAGATACAAAGGTTTGGATTTGTTATTTCCGGAAATTGTAGAAAAAGGAACAATTCCGGCATCAAGCCATGGATCTCCTACAGGCTCTATTCTTGAAACAGTCTCGCCGCATTTTGAACATTTTATTTTTATTTCATCAATCTGAGGTTTATGCGGAGATTTACCCTCAAATTTACCCCAACCTTCAACTGTTTTCTTTTTCAGTTCATCTTTACTGCCGACGACTTCAAAATTTCCACACTTGGTGCACTCCCAAATCGGAAGTGCTAAACCCCAATATCTATTTTTCTTAGAAATAAGCCAATCATGCATACTATCCAACCAATCCAATTCGCGTTTTAATCCAAATTCAGGAATCCAATTAATTCTTTTTGCCACCCTTTTCATCCTCTCCCTAAGTGTAAATGCAGGCTCGCCACGCGAAGCCGCAGGCGAAGTGCGGTCCATCGCTATGTACCATTCGTCTGTTACTTTCCAAACAAGTTCTGTTTTACACCTCCAGCAGGCGGGATATCTATGTGTATATTTTCCAATCTTAAATGCAAATCCTTTTTCTTCCATATAGTTAAGAATTAATCGTGGGTCTTCTTTTGCATTCTTCCCGGTTAAGAAATCAAACCCTGCCAGATATGAAGCATCGTCATTAATGACCGGAATCATTGGAAGCCCTAACTCACGGCCTAAATTAAAGTCTTCTGTTCCTGCAGAAACTGCGGTATGAACCAAACCTGTTCCTTCAGTAGTTGTAATCGGCATTATGAGATTATTTGTTGCAACTACTTTATGAAAAGATCCGGAATTCTTTTTGCCTACTTTTAAAACCGCCGGAAAACTATCGAAAGCACCGGAATATTTTAATCCGACCAATTTTTCACCTTTAATTTTCTCGATAACTTTATAATCCAAATTTCCCAAAACTTTTTCTTTGGCCTCATCTGCCAGCCAATACTTATTTTTACCCTCTGTTTGAACTAAAACATAATCAAGTTTTTTATCAACCGCGATAGCAATATTTGCAGGAATTGTCCACGGAGTAGTGGTCCAAGCAAGTAAATATTCATTCGATTTTCCATCGACAGGAAATTTTATATATATTGACTCATGAGTGGTCTCTTTATAATCCTCTGTCAGCATTTCATGCTGAGATATTGCTGTCTCACATCTTGGACACCACGGAACCGAACCAGCGCCTTTGTAAAGCCAACCATTTTCGTGACAGACTTTCAAAAAGTACCAAATCATATAGTTGTTGTCATCAGAAAGTGTGTAATATGAATTCTCCCAATCCGCAAAATAACCTAAGCGCTTCGATTGTTCTGTTTGAACTTGTGAATATTTTTTAACTCTTTCCTTACATAGATTTACAAATTTTTCTACTCCAAACTTTTCTATATCCTTCTTGCTTTTGAATCCCTGTTCTTTCTCAACCTCAACTTCAACCCAAAGACCTTGACAGTCAAAACCGTTTTGGAATCGCTGCCGAAAGCCTTGCATATTCTTAAACCTTTGCCAAAGATCTTTATAGGTTCTGCCCCAGGCATGATGAACTCCCATTGGGTTATTAGCGGTAATCGGTCCATCCTGAAAAGAAAAATATTTTTTAGAAGATTTATTTTTATCTAAATATTTTTTGACAATTCCGTCTTTATACCAATGATCAAGCAAACCCCGTTCCACCTTGGGAAAATTAACCTTCGGATCAACCGGATCAAAATATTGCTTATCTTTTAATTCAGTCATACTAAAACAATTTTACTACACTTGAAGGTTTTTATGAAGAAACGGAAATCCCATAACCATTGTGACTTCTTCTCTTAATTTTTGTAATTCGCCAACAACTTCATCCATTTTATCAAAAAACTCATGTTTGGTTGGAAGATTTCGCGTTTTTTCTCCTACATTTTCATCTACAACTCTTTCTATTTCATCTAAGTCTCTTTGCGTTAACATAACATATTTTTACACTACGAAACTTGCCAAGTCAATGACTTTAGAAGCAGGTCTTTGTTAACCTCTTTCTCTGATTATTCGTAAACTTTTTTCAATTCGTGCATAGAATGTCTCTATTTCAGAAAGTTCTTCGCTAATTCCAGCCTGTTGTATATATAAAGTTCTGTAATTTGGTCGTTCTAATTTTAGACAATTTACATGATCGCATGTTGCTTCGAATCCACAATCCGCCCGCACATTTTTAGGTAAAATTCCCCTTTTATGTGCCAAACCGCTGGTTGCATCCAGTAAAGGACAACGATTATCCATAATTTAATGTATCTTTCTTAAAAAAGCCGGGATTTCGAATTTCTCGCCAAATACGTCTTCATCCGCTTCCCGTTTTTTTGCATCATCCCCGTTTGTGTCTATTTCGTCCTCATCATTCTCCTCGTCATCCCTTACCGTTAGCCTCTCGCTGACAACTCCTTGGACAATTGGTTTAGTCCCTTGGGTTTTTGAAATTTGAGCAATTCTTGCCCGAGTCTCATCAAAACCTGTCGCAATAACGGTAATTCTGAGCTGGTCGGTCAAATCACTCTTGACTACCGCCCCAAAAATAATATTTGCATCCGGATCTGCAGCCGACGAAATGATCTTTGCGGCCTCATCGACCTCAAACATAGTCATATCGCTCCCCCCGGCGATGTTAAATAGAACGCCTCGCGCCCCTTCAATGGATAGATCCAATAGAGGAGAAGAAATTGCGGCTCTTGCGGCCATCTGGGCTCTATTCTCACCGACGCCGGTCCCAATTCCCAAGAGTGCCGTTCCTGCCGACGCCATTATCGTTTTTACGTCCGCAAAATCAACATTTACAAGGCCCGGGTTGGTTATAATGTCGGAAATTCCTCCGACCGCCTGAGCCAAAACCGAGTCGACAACCTTGAATGCCTCAATCAAGGTCATTTTTCTATCGATGACATCCATCAGCCTCTGGTTGGGAATAACAATTAAAGTGTCTACCACCTCTCTCAATTTTTCGGTGCCTTCTTCGGCAACAACCATTCTTCGGGTTCCCTCAAAAGCAAACGGTTTTGTCACGATGCCAACGGTTAAGGCTCCTGCCTCCTTAGCCAGTTTGGCAATAATCGGAGAAGCACCCGTTCCCGTTCCTCCGCCCATGCCTACGGTAACAAAGACCATATCGGTATCAATCAACAGCTCTTTAATTTTCTCGGTCGACTCCTCTGCGGCCTGTTCCCCGATTTCCTGATTCCCCCCAACCCCTAAACCTTTGGTTATCTTTTCTCCTATTTGAAGTTTTGTCGGGGCTTTGTTTGCCAGAAGAACTTGGGCATCGGTATTCATGACAACAAACTCCACCCCCGTAATATTATCCCCATCGACCATCGAAGAAACGGCGTTTCCTCCACCGCCGCCCACACCAATAACTTTTATTTTGGCAATTCTGGCTGAATCGGGTTTAACTAAAGCCATAATCTCTTTACAGCAGGATTGTATCCTGGGCAGAAGCAAAAGGCAAGTAACTCAAATTTACTCAGGGCAGAAGATCTTTAATCAAATTTATAAACTTGCCTGCAATCCCCTTAGTCGGTAGTTTTATCTTTTTTACAAAACTTGTCAAGGGTTCACCGGCCGGGTTTTTACTTCCATACATAATCAGCCCGACAACAGTTGCGTAAGCCGGTGTCATAATATCATCAACTAATCCTCCAATTCCTACCGGCCTGCCTATCCGAACCGGCAAAGATAAGGTTCTTTTTGCCGACTCAAGACATCCGGCCGTCTCAGCACCGCCGCCGCTGATTATTGCTCCCGAAGGAATTCTCCCGCCCAATCCCTCCTTTTCCAGCTCCATCCTGACAATGCCGAATATCTCGTTTAGCCTGGGTTTGATAATTCCTTCAATAAGCGTCTTTTTTGAAATCTTTTTAACCTCTGATAGGTCAAGACCGGTTAAGTCTATTTCATCTCCATCTGACTTCTTGGACTTTTGGGCATCCGAAAGCATAATCTTTATCTTTTCGGAACTTTCTAAAGATACCCTCAGGCCAATGGCTAAATCGTTGGTGACATTTTTGGCGCCAATCGGGATAACCGACGAATACGAAAGCGCCCCCTCAACAAATACGGCCAGAGATGTTGTCCCTCCGCCAATATCAATTAAGACACAACCCAATTCTTTTTCGGTTGCAGAAAGTGCCGCCTCGGAAGCGGAAAGACCCGAATAAACCAAACCTTCTATTTCTATTCCCACCTCATTCACCGCTTTTCTGATATTTTTTATGGCCGCGCTGGAAGCGGTGATAATATGCGTATCCACTTCCAACCTGATTCCACTCATGCCCAGTGGGTCCTTGGCTCCCGCCTCACCATCGACTACAAACTCCCGCGGCAAGACATGAATAATTTCTCTTGACTGAGGAAGGGAAATTGCCGAAGCCGCTTCAATAACCCGGGATATATCGTCGCCGGATATTTCGCCGCTTGGATCGGATACCGCCACAACACCGTGTGAATTTTGTGAATGGATGTGTCCGCCACCTATAGATATATAGGCTCTGTCTAGGTTGTAACCGGCCATCCTTTCTGCCGCTTCGACCGAGGCTATGATTGCTTCAGTCGCTTCTTCAATATTTACAATCTGGCCTTTCTTGATTCCTTTAGACTCGGATGACGCGGCGCCGACAATATTGATTGAATTTTCAAACGTAATTTGGTCCGAAGCGACTTGAGCCGCAAGCGTAGTTATTTTCGACGAACCTAACTCTATCCCTGCAATTATTTTTGTTTTATTCATATACAATCACAAATTTCCATTTATACTCAGACCTCATCTTAATACCGGGTTTTTAAAACGCAAGTCTATTTCACTTACTCTTTCAATTTTAGCGTCTTTAGCGTTTTCATTCAATCTGGAAAGTACAACCTTCAAGCTTCCCAAAAGAACTTCTCTGTCTCCTTCCAAGGGAAGAATTACTTTAACCCCGTCCCCCAGAAAAACTTCCAGTCTGTCTTCAATTAAGGTTCCCTCTTTAACCTGATAATAATAGTCCATACTTGAGACAAGCTTTAAGGCAAAAAGTTCTTTCGTACTGACGCTCTCCCCCACAGCAATCAATCCTTGCGAAAAAACCACTACCGGCAGAGTTGTATTTTCGCTATAGCCCAGGACCACGCCATCCTGATCAATCAGTGCCAAAGCATTATTTTTATTACTTTTTAGTGTAAATTTCGGTTTCTTGACAATAACGTAAACGACAATCTTGTCCGGAATTATGTACCTTAAAGTATATTCTTTTACAAAAAGGTTCTGCTTCATCATTTCTACAACCAGTCCTTTGATTTTTCTTAAGCTTTTCCCTTTGATTGCTCCAAGATCCTGTTGCAGAATTTCACTACAGCTTCCGTATTGGTTGGAACAGGAAATATTATTTATTATCAATAAACGCGGAGCAAGCAAAAAAAACAAGACGATCACCGCGAAGAATAATATCGATATGCCGATTTTTAGATAATTCAATTAACGTAAGCAACTATTTGCTCCACCAATCTTTGGGAAGCTTCTCTGTCAAGAACATCACTGTCTTTCGCTTTATTTACCATACTTTGCCAATTTTCGATTAAAACATTTATTTCCGACAACATTTTCCCTCCCGATAATTTTTCCTGCTCCAGAATTCTGGCGATGCCGATTTTTTGGGCAACTAAGGCATTTTTCTTTTGTTCGTCTAAATAAGACCATGGAATCGGAATCAACAACGCCGGCCTCCGCGTCACGATAATCTCGGAAACCGTATTCGCTCCTGCCCTGGCAACAACAATATCGGCTTCTTTGTACATTCCGTCTATCTGCGTAGGATCAACGCCGGAATAAACTTTATATCTTGCCGAATGTTCGCCTTTTAAATAATTTTTTCTTTCTTTAAATTTGCTAAAATCAGTTTCTCCCGTAATATGAATCACTTTATACCTTTCAAGCAGCCGGTCCAATATCTCATCGACAACTTTGTTTATATTCCGGGAACTCCTTGAACCAAGGGTAATAAAAATCGTCGGCGGATTCCCCGGCTTCTCTTTAGCTTCAATTTCGGCAATTTGACTCATAACCGGATTGCCCGTCAAAACGGTTTTTTTGCTGTTGAAGTATATTTCGCTTTCTTTTCTGGCTAGACAAACTTTTTTTGCGAAAGGCTGAGAAAGTTTATTGGCCAGACCAATGGCTGCGGTTTGCTCGTGAATAACGACCGGAATCCGCAGCAGCCAGGAAACGACCACCACCGGAACGGCCGCATAACCTCCGAAAGAAACGACGACTTTTGGCCTTATTTTCAAAATCAGAAACAAGGCATTTAGCAAACCGAAGGGAATTTTAATAAGCGAAGGAATTGTCCAAAAAGTAAATTTCCTTTGTAAACGTCCCGAGATAATCGAGTAAGATTTTACCCCGACTTTCTCAAATACCCGTGATTCCAAAGACCGGGTACTTTTTCCCTCCATAGCTTTATTGGAACCTATCCAAACCAAATCCCAACCTGCCGGCAGACAGGCCTTCAACTCTTCAATCGTAGACAGAGCTGTGGTCGCTGCATGTCCCCCGGTCAGAAGTATCTTTTTGTTTTTTAGCTCTTCAGTTCTTTCTTTCTTTAGTTTTTCTTGCATGTTTTGAGATATTTAAAAGTATCCCGGTTGCCAAAAGCGCCGTAATCAAACTCGACCCTCCGTACGAGACGAAGGGCAAAGGAATTCCCGTAAGGGGAACGACAGCGACTATCGAACCCATATTCAATAGTGCCTGTCCTCCGAGCCAGACAGCCAGACCCAAGGCCAGAATTTTTGAAAAGTCATCGGGAGCGGATTTAATTATCTTAAAACATTTGTAAACAAATAATACAAAAAGTGAAATGAGCACTATTGCTCCCAAAAAACCCATTTCTTCCGCAATTACGGCAAATATCGAATCGGTGGCCGCTTCGGGTAAAAAGAGGTATTTTTGCCTGGATTGGCCTAAACCTATGCCAAAAAATCCACCTGAACCTAGGGCAAGAAGAATTTGTCTGATATGATAACCTCTGCCTAACGGATCTGCTGTTTGTTCAAAAAATGTCATCAATCTCAGCCTCCTGTAATTGGAGGTGATGATAAGTAAAAACACCGAAAGCCCTCCTCCCAGCACGGCCATCAGGAAGTGCCAAATAGACAGTCCCGACACAAAAATTTGAGCCATAGCGGAAAAAGCAATAACCAATGTCGTCCCCAAATCAGGCTCCAACATGATAAGTCCGCCAACAAGCACAAGGGGAGCCAAATAATAGAGCGACGGCTTTCTGGAAGTAATAAATTTTGCCATAAAAATGGCCAAGCTGAACTTGATTAGCTCCGATGGTTGAAAATAAAACGAACCGATTGAAATCCAACGCCTCGCTCCCATAACTTTCACTCCGATTCCCGGGATCAATACCAAAATAAGCAGTAAGACACTAAACAAAAACAAGGGTGTGGCAATTTTAGACCAAAATTTGTAATTAATTTTACTTGAAACAAATAAAGCAATTAAACCCAATACAGCCCAAACAAGCTGCTGTTTAATAAAATAGTATTTATCCGCAAATACATTTAGAGCTTGAGGCGCAGAAGCATCGGCAACAGCCACCAAACCGATAAAGGTCAGCCCCAAGGCTATGGCCAACAGCCCTTTGTCAATACTTGCTTTTTGACTTCTAAATCTTCCTCTTCTCACGCCCTAATTGTAGTATTTATAGTATATTTAGTAAATCCCAAATCCCACATCGGGAGTGTACCAGGTAGGACACATCGGGATATTTGCGGGTTAAATCGTTGCCAGCCAGAGGCCGAAGATTGCTAACATTATTCCTGCCAGCCAGGCGCGCATGACAATTTTGGGTTCTTCCCAACCAATTGCCAGGAAAGAGTGGTGAATTGGAGCCAGAGGAAAAATCGGTTTCTTGATAATCTTCCAACCCAGGATTTGAATCGCCGAAGAGGCAATCTCGATTATAAATATCCCACCAATAACAACAAGTGCAAAAATGCTACCCGTCAAAAGACCTATCACCGCAAGCATCGCTCCGAAAGACATCGCTCCGGCATCACCCAAAAATATTCTTGCCGGCCAGACATTGAAATAGAGAAATGCCACCAGTGACCCCACCCAAAGAGCGATAAAAATAGAAAGAGGAGTATCTAAACTTCCCGCCGCAATTATTCCAAAAGCAAGAAGACAAATCAAAAGAAGGCCGGAAGCTAAGCCGTCCAAACCGTCTGTGATATTAAAAGCGTTAACAAAAGTAACTATCACAAAAGCGGCGAAGGGGATATAGAATATTCCCAAATTCAGAGTTTCTCCGACCATCGGAATATGAAGAATTTGTATACCCAACTTTGCATAAATTATGTAGCCAATCACTAAACCCAAAACCCACTGTAACAGAAACTTTTGACCTCTCGAGATGCCGAAAGCCAGACCAAAGACTCCCTTGTTCGGTTTGCCAAAGATTTTAACCAGATCGTCCAAAGCTCCCAAAAGGCCGAAGGAAATAAACGTAAAAAAGATTACCGTTATCTCTCCTCTTAAAGCATAGGCGGACTGAATAAATACTCCCAGATGTGCAGCCATCGGAAAAAGAATGGCAAAAAGGAGGCTAACTATGGCAATTATTAACACCCCTCCCCCAACCGGTGTACCTGCTTTTTTATCATGCAGCTTGTCAAAAAGCGGAACTTTCCCCGTTTTTGGAGCCTCTCTCTTTCTTGTTATATTGAGTTTATAGAGAAGATTAATAAAGGGAACGACAAGAAGCGAGGTAATAAGAAAGGAAAAAATTACCAGCCCTAAAGCAAGAGACAAAAAATTCGGCGTGTTCATAAACGGCTATCAATCATTATATCATCAACCAATTTATCCAACCCTATTGATCGGGATCCTTTGATTAAAATACTTGTCCCGGGTCGTAAAAATTGCCGGATCTCCTTTGAAACATTATTTACCGTGGGGAATAAAATTGTTTTAGTTTTGGGAGAACTTTTATTTACCTCATCAATTAGAAGTTTAACAGCCCTACCGACACCGATAACACAGTTAAAATTAGATTCCGCTGCCTTTTTACCGACCAAGCGATGACCTTCTTCTTCATACGCGCCTAATTCGAGCATATCTCCCAAAATAGCAATTTTCTGGTTTTTGCCGGCAAGTTTATTAAAAACATTAATTGTTGCCAAAACTGCTTGGGGATTGCTGTTATAACTGTCATCAAGTATTACTGCGCCCGATTGGTGGTGAATAATTTTTAATCGGTGCTCGAGTCCTTTGTAATTTTTTATCCCCTGAGTTATCTTGGCCGAAGAAATATTTAAGCATTTGCAAACTGCTTTTGCCGCCTGGGCGTTTTGCTCCAAGGGGTTACCTTTAGCAGCAAACCAAACAATTTTAGCCTTTGATCTTTGCGCCAGTTTTTTTAATCTCTGGTCTTTTTCATTTAAAACTGCAAAACCATCTTTAGTTAAACTCTCAACTAATTTACTTTTCTCTTTAAAAACTCCCTCAACACTTCCCAAAAATTCCGTATGGGTAGGAAAAATATTGGTAATCACACCAATATCCGGCTTAGCCAGCCAAAGGTAAAAATCCATTTCCCCCGGATATTCTACTGAAAACTCCAAAATAAGAAATTTCGTACCATATGGTGTTTTTAAGATTGTATTTGGAACATTATATACAGGATCGATACTAGGAGGAGTTGCTGATGTTTTTGCAGATCGCTTCAAAATTGAGGCTATCATCTGTACTGTGGTGCTTTTTCCTGCACTTCCGGTGACTCCAATTACTTTTATATCCGTAAATTCTTGTAGGATTTTTAAATACCATCGAGCCAATCTTCTCTTAAATGGGTGAATCAACCAGTGGGAAATTAGATGTATTACCCTACCAAAGACACTTTTATTCCTTAAAAGAGGGAGTCCGAAAATATCATGATAAGGCAACTTAGGCGTTACCCACCAACGAATGATTGGGTTAAACTTTTGCGATAGCATATTCTATTATTTTATCAAGTAACCGACTATAAGAAATACCGGCAGCTTTGGCTGCCTTTGGAAATAAAGACATTGAAGTTAATCCCGGAATAGTATTTATTTCTAAAACGACGGGGTATTTATTATCCCTTAAAAGAAAATCAACTCTGGCAAAACCTGTGCAACCAATGGCTTGATAAACTTTAACGGCAATTTCTTGAACTTTTTTAGTCAACGACTTGGAAATTCTTGCTGGAACAATTTCATCCGCCCCGCCTTCCGTATATTTTGATCCATAGTCGAAAAATTTTCCTTTCTTGGGAACTATCTCTATAACAGGCAGGGCTTGAGGATCATCGTTTCCCAAAACTGCACAAGTTACTTCCCTTCCAACCAAGTATTCCTCAACCAAAAC
>CAYITS010000013.1:0-10827 GCA_964366385.1 uncultured Gammaproteobacteria bacterium
AGATCTTTAAGACTAATTCTCCTGCCGTCGTACGCCTCAAGAGTAAAATCGGGGGCGGGTTTGTCCAAGAGTGATTTGAAGGTGCCGTCATCAGCCGGCGGGGGTGGTTTGTGATGATCATCCATCGAAGAAGTAGCTTCCGAAGATTGCGTAACCCGGTTAACCTTATTCAAGGAGTTTATTTTGCCGGATCTGAATAGCAATAAAACTCCCACAAATACGGCTGCAAGGCATAGTATTGTTAAAAATTTATGTTCACGAAAAATTTTGGTAAACATCTTTAAATTTCTATCAAGTCTTTTTCTGCACGGTTTAGTAAAACTGCGTTAGTCGCAACAATTATCGAAGAAACACTCATCAAAAGCGCAGAAATCTCAGGCCGAAGTGAAATTCCAAATTTCGGATAAAGGATGCCGGCCGCAATTGGAATTGCCAAGATATTATAAATTGACGCCCAGAAAAGATTTTCTTTCATCTTTCTGACTGTCGCCTTACTCAAACGGATGGCTCTTAAAACATCGGCCGGTTCGGATCTCATCAGGACTATCTTGGCTGTTTCTATGGCGACATCAGTTCCCGCTCCAATGGCAATGCCAATATCAGATTGCGCCAGAGCCGGAGCATCATTAACTCCATCTCCAACCATGGCCACAAATTTACCCTCCTCCTGCAGTTTTTTGACATATTTGGCTTTATCTTCAGGCAAAACCTCCGCAAAAACCCTATCAATTCCAAGTTTCTTACCAATGGCCTCTCCTGTTTTTTGGTTATCCCCGGTAATCATAGCGACTTCAAGTCCGAGCTCCTGCATGCGGGCTATGGTTTTTGCCGCAGTTGGCTTTACCGGATCCTGAGCAGCCACAACACCCGCTATTTTTCTATTCACAGCCAAAATCATTATTGTTTTACCTTCGCCCAAAAGCTTGTCTACGTCTTTTTCTAAAGAATTTATTCTGATGCCTCTATCTTTCATCAGCTTTACCGTCCCTACCAGCACTTCTTTCCCCAAGACTGTAGCTTCAACTCCGTGACCGGATATATTTTTAAATCTTTCTACCTTGTCTTTTATATCAATTTTTCTTCTTTCTGCCTCGTCTAAAACCGCCTTGCTTAAAGGATGGCTCGATTTGGCCTCAACCGAGGCCATTAAACTAAGAACTTCTCTTTCCGAAATCCAATCGGAGGGAATTATATCCGTAATCACGGGTTTGCCGGCAGTAAGGGTGCCTGTTTTATCTAAAACTATGGCCTGAATTTTGGAAGTTTGTTCGAGGGTTGCAGCATCTTTAATTAGGATGTTATGCTTTGCACCCAGTCCGGTTCCAACCGCTACGGCTGTTGGCGTTGCCAGCCCCAAAGCGTCCGGGCAGGCAATAACTATCGTTGATATTGCAAAAGTAAGGGCCGCCAAAACCGGCTGTCCTAAAACAAAAAACCAAACTCCAAAAGTGATAAGTCCCCCGCCAACTGCGACAATAACGAGATATTGCGCAAATCTATCCGCAATTTTTTGTCCCGGGGCTTTTGAATTTTGGGCAATTTCCACCAGTTTTACAATTTGAGCCAGAGCCGTGTCTTCTCCGACTTTTGTTGCTTCAAACTTTATATATCCGGCCTGATTAATTGACCCACCGATAACTTTATCCCCTTTAATCTTTTCTACAGGGATTGATTCTCCGGTCACAAGCGACTCGTCTATCGCAGTCTCTCCCTCCATCACAACACCGTCCACCGGAATTTTGTCTCCCGGCTTAATAATAACAACATCTCCGACTTTGACATCGGAAGTTGGAATCATAACTTCTTTTCCATTTTTGATTATCCTTGCCTGGGGAGGAACTAAAGCAAAAAGGGCGCGCAAGGCGTCAGTTGTCCCCCGCCGGGACTTCATTTCCATCCAGTGGCCAAATAACACAAAAGTGATTAATAACACCGCGGCCTCATAATAAGAATCACTTTTTCCTAAAAAAGTGAGGAGAACGCTGAATGTATAAGCCGCCGTTATCCCAACGGCAATAAGAACGGCCATATTGAGTGTTTTCGCTTGTAAAGCTTTATAAGTTGAATAGAGAAAAATCCACCCGGAATATAAAAAGACAGGGGTGGTTAGTATAAAAAGTAACCAAGGAACCGGAATTGGGGCCGGAAGCGACACTCTCAAGATTTTCTCTCCTAAAGGAGAGTAAAAAATAATCGGAATTGAGAGAATCAGGGCAAAGAAGAATTTGTTGCGTATGTCTTCTTCCATGAGTTTGGCCATCTCGCGGCCGGCCAACCCTCCATGCTCCATGCCCATGGACATAGTCATACTCATCCTGAATTTCTCCCGCCACGACCAGCCTTCGCCGGGGCTGCGGCCGGCAAGCATTTCCATCCCGCACTTGGGACAACTTCCGGGGTTACCGGACTTGACGTCAGCATGCATCGGACAAATATATTTTTTCTCTGCCATTTTAGACTCTTCCTTTTTTAAAAATCTCAAGAATCTCTTCTAATTGCTTGTCTTTTTGTTTATCTGAAAGCGCTCCCCGGACGCAGTGAGTCAAATGGTCTGCCAAGATCTCCTCATCTGCCCTCTTTAAGGCAGCCTGGACGGCCAGAGACTGTTGGAGGATATCAATACAATACTCCCCCTCCTCGGCCATCTCAATCACTTTCTTTAGATGACCACGGGCTGTTTTTAGTCTTTTAATTATTTCCTTTTTGTTTCGTGACATTTTAGCTTGACCCTCCCCGGTGGGGTAAGGCAACTTTAATAATATCATAGTTGTCAATTACCCCGAAAATTTCCATTTTCTCATTTTCATTTTGAAATTTTTCTGAGCTTATTTGTTAAATACAAAATTCCCAATAAATTAGCTATCAGTCCAACCCAAAAAAGTTCAATTTGATATTGAGATATAACAGTCAGAATTCCTACCGTTCCAAGAAGCGGCAAGAGATTGGCCAAATAGTGGCTGCAGCAGGATACCATGGCCACGGTACTCGTCGTGCCGGTTACCGCAACCACCCCCCCGGCTCCCCCTTGAACCAATTGTCTAAACTTCGTATATAAAGCGACTTGGACTCCAAATCCCAATGCCAATCCTAAGATAAAATACCAATATTTTGTAAATTGACTAAGGGCAAAACCGGGCCCCGAAATCAGGCCTACCAGTAAAAAATAAACCGCCAAGAGGCCTAAGGAGGCCAATAATCCACTAACTTTAGGTTTCATTTCAGGTTTAGCCATAAATTTTCTTCAACTTATGCCCTATCATGGTCAAAATCTTTTTAGCTGAAGGTATAAACGCCGGAGTGCTTTTACAATAAGATTGATAATTAGGAAATGCTGCAGAAACACTTCGCTCTTCTTTTCCGGCTAATTTTATATACATAACAATTAAAATTGGTGCCATAATTAAAGTCGGTAGAGTCGGCCATTGCATTAAAAACCCCAAAATGATTACCACAAAGCCAACATATTGAGGATGTCGTATGTACTTATAAGGGCCTTTTACAGCAATTGTATGTTTCTTCGTAGCCTGATAAAGTATTTTCCAGGAAGCACTAATTAAGATTACCCCTCCGATAATTAAAACATAACTTAAAATGTGGAGAATACTAAAATGGGGATCGCCTTTATTACCCAATAAATCTTCCCACAAATGACCGGAATTATGAGAAAAGTTAATTTGCGGGAACCGATCTCCCAGCCACGAAGAAAGTAAATATATCGTTAAGGGAAAACCATACATTTCCGTAAATAAAGCGATGATAAAAGCGGAGAAAGCCCCAAACGATCGCCAGTCGATACCTGTTTTGGGTTTAAAAGCATCATAAGCAAACCAAATAAATAGTCCGCTTAAAGCTATTACTAAAATCCAATTCCCGTATGCATATTCCATTCAAAATTTAACTAATCTGTTGTATAACCAAGCAAATAACCAACCAATTAGCCACACCCCGGCTGCCGCCGTAATAAGACCAAGGATAAAGTTTCCCCTGGGAGCTCCCGTCCAGATTGCTTCCAAATCAAGACCGTGGAACCAGCTTCCGGCAATTATTTTTGAAATACCCGGAAAAATGGCCACAGCCGCCGCACAAAATATATAAACAACCCCTACAACTGCGGCCGAGGCGTTTGCCAATGCTTTTTCGTTTAACTTCATATTTCTCACCCTCTTTACGCTCCACAACTTCCACCGATTACTTCACTAAACGGCAAAGGTCCGACCTTTTTGGTAATTTCCGCCGCGCCTTGACCTGAAGAAAATTTCTCCCCCAGAACCTCCTTCGCGTCCACCTTGTTCCAAGAAGTCCCTTGCCTATCAAAGTAAACAGCTGTCGTTAAATAGGTGTCCGGGAACCAAAAAGAATTAAGTTTAAGAATGTTGTCGTAAATTTCTTCATCGGAAAGATCCTTTGCAACCATGAGCTCAATTGCAGCCAACGCCGCCATGCCGTGATTGCAGTCGGGAAACCAGGTTGAGTTTCCGCAGCAAGGTCTATAGACATTTTTTGCTATCTCGCCCACCCGCTTTTGCTGTTCATCCGTTAGAGGTATTAGGTCGAACCTGTTTAAATATTTAACCGCATCCCCTTTTGCCAAAGTCCAGCCGCCGGTTGAGGCAAAATTACCAACATCTTTCTTGTACTCCTTACCCATAGGGCCTTCATCGTAAACAATTGATTTTTGGGCCAAACCGATTGCCCAAAGAAGATCAACCACAAATTGACTGTTTTGGCTGTCTATCTTCACTTGAGCATCTTTACCTTTTGTCAAAATTTCTTTTTGCTCATCCGTCAAACGTACCGCCTGTTCAAACTTCGCTTCATCAACTACGCCCAATTCGATTAACTTTGGCCCGATATCTCCCCAGGAAACCGGAAGCGTAAAACCTTCTTTGGGCAAAACTTCAATCGCCAGCTTCTCGAGTCCGGCTTTTTCCTGTTCATTTTGCTTGGCGGCCTTTTTTTCTTCAAACTTCTTGGTAATTTTTCCCATATTCATACCCAGAAAAAGACCGGAAAATCCGAGAGTTATAAAAGCAATTAAGAGTAAAATTCTTCCCTTGGTCATTTTGCTAAATAAAAAAATTAATTAAAATATAAATTGCCAGACTCAAAATTACCATCGATCCCAGGCTGACAATCATTCTTTGATAAGGGAAAAGCACTTTTCCCTTTCTTTTAATGACGATATCATCCAAAATATCCACCAGGTAAAATAAAATTCCACCCGCAACCATCCCGAAAGTCAGCTTATCTAACCCAAATATCTGATCCATTCTAATAATAAGCCGGAATTTATAAAAACTCCACAAAGTCGCCGCAAAAAGCAAAATGTAAATTAAGGGCTTGGCAAAAGGAAGCCTTTTTTTCTTACTAACCGCCAAATAAGTCCAAAAGGAAGTTGCCCCCAAAAGCGCCGCAATCCAGACTCCGGCTATTGAATCATCAATCCCAACCCATCTGGTCAAAGTCAGTCCCGTCGCCGCCCCGGCAACACAAAGCGGACAATGGGCAAGCGCTGGGGGCGCAGTTAAAAGTGAAAAGGTAAAAGTTAAAAGTAAAACTAAAGAAAACAAAAAAGCCTTTGTTTCAAATTTGAAAATTGTAAATTGAAAATTCATTGTAAATTGAAAATTAAAAATTATTTAATCACTTCCCCATTAAACTTCAACTCCTTGACCCCCTCGGAGAAATATAGCCAGACGATTCTATCAAACGCCCCGGTCCCCTGCGGGCCATGGGCGGCAGGATCAAAATTGACAACAACTTTGGCTGTCTCTCCGGCCTTAAGTTCCAAATTAACCGCCGGGTTTGCGTCTCCGTGGCCTTCCATTCCAAAGAAGCGGGTCTTTTTATCCCCTGCTTCGACAGATGCTTTGGTGCACATGCAGGAAGTGGCAATCTTTTTTAACTTCATTTTCTCTTTGGTGGTATTTTTAATTTCGTAATTTTTAGTCACCATCCCTCCATCAATCGGCACATTTCCCAAATCATAACTTTCGGGAGTAGAGGTAAGCCCCGGGATCTCGGTCAAAGGAGTCTCAGCTTGGTTGCTTGCTCCTTTAGAGACCAAAAAAGCAACTCCGACGATTACCAGAATCGAAACCAAAAATGCCCCTATTATAAACTTCAGATCTTTTGCCATTTAATTAGTTTTACTAAAAAGCAGTATCCCCTCCAGGAGGATACGCTGTCAAGAAGGATTTTTGTCCGTTGTGCAAAATGAAGCTTTTTTTTATCATGTAATGTATATATCATGCAATGTATATATCATGTAATGTATATATCATTCGGATGTAACCATATGACAAACGCAAAGGACATAGAAACGTTAATTCAAAAAGTTGATAAGTTTGCCAAGAAGAAAAAGTTGGATCTCTCTTCCGATGAGGATCTTTCGATTGCAATAATGAACTTAATTTCAATCGAAGAGCATCTTTTTTTTACCGCCCAAAAAACAAAAAACATTAAATACCTGGACCTTCTTAATGAAGTTCGGGCAATGAGAACAGACCTTTTAAAAAATATAATCAAGGATTACGAAGGAGAGGTTTGGTGTATTTCAAAGCATTTACTGGCGGCTTCAATGAGAGTCATGGAAGTGGGAACGAAACAGTTAAAGAAGGGTAAGAAAGAGGAAGCGTGGAATCTTTTCGATAAATCGTATAAACTCTACTCCTTATTCTGGGGAATCAACCTGAAAATAATACAAATGCCAAATGACAAATTACGGGTGCCAGACGACAGTTTGGAGTTAATAGACGACAAGGGTCAGAGGGCAAAATCGGTTTCTATCCTCGATAAGCTCGGTGCAATCGTTCAAAAAGCCATCGACTGCTGCAAAGAATAAACATCTATTGACATGTTTAGCCACCCTTAGTACAATTTGGTCATGTTACAACCAAGAACATATACTCCTGAAGAGGTTGCTGGAATTTTACAGCTTAGTAAAAATACGGTTTACGAACTTATAGGCCGTGGAGAAATTGTTGCAAGAAAGTTCGGCAAAGTTTATAGGATTCCTGCTTCATCTATGTCTTTCGTCTTTACCGGAATGGACGAAGATATCTATCAAGCCCAATTAGAGGACGAGAAAAATCTCAAAAGAATTGAAAAGACACTTAGAAAAGTTCGCAAGGACACATGGAAC
Organism: uncultured Gammaproteobacteria bacterium; assembly: GCA_964366385.1. Classification (GTDB taxonomy): domain Bacteria; phylum Patescibacteriota; class Microgenomatia; order UBA8517; family UBA8517; genus CAYITS01. Next base: position 7,145 of record CAYITS010000013.1, read on the forward strand.
AACTCACAGTCTTTTTAGATACTGACGTCATTATCTCGTCTCTTCTTTCTCGAAGTGGTGCATCATATGAGTTGATAACTCATACAAAAGTTAAAAAGATTATTTCCACGGCTGTCAAGAAAGAAGTTATACAAGTATCAAAACGGCATGGAATTGAACCCAAAAAAGCAACGGCTTTACTAAAAAATATCAAGATATTTTCTATTAATCTTTCCAAGGAACATATTTTAAAGTCCTATTCAAAATTTGTTTTTGATAATGAAGACTCTCATGTAGTCGTCGGCGCACAAAAATCAGGTTCAAATATTCTCCTTACACACAATACCAAACATTACAACATAACAAAAATTAAAAACGATTTGGATATTGTTATCATGAAACCCGGAAATTTTCTCCAATACTTAAGGGGACGAGAAAAAGCAAACTAAACCCTTCCTCTCAGTATCATCGCGTCGATTATGCGCTTGACGGCCAAAAAGTAAGCCGCCTTGCGGTAAGGCGCTTTTTTGTCCTCCACTGCCTGTTGAATATCGTTAAATGCCGAGGTCATAATCGGTTTTAGTTTTTTATCTACCTCCTCTTTAGTCCAATAATAACCATGCAGATTCTGCACCCACTCAAAGTAGCTTACGGTTACCCCGCCCGCATTTGCCAAAACATCCGGAATTACATCAATACCGGCCTTAAAAAGTATCTCTTCCGCTTCGGGTGTAGTCGGACCATTGGCCATCTCCAAAACCAATTTAGCCTTTATATTTTTAGCATTTGGTTTTTGTATCGCATTTTCCAAGGCGGCTGGAACCAGAACATCCACGTCCAAACCCAAAAGTTCTTCATTGGTAATATTTATTCTTAAAGATCCTTTTTTCTCTTTTATCTTGGCAATCTCATCAATGTCAAGGCCTTTTTTATCGTAAATTCCTCCCGAAGAGTCCGATATGGCCGCCACCCTAAATCCGGCTTCGCCGGCCAGTTTCGCAAACCAATAACCAACATTTCCAAATCCTTGTACTGCAATTGTCAAACTTTTAACTTTTAACTTTTTACTTTTAACATACTCTTCGAGTACGAACACTCCCCCTAATCCTGTCGCTTCTTCTCTACCCTGAGATCCTCCCAAAGCAATCGGTTTCCCGGTAAAGGCAGCCGGGGCATGCGTCCCGATCTTTTTCTCGTAAGTTTCAAGCATCCAGGCCATAATTTGCCCGTTGGTATTAACATCCGGGGCAGGAACATCAATCCACGGTCCGACAAAAGGCGTAATGAACTCCGCGTACTTATTCGCAAGCCGTTTAAGTTCTGCCGAAGAGAGCGCCGACGGATCGACAATTACTCCTCCTTTTGAACCCCCGTAGGGAATACCCACAACCGCACATTTTACGGTCATCCAAAAAGCCAGGGCCTTCATTTCATCTTCCGAGACATTGGGGTGAAAGCGTATTCCCCCCTTAAAAGGCCCTCTGGCATTATTGTACTGACACCTGAATGCCGGGAACGAGGCATTTTTCCCATCATCAAGTTTTATTTTTAGTGCTTTTCTATAAAAATTTTGGGGTTTTTTCAGCAGGCCGATGGCTTTATGGAGTTTTTCCCGGTCTTGGTACTCGCCTTCAAGAAGCAAAACCACTTGATCAAGTTGTTTCTTGGCACTGTCGAACGCGGAAAGCATACGGGAAATATTACAACAAAAATCCGAAGATTAACATCAGGAAAACAGCCAAGACCAAAAGAATTTTTGGTTGCTTCTTGTCTATCTGATCGATTACCAGGTGGAGAGAAAAAGCCAAGACTATCCCCTTTCCGAAAAGACTCGTTGAGGAAGTCATTACCCAAAAGGTTAATGCCATAAAAATTGCCTGGAAGAGGATTGTATGAAAAATCAACCCTATTCTTTCCTGTCCGGTTGACAGCAATAATTGAGCACACCTCTTAAACTGTCTGTTTTTACAAAGAAACCGCACCCTCTGCGACGTAACTTCATGGGGATTTAAAAAAAAGACATAGACAAGATGATCGAGTTCCGGAAGAAGGATGCCTACAATCCCTCCCAGCCAAAACGGCCAATAATAAAAATCAAGCCAATTCCTGTAGAGGGAAATTAAAAGAAAAAAGGAAATAAGAAAAGAAAAATATATGAAAGTTTGTCTTTTCATCTACAACTCTATTATGCCACAAACTCTACATAAGAACTCAAGAAATTTTGTTCTTTGATTGTTTGAGTTTCCACATGAACAGTTTTGGCCTTGATTTTACGTTATATGCGTCTTTAATGAAATTTCTGGCTGTTTCGAGGAGTGCTCTCGGAACCGTCTTCGCCAGTTTAAAATACAGGGATTTGTTTTTTAAATCCCCAAGTTCTTTAGCCAGCTCATACCCGTATTTTTGAAATTCCCGGGATACATATTTATCCTCATCGGAAACGAATTTTTTTAAGATGTCGCCAACTTTTTGCATAATTCCTGTACTGCTTTTTTAATTACTTGTTCTACCTGGACTACTTCTTTTTTTGTGAAATCCTGCAGAACATACTCCTCGCCGGAAACTTTGACTTCGGGTTTTCTATTGTCCACCCCGACCCTTACTCTCCAGAAATTTTTTGTTCCCAATTTTTGTTCAATATCATTAATTCCGCCGTGATCTTTGGGTCCTTTTGCATACTGTATTTTCCAGGTTCCAAGGGGCAAATCCAAATCATCATGAACCACATATAAATGGTTAATGTCTAATGAATAATGGTTGATAAGTTTACTGACAAAACTACCGGAGTCGTTCATGTAAGTGTCGGTTTTGGCTAAAATTAAGTTCTTTAGTTCTTTAGTTCTTAATTTCTTAAGTACATCAATAACTAAGTATCCGGCATTGTGCCGATTATTTTTATATTTCTCCCCCGGATTACCAATACTTATTATGAGTTTCATTGCTGAAGTAATTTTACCACTTCTTCATCCGTCACTTGGGGGAAATATCGATAAAATTGCCCCACGGAGGAAAAATCGTCGGGGGTATCAAGAACAATAATCTTGTCTACCAAGGGTTTCAATTCCTCGACAGCATCTTTTGGAGCAACGGGAACGGCCAAAATTACCTTATTAACTTTCTGTTTCCTTAAATAAGCGATTGCGGCTTTTACCGTGGCTCCCGTTGCGATTCCGTCATCAACCAAAATCATCTGTTTTCCTCTCAGGTTGATCGTGCATTTGCCGTATTTTTTCTGCCTTAAAGCCATCACTTTTGTCTCTTCTTTTATCTCGTTTTTTATATATTTCTCACTCACCGAAAGATCGGAAATTAACTTTTCGTCCCGAACGATAACTCCGCCGGAAGCTACTGCGCCGATGGCAAGCTCGCTTTGGCCGGGAGCGCCGATTTTACGGGTAAGAACGAGGGTTAGGGGAATCTTGAGCATGTCCGAAATTGCTTTTCCGACCACCACTCCCCCTCTGGGAATTGCCGCCAACAAAGAATTGCTTTCTTTATACAGAGAAAGCCTCGAGCCAAGAAGTTCCCCTGCCTTTATCCGATTTTCAAACACATTTAAAGGTTAATCAAGCCTGCCTGCACCGTCAGACTCTTTTCAATAGCTGTTTTGCAAGTTTACCGAAAACCGGCACTTCCCAACTTTCTCCCTGCCACGCTTTGTAGATAAGAAGAAGCCAAAGCACAAACATGAGTATTCCTACCAA
>CAYITS010000013.1:10927-13372 GCA_964366385.1 uncultured Gammaproteobacteria bacterium
GTAGATAAGAAGAAGCCAAAGCACAAACATGAGTATTCCTACCAAAGGTACCAGAAAGACCAGTATCAGTGTAAAGGCTAAAATCCACTGCAAAGCAAAAAGTCCGACAAAAGTAACTATCGACTGCATTGCATGAAACTTAACAAAGGGATCTTTTTCAACAATCAAAAAAATTATACCCGTTACCGGGCCCAAAACATAGGCTAAAGCCGCGGCTGTTTCTTTCTTAAGTCCTGTTGCCATACTTATCACCCCCTTCAAATAAACAATACACAATTTACAAGACAAATTCAAGAAGAACAAAGGTCAAGTAAAGTCCAAGAAGCACAACTGCTTCCCACTTGTCCAACCTATATTTGCTTCTGATAAAGTACCAAAAAGTCAAAAACACCACCACAAAAGCAATTCCCGAAACAAGATATTCGCCAAATACCACCGCCTGAATAGGGCTGATAACGGCCGCCAGCCCAACGATTAGAGTTGAATTGATTATCGTTGAGCCCAAAAGGTTGCCGAAAAACATCGTCGGTTCTTTATCCTCAACGGCCCGAAGCGAGAAAGCCAATTCGGGAAGAGACGTTCCGATGGCAATAAAAATAATTCCGATTAAAAATACCGGAACGCCCGCTATGGTTGCCAGAGCGGTAGCCGCTCTGACAATCAAATCCGCCGTAAAAAGAAGGACGGCAACGCTGACAAATAATCTTCCGTATTCTTTCGTTTTTGTGCTTTCGATATGACTTAACTGCCTCCAAAACCTCAGGATAAAGCTTTGTTTTTTGTGGCTTTCTTTTATTTCCCAAAAACGGATCTTCAAAAAACCGGTAGTATAGGCGGCATAGACCGCAAGCAGGACAAAGCCGTCAACCCTTGAGAGTCTGCCGTCAACAATCAGAAGTATCGGCAGTACTCCTGCAGCCAACGCCACCCACAGATCGTGTTTAATAAACCCCCCTTGTACTTTTATTTTCCCTACAGCCAGAGTGGCGACTCCCGTAATTAAGGCTATATTGGCAATATTTGAACCTACAATTACCCCCAAAGATAAATTGGATACCCCTCTCAGGGCTGAAGTTGTGCTGACAAAAAGCTCAGGAAGTGAAGTCCCTAAAGCTATGACAATTGCCGATAAAACAAAAATTCCCGTATGGGTAAGGCGGGAAAGATGTCTGATGGCAATTACAACGTGATCGGAGACCTTAATCAGAATAAACGTCAAAACGAACAGGCTAATAATAAGGGCCAGAGCTGTCATATCAGATTTTTAGTATCGTTCTTATGGTTAAATACCCAAAAAAGGCAAAGGAAAAAACCATGGCTGTAATTCTTGCGAACGACGGCCTGATGGGCTTTTCCAGCTTAGTAAGGTTTAAAACAAGAGTCAAGCCGATATGGACAAACATCGCTCCGGCATTAATTAAGGCCGAGAGAATGAGAAGAAAAAAAGGCTCTCTTAAACCCGTTAGAAATATCACCACTCCAAAAACAATTTGGGCCCAAAGAAAGGAATAATATATCTTGGGAAGAGTTTGCGAACCCCACTTTTCTTTATTTAGAATAAGAAGGTTTTCGGACATTATCCTGCTGGTTGCGTCATAGACCGTCATCTGGGTTGAAAAAAGCAAAATGCCGGCAACAAATAAAAATAGGGTTCCGAAGAAGGGAAACGTTTTTTGAGCTATTGCCGAAGCTTCGTACAAGACAAAATCAATCCCGGCGGCCGGTGTGGTTTTACCAAAGGCAGTCGAAAAAGCCAAAAGACCCAGCAAGCAAATGGTGACGGCTCCGATAAACCAAAAGACCAATAAATGCTCAAGATTGATTAGTTTCCACCACTTCTTAAATCGGATTAAGTTCTGACTGTTCATCTCAAACTTAGCCCCCTCGAGTTTTATATCTTCCACTTTTCCCGTCAGAATGCTTGTAATTCTTCCTGCAAACTTTCCCATCCCATACCCTTTTTCTTTGATATAGAAAGACTGGGCCAAATTCAGGTTTCCTCCTGCACCGGCAAAAGCAAAAGCCGCCAAAAAGGAAGCAATAGAGATGCCTTTAGGCAGAAATCTATACCCTTCCCCCACCCCGACTATTCCGGCAAATAAAGCCTGCCAATCTGTCTTTGAAGCCAAAACCAAGGTTAAAATAAATATTCCCGGAACTCCAAGAACAATCAAAGTCATGGCGATTTTTTCAACGGTTCTATACAAAACCGGACCCAAAGTAAGGATTATCCCCATCAAAAGCAAAAACCCGATGGCCAGATAGTGGCTTTTTTCAAAACCTACCGCGGCTCCTATCAATTTTGCCGAAGCCGCCGCGATTCCCGGCCAGGCAAAACCCAGAAAGGTTGAAAAGATAAACCAAACGGTTAACCCCCGAAACCATCTGGCAAATCCGACAAAGATACTCTCCCCTTTTACCAAAGAATATCTTTTAAATATTTAA
>CAYITS010000014.1:0-12045 GCA_964366385.1 uncultured Gammaproteobacteria bacterium
AAGAATATTTCCATTGCTTCGACTGTGGCAAGTTTTACCTTAAGTTTGTGTTTAAGAGATATTTTTGCTTTCCAAAGTTCACTTTTCCCCGTTGATGCTCCTTTTAAGTGGTAAATAAAAACATCCGGATAGTAAATTATTTTCCATCCATCCTTGCGAATCTTCCAACACAGGTCAATGTCTTCACCTTGAAAAAAGTAATCTTCATCAAACCAATCCACATCGTCTAAGACTTTCTTCCGGGTTAAAAAAAATGCTCCCTGAATGGCGTCTACTTCCTGAATAACATTGTCCGGAACATCCTGATACCAATACTTGCAGCCATTTTTTAAAATTAAGCGATTAAAAGAAATCCAAGGAGTAGGAAACCTACGGCGCGTATCTTTATCCAAGCTCCCGTCTGGAAGAACCAATTTACAAGTTAAAACACCAACGTTCTTATGGGTCATTAAAAAATCTGTTGTTTCTTTTAAAACCCCTCTCTTGACAACCGTATCGGGATTTAAGAAAAGAACCATATCGCCTTTAGCCAACAGTCTCGCCCTGTTGTTTCCCTTGGAAAATCCTTCGTTGGGGCCTTCCGTCAAGGTTACCCAAGGGAATTTTTCTTTCACCATGTCCGCACTTCCGTCACTCGAAGCGTTATCGGACACTATCACTTGCAACGGAACTTCCCTTTCACACTTTTTAATAGATTTAAGACAATCCTCAAGAAGTTTCTTCGTATTGTAATTAAGAATAATTATCGACAGCTTAATGTTTTTTGACATTTGCGGTCCTTTCATAAATCTTATTCAAGTATTCGCCCATTTTAAGCCAACTGTATTTTTCTTCAACCAACCTCCTGGCGTTTTCAGCCAGGCTTTCGGCTTTTGCAGGATCCTGCAAAATGTGTATAGCCGCCTCCGCTAACCCTTCCGGATCATTTCTAACCAAAATATGCTCATCGTCAACGACTCCCAGCCCTTCTGCCCCTACCTTGGTTGTCACCAAGGGAAGTTTTGCCGCCATGGCCGCAAAATGCTTAAGTCTTGTTCCTCCCGGACCTTTTAAGGGGGAAACGAAAACCGAGGCTTCAAAGTAAGCTCTCTTTATTCCTTCTTCATCATCTTCCTTCAAATTGTCAATCAGGACATCTTTCCCCGCTTTTGCCATTATTTCGGGTGGAACGTACTGCCCAACTATCCACACTTTTACCTGCGGGAGTTTCTCGCGGATCTTTGGAAAAACTTCATCAAGTAAAAGTTCCGCCGCTTCAACATTCTGCAACCACTTAAAATTTGCCACAAAAAGCACCCGCGGGTCATTATTCTTCCACTTCCTTTTTGCCTGAAAAAAATCCAAATTAACTCCGTTGGGAACCAGCCCCACCTCAAGTTTCGGCGCCAGCTTTAGCATCTCTTTTTTGTCCGTACCCGATACAGCAACCACACCATCCGCTTTCTTCCAAAACATAGTTTCCCAAAATTTGAGTTTTGCAACGTCAATTGATAAAAGCAGCCTGACGAAAACATTTTTAATACTTTCTACATAATGTTTATAGACCAAATATTCGATCGTTTGCTCAACCAGCAGGATCGGTACTTTAGTATCGGGAATATGAGGCATCACATAAAAAGTCTCTGCATGAATCAGGTCATACTTATTTTTTGAAATCTCCGCCTTCAATGCCAATCTTTCTTTGGAAGATAAATTTCTGATCACCAAAAAAGGGTATTGTCCAAAACCGGTAAGAAGAATATTCCTTACGGTCCACGGGGACCGCGATCTCTTGAAGACATGAACGTTTTGGCAATACTTCTTTAACTCGGAAATGAATTTTTTCTCCTCATCGGTTTTTATAAGTGAATAAAGGGTAATTTCGTGTTTTTTGCTTAAGTGCTTTATTAAATTGTATGAACGGATTTGGCCTCCCGAGGAGGGAGGGAAGGGTAAATATGGCGTCAGCATCAATACTTTCATAATTTTACTGGTTGATGAAGATCTACTATCACATAATTGTTTGTCCTCTCCAGAGTTTTAAACCTCTTAAGTACCATCTGTGTATCCGCATCGCCGATGTTAACCGAAACATAATAATCCGCTCCTTTTTCGATAATTCGATCGATTGAATCGTCTATCGCCGGCCATCCCCAACGTCCTGTTTGATATAAGAAAGCCGTATCCCCATTGTAGGGAGCAATTACAAGAGAATCTTTTGGAGTTAGCCTGTCAACGGCCCTTCCCGCCTCTATTATTTCGGGATGATTTATTTTATAAAATTCTTTTGCTTGGTAAGCTCCAACCATCAACATTATAAGAATCGAAAAAACAGCCAGAGATTTTGAAATCCAACCCGAAAATGTTTTGTTTTTCCACATAAATAAAGTCCCTTTTGCCAGAAGCAAAACCAGCATAGGAATAAGAAAAATTTGGTAATAATCATGCCTCACATTAGCGGTTGCAATCACTATCATGTACAAAACTCCCCCCAAGAAAAATATTAAATTAAAAAAATCTTTCTTTTTTGTGCTTAATATGCCCAATGAAAGGGGAACCAACCCCCATACTCCCAAGATTAACTTACCAATCCTTTCGGCAAATAGCCAACGCCAAAATGCCGGCCTAAAACGAATTCTGTCCCCATTGAAAGCCCAAGTAAAAAAGGGAATACCGGCGGGATATTGCGATATCCAGGCTCTCCATAGGAGAAAAGGCACAAGTGAAATAGTTACAAAAATCAGAAATACTATTAATATCTTTGCTTTTTTAAAAATCCCCTCTAAGCCGTATTTTTCGATCGCCAGATATATCAAAGGTGGTGTGTAAAAAATAGTAAAAGGTTTTATCAGCAAAGACAGCGCCAATAATACTCCCGAGAGATACAGTGCGGATTGTTTCCCGGTATCTATAAATTTAATAAAGAGCCAAACCGATCCTAGTACAAATGCCGTTGCCATCGGTTCAGGCAATATTATTCTCGTAAAATAAACATTGTAGGGCATAAACATGAAGAAAAGGGATGTAATGACTCCGCCCCATCGGCCCATATACCTCTTGCCTATCAAAAAGAGAAAAACCGCAGATATTAATGCCGAAAATATTGACAATAGCCTGCCCCATATTCCCAGAGAGATTGAAGGAAAATTCTTAACCAGAATGGCGTGTATCGCATTGTAAATCGGAAATTCCACCAGACGATAACCGTTTGGATTGAATATTCCCGTCTGAATAGAAGAAATATCGTGATATCTGGGGTATAATAAATCAATCTTCTTTTCTACAAATACTCTTGAAACCGAGGCCGTATCCGCTTGCCGCCATGAATGCCAATCGGCAATAGGATTGTTAATTTTATAAAGCCTCAACAATCCGCCCATCAACAAGATTAATGCTAACAATATGTACTCTAAATGTTTTCGAATTATGAAACGATCAAATATTATCTTCATATACATGATTTCTGACTAAAGATACGAACATTCCGGTTAAAAGCCAGAAGATTATGGCAAACTTCGAAGCTTCAAAAATATCAATAAAAAAAGCATTCAGAAGTACGGCCGGTAAAGCCGCGACATAGGCCATAACAAATCCTTTTTCAACACCGGCAAATTTTGAAACATTTTTTATCGCCTGCTTTGCCAATACGGCAATATTAACGATAATTAAAATAAAAGCCGAAAAACCGATAATCCCCACCTCCCCTAAGAGTCTCAGGAAATCATTATCTGTAGCTAAAGTAATAGAGGAATATCCGGTTCCCAAAATTGGATTTTTAGAAAACGCTCTTATTGCCCTCGGCCACTCTACATTAAGCCTGATAGACATCGATCTGTCTTCAAATATTGATACCGGTTGGAATAATGGTCTATCCGGTTCTCTTCTTTTAGGCAATTCAATACCGTCTTGGGCAAAAGCTGAAAATTTATACACATTGTAATTAAGTTTCAGGTTTTGCTTTGTCTTTAGATAGAAAACTTCAATAATTTGTGTGTATCGGGCGATAAGATTGGAAGAAAAAGAAAATATCAAAATACTTGCAATCAGCACCAGTGGAATCTGCCTGTATTTTTTAAGTAAAAACAGAGAAAGAGTTGAAGCCAAAAGATAAGAAACTACGGAAATTCTCGAGACTGCATTTGCCAAAAGCCATAAACCCGTAAATATTATCCCCGATAAGACTGTCCTGGTCCAAAATCCGTCAAGTAAGAAAAATAAAGTTACAAATAGAGGAAGAACCAGAACCAGGAAACTGGCCAAATCATAGTGCCCCGCAAAAGTAGAATTAATATGACTTCCGGGAATCCATCTTAAAGCAATTCCTTTTGCGTATTCGCTATTCTGGGTAATTATTACCGGCCAGCTCAGATATTTTTGACCCAACCCGTAGATAAATATTATTGCCACAGCAACGACTAAAACCTTAACAAAAAAATCCAAGCCCCCGGGTTTTTTATTCTTGAAATACATTAGACCAATAAAAAAAGGAATAAAATATTCAATACGCCTGAGCCAATGAAGTATGCCTATATGAAGAAGTACCGTTTGGGTTAAGAAAATACCGGAAATCAAAGAAATCAACCCCACCCCAAGATACAAAATGATGGATCTTTCCACTTTACCTTTAAAAACACTTCCAATCTTAGGGGAATATTTTACAAATAAAATAATTGCCAAAAGCAGAAGTAAAAAGTCTTCCAAACGCACCGCCACATAAGTTCCCGGGATTTTGACAAAAGGAAACTTTGGATAAAGAGTTATCGCCAATAATATAAAGGCAATTGAGTATTTTACTAACTTGTCAGACAATTTGAAAAGCTTTAACATATGTTTTTACAGACTGTGGACCTTTTAATATTCCAAATACGACAATTCTTAATACCGCACCGATTTTAAGAAGCATTCTGAGTACGGGCATCTTCCAAGCAGGTTCGTGCTTTTTATAATATTGCTTCAATTCCTTAAATTCCCTGGTTGTCGCAAACTCACTACTCGAAGAAACCTGTCCGTAATGAATTATTTTCCACTTAGGAAGGTACCAAACCTCCCAGCCGGCGTCTTTTATTCTCTTTGAATACTCAACCTCTTCGACATAGGCAAAAAAACTTTCATCAAAATACCCTACCTCTTCTAATACTTTGCCCCTTAGCAAATAAAATGCTCCCGTAACCCAGTCTTGTTCATGTAGTTTTTTAAAAAATTCTTCTCCGGAATACAAAAATGACCATGGATGCAGCGGATGATATGGCTTGATTAGCCTATCTAAAAGAGGAATGTCATCCAAGAACAACATCCAGGCAAAAACCCTTGAGATGGTTGGAAAGTATCCTCCGGTTCCCTGAATGCTTCTGTCCGTGTTTAATAATGCGCAAGACGAAACCCCCGCTTTAGGATGCTTATCCATCCAATCTATCATCTCACGAAGCATGTCTTTTTGAACCATTTCCGTGTCGGGATTTAAAAGAAGAACATATCTGCCTTTTGCTTTCTTCATGGCAACATTATACGCGGGACCAAAACCTATATTTTCTTTATTCCTAATCAGTTTTACTTGGGGAAATTTCTTAGCAACTATATCGGGTCCTTTATCGCTTGATGCATTATCAACCACAAAAACTTCGGTTCTGATCCCCGAAAGGGAGCCATATACCGATCTTAGACATTTTTCCATATATTTTTCGGCATTGAAACTCACAATTATTACCGATAAATCAATCATTTGCTCCTCCATTCCTTATACACCAGCGGCAACGAGATTATAATTAATAAACCCACAACAATTCTAACTATCAAATTGCTTGGAACAAACTTAACAATGATTTTTTGCCTCCAAGGCAGACCTTCTATGTTGATTGCATCTTTGGCGTTTTTCGGCTCAAAACCATTAATATATAAAGATTCCCTTAAGGGGCGAACAATTTCTTCCAAAAAAGTGCTTCTGGTCTGGTCTCTAATTATGGCGCCTGATTCTTCGGGAGGGTAGTTCAACCTGTATCCCTTAAACTCGTTTAGGTAATGTTCCATTACTTCCTCCCTTGTGGCGTTGGTAAAATAAGCTCTTCTCAAGGGTGTTTCCGTATCAGCCGATTCCTTCGACCGCAAAGCATCATCCGGAGGTTCGGGAAATGCCGGCGTGGGAAGGGCGATATAGAAAAGAAATAACAAGGAAAGAATAAAATATATAGCTTTCATTGGAAAAGTCTTGCCCTTCCCAGTTTGTAATTGAGGTTTTTATTTTTTCTTTCCCCTATCACCTTGGCCGGAACTCCGCCGACGATGGAAAATGCTTCAACATCTTTGGTTACAACCGCTCCGGCGGCAACTACGGCACCTTTTCCGATCTTAACACCGGGCAATATTATCGCTCGTGGACCAATAAATACATAATCGCCTATCTCAACCGCTTCCTCTATCGCCCTAAAATCTTCTTTTTCCAAGTCGTGTTCCGAGTTATAAATCATCACCGAAGAAGCAATGTCCACCTGCTTTCCGATTGTTACTTTAGAGCGGCCATCGATAAAAGCGTGGTCTCCAATCACCGTACCCTCTCCAATTTCAATATTTTTGGGTTGAAAAAAGTTGGCCCACATATGGAAAGTTGCCCTCCTACCCAGTTTTATTCCTGCAAGTTTATAAAAAAAGTTGCGGACCGTATGAGACGGAACATGCCCGACCCATCTTAAAAGCATCAACTCAAAATCCAAACAATAATTATAAAATCTTAACAATATTTTTTTGATTACTTTTTCACCCGAAAGTATTTTGCCGGTTTTATCTTTGAACATTTAGGAATTAGTAATTATCTTCAGGGTTTCCCGAGCGGTATCTGCCCAAGAAAACTTCTTAACCTGAGTCAGCCCAGCCTTTACGTATCTATTATACCCGACGTTATCTAATGAGAGAAGTTTTATAATCCCGCTTTCAATACTTTTAGTCTTGTATGGGTCTACCATAATTCCCGCGCCATTCACCACCTCAGGCAGACTGCCGACATCGGATACCACCACCGGAACTCCACTGGCCATAGCAGTTAGGACATCAAGTCCGAAGCCCTCCCAATATGAAGGAAGTACAAATGCCTTTGCGCCTTTGATTAAGGCCGGTTTATCTCTCTCGGCAACATAGCCGGTAAAGATAACTCCTTTCTCCAATCCCAAATCCTTGGTTTTTTCATAGATCGAATCGAACAACCATCCTTTTTTGCCGGCGATAACCAGCTTGATATCGGGAAACACATCCCTAACGCCGCCAAAGGCATCCAGAAGCCCTTCTACGTTCTTGCTGGGCTTTAAGGTGCTTAAAAATAAAATATAATCTCCAACTATAGTATGTTTATTTTTGACGCGTCGCACATCATTCGCAGAGACCATTGTATTAATCTTTTCCTTATCATAAGCAAGGGGGGTCACATACACTTTTTTAGAAGACCAGGGGTAATGTCGTACAATATCCTTCTTGGTGCTTTGGGATATGGAAATGATCGCTTTTGATAGTAAAATCGAGATAGCACTCCAAACCCTTAACTGCCAATAGTCTCTTTTTTTAAATTGTCCCGAGGATTCGAGGTATCCAAGGTCCATAATTGAGCATACCTTGGGCATAGGAGCAAGGGGGGGAATATAGTGACTTGGAGAGAAGAAAACATCCGGCTTTTCTTTATCCAAGAAAAGTCTTGGCATAAGTTTGGTAATTACCCAAGCACCCCCACCCGGAATAATCCTGTATCTGAAGTTTTGCATTCCCTTCGGCATATCAGCCAAAGGCGGCCTTTTAAGATAAACTATAAGCTTATGCTTTTTCCCCCACTCTTTTCTCAATTTCCAAATAGACCAAAGTAGCTCAAAAGCATACACATTTACCCCGACCCTTTCCCCAACATTTGCTTCATTGCCGTCAATTCCAATTATCATATGATTTCAAGCTCTGCTTGTAAAAGCCCACACCGGGAGCGGGCTTTAGTTTTCTTTATAAACTTTCAAAGTTTCCCTGGCCGTTTTTTCCCAAGAGAACTCTTTAACTCTCCTGGTCCCTTTATCAACAAAGCCCTTTTTTCCTCTTAAAATTTTTTCAATTCCCTCGGCAATTGAATTTACATCGTAAGGGTCTACTAATACGGCTGCATCGCCTGCAACTTCCGGCATACTTGAAATATTTGAAGTTACAACGGGTGTCTTGCAATTAAATGCATCCAATATGGGAAGTCCAAATCCTTCATACAACGACGGAAAAATCAAGGCCTCGGCTCCTGAATGCAGAGCACTCAAGTCATCGTCACTCACTGCCCCAACAAACACGACTCCTCTTCTTTCATCGATCTCGGTATAATTAGGTCTGCCGACTACAACCAGTTTAAGGTCTGAACCACCGCCGACTAAGTCAAAAGCTTTTATTATCCGCTCGGTATTTTTATACGGACTTACTCCAACCGCCAATAAATATTTTGTTCTTAACTTGTACTTTCTTTTTACACTCTCCATTATCGCCGGTTTAACCAAAGAATGAACCGGAGCCTCCGGAATAATTCTTATCTTCTCTTTTGGTATGCCATAAACCGATAAATCTTCTTTCGTCGCATTTGAGGGAACTATTACCCTATCTGCTTCCTTTTTGACCCACTCAAACCTTCTTTTATGAACCGAGACGATCTTGGAATGGATAAATTTCGGAAACTTAAGGGGAATCAAATCGTGAACGGTTGTCACCTTAAAGGCTTTCGAGGGCGGCTGCGTCCAATCGGAGGAATGAAAAACATCAACTTTCCCAATCAGCCTCTCTATTCCAACTTTGTGTATTCTGTTCCACATGACATCGGCCAAGGTTGGAGGAAAAAAGAAGAATTTACTTTTAAAATTGCCATGCAGTTTTGAGGCAAATTTAACAAACTCGTTTCTTCTTCTCAAGCTTCCGCCATACAAAACATACTCATTCTCCTTGTCTACAAGTAATAAGTTCTTTATAAGGTTTTCGGTATACCGGGATACTCCTGTCCCATATAACACCGCCGATATGTCAATTCCGATCTTCATAATTTTAGATACTTCCAAACAACTACTCCGTTAAAGTTATATTCGTCGGTTTTATTATATCCCAAGCTCTCTATTCTCTGTCTGGCGATATCACTTGGATCAAACACCTCCCAAACATACCGCGAAAGCCAAATTTCCTTCCCCTTTTTATAAATTTGGTCAGAATTAATGATCTGATCCCCTTTTCCATAATAACTTAAGGCCTCTTTTTGCGAGTTTGCCGGAAAAACGATCTTCGAACTTCCCAGAGCCTTGGCCATACTTCGCCAATCTTCGCGCTGAAAGCGGGGACCAACCAGATATAAGATTGAGGATGTAAGATTTACGAATAATATTAAAACGACAAATAAGTTCCGCCATCTTTTCGGCAAAGACTGAGTTCCACCCGCTAAAAGCAAATAGAAAGCAGGTAAAACAAAAAGCAGACGGAAATAACTCAAGATTGGTAATTTAAAAGCAATGACAACAGCCAAGATAACAGGCACAATCAACCACAATAATAATAACTTCAAATTTCTAATTGATCTCATTAACCTAATTGACCTAAACAACAAATAACCATAAATCGACGAAACTACTGCAACAAGCAAACCATATAACCATTTATCCTCAAAACTTATCCTCCCGAGCATAAATTTCACCGGAATTAAGATAATTTCTTTTAAGGAAGATCTGCCTAAAAGATTCCCCCAAGCTGATTGGCTGGCCGCAAGCCCCGCAGAAAACTGCTGCAATAGGATCGGCAGCCAAAAAAAATAAGAAATGGCTAAAGGTAAATGGCTGATAACCAACTTACGCCAATCTTTTCGGCCGACAATCCAAAAAATAGGGACGATAAGAAGTGCAACATAATCCGTCATTCCCAGCAAAACAAGCGATGCTGAAAACAACAGCCACCGCTTCTTAATGAATAAATATACCAAGCAACTGACAAACAAAGCCGTCAAAGCATACATCCTCGCCTCTTGAGAATAGTAAATATGAAGTCCGCCAGTTGCCAAAAAAAGCGACGAAACTAAACCTACTTTTTTATTAAAAATATTCTTCCCAATCAAATAAACAACATAAATAGTTACCACCCCAAAAATTACAGAAGGAATCCTGAGTGAAATTTCTGAAAAACCAAAGACCATACTCCACCCACGAAGCACCAAATAATAAAGCGGCGGGTGAAAATCAGCCGGAGAAAATTTCGTAATAATCTCACTAAAAGAAAACCTGCTTGCCACGCTTGATGTGGTTGCCTCATCAAGCCATAAAGACTGATTTAATGATATCAGTCTAAGTCCAAATCCAAACAAAAGAATTAGCCAAATCATTTTTTGAAATCTCCCAAAAGCCAAAACTCCAAAATTCCGACAAAAGCTCCAAAATCGGAAACAATCTTAAAAGGAATAATAGCCAATGTCTGATGTCTAATGGCTGACGACAAACCCGACAAAAATGATATCGGGAACGAAACCCGTACCAAGCTGACGAAGTAACCAAGCACGCCCAACTTATATCTGCGTTTCGCCGCCCAACGTGCCTGTCTAAACACCTTCAGCAAAGCGTCGGGGTTTTTGTGATAGAAAACTGCGCCGACTGCAGACGACGCCTCGTAACCAAGCCTTTCACTCAAACTCCAATCATCGGTATAACCTCGTTTTGGGTCAAATCCCCCCACCCTGTCAAATTCACTTTTTAATATCGCTCTAAAAACCTTTTGTTTATCCGGGTAGTGTTTGGGGTGCCTTCTTTGCTCCATCCAGCCCTCATTGATATTCCAGCACCTGGCCCAGACGTTGTCCCAATTCAAAACATACTCTTCTTTACTGAAAGTTCCCCTGGCCCCGCGAAGCCTTTCGGGCAAAGTGGGGTCGCCACTAATTGGTTCAATCAATTTCTCAATAAAATCAGGCGCGAAGGTCATATCGACATCAACAAAGACTAAAATATCACCAACCGCATGCTTTACACCCAGATTTCTAGCGGTTCCGGCGCCCTTATGATCCTGTTTCAAAATTTTAAATTTTAAATTTTTAATTTTTAATTCCGACAGAACACTCATTGTTCGGTCGGTCGACCCATCGTCGACTATAATGATTTCAAAATCCCGAAAAGACTGGCGGGATAATGAGTCGAGGCACTCCCCGATTGTCTTTTCTTCATTGTAGGTTGGAATTACTATACTTACCTTCATATTAATAACTTAAAAAGTTTTTCATACTTCTTTGCAATTATATCCCAAGAAAACTTTTCTGCCTGTCTCCGAGGCTTGTCCCCCCAATTTTTCTCTAAGGCAGTTTTTAGAGCTTTTGCGTATTCGTGCGTGTTTGCAGGATC
Source organism: uncultured Gammaproteobacteria bacterium (assembly GCA_964366385.1). Taxonomy (GTDB): domain Bacteria; phylum Patescibacteriota; class Microgenomatia; order UBA8517; family UBA8517; genus CAYITS01. The sequence continues at coordinate 11,331 of CAYITS010000014.1, forward strand.
AACCAATATCCCGGCGTCTCCGACTATTTCTTTCCTTATCGGATCATTATTTGCAACAACGGCAAGTCCTGAAGCCATTGCCTCGGCAAGAACTGTTTCAAAGGAGTAATAAGGCTCAGATACAAGGGTAAAAACACCGGCGGCTCGATACATCTTGGGCATATCTTCGTAGGGCACTTTAATCAATTGAAATCTCTCTCCCAGCATCCTAAATCCTAAATCATAAATCTTAGATCTTACATCTCCGTTCCCCACCACCAACAAACTCGCATCTTTAAGCTTAGCGACCGCTTTTATGGTCAGACCAATTCTCTTCGTCTTGGTCAGTGCCCCGACACAAAGAATAATCGGTTTTTTAAGCTTTGTTTCAACTGCTTCCCCACCCGGACAAAATTTATTGACATCGACTCCGTTCGGAATGTATTCAATTTTAACAAAAGGATTGGCTTTTTTTGCCCACAACTTCGCTCCGGTCGACAAAGCAATAAAGACGTTGGGAAAACTCCAAAGATTATTCCTGTCATCCCAACCAATTCCCGAATGGCCCGATATAACCATCTTTGAGCCATTTAACCAGGTAACTATTCTTATAATTGCCGGCTGCCAACCTCCGTTTAATGGGATTATGGCATCATATTTTTCTTTCCAAATTTTTCCAAGATTTTTTAAAGTAAACCATAGAATGGATAATCCCTGCGGATCCAAAAAAAATCTC
>CAYITS010000015.1:0-12045 GCA_964366385.1 uncultured Gammaproteobacteria bacterium
TTAATTTTTATTCACCCCCTCCACAAAGTATCTAGTATCTAGTATCTAGTATCTAGAACTGGCTTGTCAAGTTGTAAATCGGCAAGATGATGGCAATCACCAAAAACCCTACTCCGAGTCCCAAGACAATCATCACCAAAGGTTCAATAGCCGAGGTCAGCGCTTTTACCTTCTGATCGGCTTCAACTTCAAATATATGGCTCACTTTAGACAAAACATCCTCCATTTTTCCCGTCTCCTCTCCCACGGAAATCATCTGCGAAAGGATAAAAGGAAAAGCTTCCGGATGTTTGGCAAAGGCGTAGGCGATGGGAAAACCTTTCTCAATACTTTCGGAGGCATCATCCAACGCCTCGGAGATCAAAGAATTTCCGACCACGCCCGAGGTGATATTTATGCCGTCCAAGATTGACACACCGGAGCCCACCATCAAAGAAAGAGTTCTGGTCAACTCGGTTAAGACTATCTGGCGTTTCAAAGGCCCCAAAATAGGAACCTTAAAAATCAGCTCGTCGATTTTTCTTCGGCCCTTTTTCGTTTTGGCATAGGCTGAATAAGCGATCACGGCTCCCGCTATTAAGGCGATAAAAAGAAACCAATAGTTAACGGCAAAGGACGAAATCCCCATGAGTATTCTGGTCGGCAGGGGAAGTTCGGCATTAAAATCGGCATACATGGCCGTCAGTTTGGGAATCACAAAAACCATCATCACAAATGCCGCCGCCGCCATCCCCAGAACGACGATTCCCGGGTAAATCATCGCTCCTTTAACCTTCCCCGAAAATTCCTGCTCCTTTTCCATATTATCCGCAAGCCTGACAAAAACTTTATCAATTACACCACCCGCTTCACCGGATTTTAACAGGGCAATGTAGGTCGAGGAAAACACCTTTGGGTGTTTCGAAAAAGCCGACGAGAGAGAAGCTCCTCCTTCAACGTCAACCAATATTTGGGCAGTCACTTTCTGCATGGCGCCTGTGGATTGATTCCTTAAAATCATCAAAGAGTCGGTAATCGGCAGTCCGGCATTGACCATCGTTGCCAATTGCCTGGTAAATCCGGTCACATCGGCAGACTTTACCTTTTCCCTAAAACTTTTAATGAGCGTCAGCGGAGAACCTTTTCTGATACTCAAATTAAAAACGATCAGCCCCTGTTTTCTGACCAGTTTTGCGGCCTCGTCGCTCGTTTCCGCTTCGACTTCGCCGGTTCGGACCTTGCCGTTATTGTCTTTTGCCCTGTAATTAAATCTCTGCATTATTTCTTGACCAGTCGATTGAGCGCTTCCGGTCTTAAAGACCAGCCTTGGGCTGTTTCCAAAGCGACTTTGCCCTCCTTAATCAAAGAAGCCAAAGACTGTTCCAAAGTAATCATTCCCGCCTCGTAGGAAGTTTCGATAATTCCGTCAATCATGTGCGTTTTACCGTCCCTGATCGAGGTCCTGACCGCGTTGGTACCCAGCATCACCTCACCCGCGAGAACCCTGCCTTTGGGAACCGCCGCAATCAGCCTCTGGGAAAATACGCCCTCAAGCACACCTGAAAGCTGAAGTCTGATTTGCCCCTGCTGCTCTTCCGGAAAAACGTCAACGATTCTGTCTACGGTTTGGGCGGCCGAGTTGGTGTGCAGGGTCGCAAAAACCAAATGGCCGGTTTCCGCAACGGTCAGAGCCGAAGCAATGGTTTCCCTATCCCGCATCTCTCCCACCAGGACCACATCGGGATCTTCCCGCAGTGCCGACCTTAAGGCGATTGACCAGGAGTGAGTATCGGAATTCATCTCCCTTTGAGAAATAATCGACTTTTGCGGTCTAAAAACAAACTCGATCGGATCTTCTATCGTTAAGATATGACAGGCTCTGCTTTTGTTAATCTCACTTAAAAGTGCGGCGATGGTCGTGGATTTTCCGTGTCCGGTCGGTCCGGTTACCAAGACGAGGCCTTGCCTGAGGGCGGCAAAAGAACGGACAATTTTAGGAACCCCCAGAGAGTCAATTTCCGGAACATCGATCGGAATCCTTCTGAAGGCGGCGGCGGGGCCGGCTTTTTGGGTATAAACATTGACTCTAAAGCGCGCTTTTTCCGAAAAGGAAAGTGAAAAATCAATCTCTTTATCCACCGCCAGCTTCGCCAGTTGGTCGCTCGATAATATTTCCTTCAACAGCCCCGAAACGGCATCGGGGATTAATATCTCTGTATTTACCAGTGGAACCAACTCACCGTCAATACGCAGAGTCGGAGGTATCCCCGCAATAAGATGCAAGTCGGACGCGACAGCATCGACCGTGGTTTGCAGTAAGTTTTTCATATTATCCATATTATTCTTGAGCTACTCTAAGTACCTCCTCAATACCGGTTACGCCTTCCAAAACCTTCAGATAACCGTCTTGTTTTAAAGTCAACATCCCTTCCTCTCTGGCCGTTTTTTCAATCGCTGAACTCGGCGCCCTTTCCAATATTAGTCTACCGATTTGTTCGCTGATCGGCAAGACCTCAAAAATACCCACCCGCCCATAGTAGCCGGAATTGCCGCAATCGGCGTCGCCTTTGCCTTTATAGAGTTTTGTTTCTTTACCCTCAGGCCAGAGGCTGCCCAAGACCTTTTTCATTTCCTCGACGATTTTAGGTTCGGGATCATAGGCAGACTTACATTTATCGTGAATCTTTCTTAAAACCCTTTGGGCAACAATCGCTGTCATCGAAGAGGCCAAAAGATAGGGTTCGGCGCCCATATCCAAAAGCCTCGGCAGAGCCCCCGAAGCGTCGTTGGTATGCAGAGTCGCAAAAACCAAATGGCCCGTCAAAGACGCCTGAATAGCCAGATCGGCCGTTTCCTGGTCTCTGATCTCGCCGACCAAAATAATATTCGGGTCCTGTCTTAAAAAAGATCTCAATCCCGAGGCAAAAGTGAGTCCCGCGGCCGGATTTACCTGCACCTGATTAACGCCGGCAATTTTATATTCGATCGGATCTTCCAAAGTAACGATATTTACTTTGGAGGTATTAATGACCGAAATAATGGAGTACAAAGTGGTTGTTTTACCGGATCCCGTCGGGCCGCAAATCAGAATAATTCCATGCGGCCTTAAAATTGCATCCTGCAGATTTTTTAATCCCCTGCCTCTTAAGCCCAATTCCTGAAGGCCGGGAACGCCGCCTGTCTTTTTTAACAGCCGCATAACAACTTTTTCACCCCAGGCCGTAGGGAGTGAAGAGACCCGCAGATCAACATCTTCATCGCCGGCTTTGAAATTGAATCTGCCGTCTTGGGGAATTCTCTTTTCATCGATCTTCATCCCGGAAAGGATCTTAATTCTCGAAACCAACGACTCGTGAATTTCCTCGGGGACCGTCAATTTTTCCTGCAGGATGCCGTCGATTCGATAGCGAACGCGGGTGGTTTTTTCCTGGGGTTCAATGTGAATGTCCGACGCGCGGGCCCGAACGGCGAAATCAAGAATATGGGAAACAATCTCGGAAATTTTCTCTTCCTTAATAAAACCGCCCTTTTGCGCATTGACCACCCTGATTTGATCCTTTTCCGGGGCGACATCTTCCAAAGCTTCCGTGACTTCCTTCGAAAGAGACGAAGAGTATTTGCTGGAAGCAAATTCTTTAATCCCGGAGGATTCGGCGATCACCGGTTTGATATGAAAACCCGTTTTCTGTTCAATAAATTCGATGGCGCTTAAATCGACGGGGTTAGTCATCGCCAGAATAATTTCCTTGTTGGCTTTATCGACAGAAACGGGATAAACCTGAAAACGCTCGGCAACATCCTGAGAAAGGACGGCCATGGCTTCCGGATAGGCGGGAATATTGGTCAAATCAACATAGGGAATGTTGTAAAAGACCGCTTTGGCCTTGGTCAGCGCCGTCTCGTCAACAAATTTTTTTTCAATCAGAATGGACTCCTGAGAAACACCCGTTTGAATTTCAGCAAGTTTAACCGCCTCGGCTTTTTTCGCGTCCAAAGCTCCTTGGGAAAGGAGAATATCAACGAGTGACTTGTCATTCTGAGCAGGCATAGTGTTATTATACTATACTTAAGCGATATATGCATGCATATTTAATAATCGGTAGTAGCGAAAAAGGGGTAGCGGATAGCGTTGAAAAACTTTTAAAAAAACTTAAAGCGTTTCCTTATGAATTTCGGCTTAATAAGATTGATGACGCCAGATATTTAGCCAAACTTACTTCTCTTGCCATTGCCGAACCAAGCGCATATATCATCAGAGATGTCCACCTGGCAACCACGGAAGCGCTGAATTCTTTCTTAAAAAATCTTGAGGAACCCCAAAAAGACCTGTACTATATATTAACTGCTCCCTCAGCCGTCGGTCTTCTTCCTACGATTGTGTCAAGATGCGAGGTGATCAAAATTCGAAATTCGAAAACTGGCTCCGATTTCATCGTCGAAATTCGAAATGAAGACATAGAAAAGTTTTTAAATAAAACCACAGGGGAAAGGCTGGCATATTGCGATAAAATTAAGGATCGGGGAGAGGCAATAAATTTCGTGCAGGGAATTATAAATTACCTCCACGCTGTCTTTGTATCGGCTTTAACAAACCACACAAATTTGGCAGCAAATCTTGAAACCGCGACCGCCTCTTTAAACAATCTAAAAGCAAACGGAAATATCAATCTCCAGCTGACAAACATGTCGATTAGGCTTATAATAAGCCACTAAGTTATGTCTAAGAAAGAGGATAAATACACAGCCGAACAAATTCAACTCTTGGAAGGTTTGGAGCCTGTCAAAAAAAGACCGGGAATGTATATCGGGTCAACCGACAGCCGGGGCCTTCATGAATGCCTAAGAGAAATTGTGGACAATTCGGTTGATGAGAGCTTTGCCGGAGTCGCCGATACCGTTTGGGTAACCCTGCACAAGGACGGATCGGCAACGGTCAAAGATAACGGTCGGGGAATACCGATCGATAAACACAAATCCGGAATTTCCGCTCTTGAGCTGACAATGACAAAACTCCACGCCGGTGGAAAATTCGGCGGAGGCGCATATAAAATATCCGGCGGTCTTCACGGCGTAGGAGCCTCGGTTGTCAACGCGCTTTCCAGCTATTTTCGGGTTGTAGTTTTAAGAAACAACAAAGCCTACTATCAGGAATACAAAGAAGGAACTCCCCTAAAGAATGTTTCTTCGGCGATCCAAAAACAATTGGATGATTGGTTTCCCCCGCTTTGGAATGTAAAACTTGATGAAAACCAAACCGGAACTCTGACCACTTTTTATCCCGATAAAAAGGTTTTCAATGACATTCCTTTTGAAAGCAGCAAGGTAAAAAGTCTCTTGAAAGACAGAGCTTATCTTGTGGCCGGGCTTTCTTTCCATTTATTGGATGAAATAAAAGACGAAGAAACGAATTATTACTTTGAAGGCGGGATTAAATCATTGGTCGAACATGCCAACAGAAACAAAAATAAAATCTCGGATGTGATCTATGTCTCAAAAGACAACGGAGAAATCTCGTGTGAAGTTGCGATTCAATATACCGATTCATACAACGAAAATGTTAAGGGATTTGTAAACGGCATTAACACGATTGACGGAGGAACACACGTCACCGGTTTCAGAACCGCACTCACCCGAGCCATTACCGACTACACGAAAAGACAAAACGGGAACGGGAACGGAAAAGACGAATCCATAACCGGGGAGGACATGAAGGAGGGTTTGACGGCGGTCGTCTATATCAAAATGCCCTCAGAAGCTTTGCAATTTGAGTCGCAAACAAAAGCAAGACTCAATAATCCCGAAGTCCAGGGTTTCGTTTCGACGACGGTGAAAGAAGGGCTCGATATGTATTTCGAAGAGCATCCTGCGGAAGCCAGAAAAATAATCGAAAAAGTAAGCTTGGCGGCAAAAGCCAGATTGGCGGCAAGAGCGGCCAAAGACGCTGTCCTCAGAAAAGGGGCGCTGGAGGGAGGAACTCTTCCGGGAAGTCTGGCCGACTGCCAATCAAAAGATCCCGAAATATCGGAGCTTTATATCGTAGAAGGCGATTCCGCCGGAGGGTCGGCAAAGCAGGGAAGGGACAGAAAATTTCAGGCAATTCTGCCTCTTTTCGGAAAAGTATTAAATACCGAAAGGGCCAGGCTCGATCAAATAATCAAATCGGATAAATTCAAGAATTTAATTATTGCGATAGGGGGAGGAATAGGGGAGCAGTTTAATATCGAAAAACTAAGATACCACAGAATTATCATCATGGCCGATGCCGACGTAGACGGCTCACACATCAAATGTCTTTACTTAACTTTCCTCTATCGGCACATGCCCGAGGTCATCAATAAAGGTTATGTTTATATAGCCATGCCCCCCCTATATAAGATAGTCCAGGGAAAAATTGTCAAATACTTATACACCGAAGAAGAAAAGGAAGAACACCTGAAAAAAATAGACGGAAAAGTGAGTGTGCAAAGATACAAAGGTTTGGGGGAAATGAATGCAACAGAACTTTGGGAAACAACCATGAATCCCGAGGCGAGGATCTTAAAACAAATTACGGTTGAGGATGCTGAAGCGGCAGGGAAAATGTTTGAAATGCTGATGGGAGAGGAGGTTCCGCCCAGAAAGAAATTTATCCAAACATACGCTAAGATGGCAAATTTGGATATCTAAAAAGTACCACCCGCGAGGTGGTACGTTCATTCGATAATCAAATTCTCAATTTTCTTAAGTTCTCTTTGGTACTCAGCCCTGTTGGATATAAAATTTTTGTAGCTTTCTTTTGTTTTGAATGACGAAAATATCATATCTTTCTCGCAAATATGATCTTCACTTCCTCCAATATATTCACCCAAAGAAGACCACTCATATTTATACAAATCCTCTAGACTATTAACAATCGAAGAAGAAAAGGGATTAAGGTGAATATACCGGGAAAGGTGTAAAAGCTGTTCTTCTGTTTCAACTAAAACGTTTTTAAACGTATCTAAAAAAAGCTGGCCAACCCTATCATTTTTGGTATTAAAGTATCGGGTGTAACTGTTCAAAAAAAGACTTAAAAAATTTGAGATTCCACCATCTACTTCTTGCCGAATCATAAAATGAAAATGATTAGGCATAAGACAATAACACATAATTGAAACGAATTTTTCTCCCCAAGAAGATTCTTGTAACTCTTGTCTTTTTGAATCACCAATTCTTAAAAATCTGGATAACTTTAATGGAGGAGAGGAAAATTGATAATATTTCATTATCTGATAAGCTCTGCTATATTCTCTGATGTTGGAAAAGGTAACTCTTCCATCGATTCCCCGATTAAAAACATGATAAATTTCACCTGTAACAAGAGGGACTTTCCTAAATGACACCATAATTTATTGTACCACCTTATTGTACCACCCGCGAGGTGGTACATTTTTCACCCTTGAAAAATCAAGTTTTTACCATTAAAATTATGGTCATGAATTTGCTACTTCTTCCGATTCTGGCAGGACTTGCCGCAGTTGTTTTTGGAATAATCCAAACTTCAAAAATATTAAAACTGCCAAAGGGCACTCCCGACATGATTGCCATTGCCGATGCAATTGCCGAAGGTGCCTCAGCTTACCTTAAAAGACAATACAAAGTAGTCGGGGTAATCGCGCTTGTAATTTTTGCCGTTCTTTGGTTTGCTTTAGGCAAAATGTCCGCCTTTGGCTTTCTGGTTGGTGCTTTCTTTTCGGCAGTCGCCGGATTTGTGGGAATGAATGTTGCTGTGCAAAGTAATGTCCGCTGCGCAGAGTCCGCCAAAAAAGGATTGTCTTCGGCTCTGTCGACTGCCTTTGCCGGCGGGTCGGTTACCGGACTTATGGTTTGCGGCCTGGCGCTTTTGGCACTCAGTGGAACATATTTCTTCACTAAAGGAGAAACCGGCCTGATGCCCTTGGTGGCGCTTGGCTTTGGAGGGTCATTAATTTCGGTTTTCGCCAGACTTGGAGGTGGAATATATACTAAAGGCGCCGACGTAGGAACGGATATGGTAGGCAAAATAGAAAAAGGTATCCCGGAAGATGACCCCCGAAATCCGGGAGTGATTGCCGATTTGGTAGGGGACAATGTCGGAGATGACGCCGGAATGGCAGCCGATTTGTTTGAAACATATATCGTCACCTCTGTCGCCGCAATGCTTTTGGGAAAAATTATTCTGGGCGATAATGTATCTTCCGCAATCACTTTTCCCCTTACCCTCGGTGCAGGAGCCATAGTTGCCTCTATTATAGGAACCTATTTTGTAAAAATCGGAAACAGCAAAAAAATTATGACTGCTTTATACAAAGGCCTTATTGCCACTTCTGTTATTTCGGCTCTTATATTTTATTTTATTACCGCCAATATCATGGGGGGCGTTGCAATATTTTCTACCGGCAAGCTTTACTTGACTACTTTAATCGGAATTGTTGTTACATTCGGAATGGTTGCCATTACCGAATATTTCACTTCCAAAAACTTTCCCTCGGTTAAACAAATTGCCGAAGCATCAACCACGGGGCACGGAACAAACATCATTGCCGGGCTCGGAATGAGCATGAAATCGACCTTCCCTCCAATTATACTCATCTCAGCCGCAATCCTTTTAGCCTACAGCCTGGCGGGAATTTACGGTATTGCCATTGCCGCAATGAGTATGCTTTCTTTAACAGGAATAGTGGTCGCCATCGACGCATTCGGTCCGATTACCGACAATGCCGGAGGAATTGCCGAAATGACCAACCAACCCGAGAAAGTTAGAAAAGTTACCGATGCCTTAGATAGTGTGGGCAACACAACCAAAGCCGTTACCAAAGCCTATGCAATCGCCTCGGCGGGTTTGGCCGCACTTGTACTTTTTGCCAGTTTTACCCAAGAACTCGCAAAAATGGGGGTGAACTTAACCTTTTCCCTCTCGGACCCGAAAGTCGTTGTGGGCTTATTCATCGGCGCTTCTTTACCTTATGTTTTTGCCGCTCTGGCAATGGAATCGGTGGGAAAAACGGCCAAAGCAATCGTTACCGAAATTAGGCGCCAGTTTAGGGAGATTAAAGGAATTATGGAAGGAAAAGCAAAGCCCGAATACGGAAAGGCCGTTGATATTGTTACGAAAGCCGCACTTAAGGAGATGGTTATTCCCTCACTGATTCCGGTGCTTACCCCCGTATTGGTCGGCTTTCTTTTGGGCCCGTCTGCTTTGGGTGGACTTTTGATGGGAACAATTGTCACCGGGCTTTTTGTGGCTATTTCAATGACAACCGGAGGAGCCGCTTGGGACAACGCAAAAAAGTTGATTGAAGACGGTAACTTTGGAGGAAAGGGGAGTGAAGCTCATAAAGCGGCCGTCACCGGAGATACGGTAGGAGATCCTTATAAAGACACTGCCGGACCCGCGTTAAATCCGATGATTAAAATAATCAACATTGTCGCTCTTCTTATCGCTCCCTTCATTGTTTAAGAATCTTTTTCGTCTTGTTTTGAAGCTGTTAAAGAAGTAAAATTAGGTGTGGACATCGGTAAAGTACAGCAAACGGAAATAACCCAAGAATTATCAAAGAGCTATCTCGATTATGCGATGAGCGTGATTGTTGCCCGCGCCCTTCCCGACATCCGCGACGGACTAAAACCGGTGCACAGGAGAATTCTTTACGCCATGCATCTTTTAGGGCTTCATTCAAATTCTCCCTTTTCCAAATCGGCAAAAATAGTCGGAGAAGTATTGGGTAAATACCACCCCCACGGAGATATGGCCGTATATGACGCCATGGTCCGGATGGCTCAGAATTTTTCAATGAGATACCCCTTGGTTAAAGGGCAGGGAAACTTTGGCTCGGTCGACGGCGACCCCGCCGCCGCTCACCGTTATACGGAAGCCAAACTTGCCAAAATCGCCGATCCGCTTTTGGAAGACATTGCCAAAGAAACGGTAGATTTTATCGACAACTTTGACGCCACCCTAAAAGAGCCGGTCTTTCTTCCTGCCATTCTTCCCAACCTGCTTTTGATGGGATCTGAAGGAATTGCCGTGGGAATGGCAACCAAAATTCCTCCCCATAACTTAAAAGAGGTGATTGATGCCGTAATTGCGATGGTTAAAAAAGGGAGGGTCACAAAAGAGGAAGGGGAACAGGAAGAGCAGACTGATTTTGTAATTAAGAAGATTAATCTGGTGGCGGCCGGCGGGGAGAAAGCCCTGAGTGAAGAAGAAGTAACTCCGACTGCGGTTGGTTTTGAAAGCGATATAACCGTAAACGAGTTGGTTAATTTTATTCCCGGGCCCGATTTTCCTACGGGAGGAGCAATCTACGATGCGGAATCTTTACGGGAAGTGTACGCAACCGGAAGGGGGAGGATAGTAGTCAGAGGAATTGCGGAAATTACCGAAGCCACAAGGGGTAAACAACAAATAATAATCAGCGAAATTCCCTACCAGGTAAATAAGGCGGAATTGGTTGTAAAGATCGCGGATTTGGTCAGGAATAAAAAAGTCAACGGGATCTCCGATTTAAGGGATGAATCGGACAAGGATGGAATGAGGGTTGTTGTTGACTTAAAAAGAGATGCAAAACCAAAGTCGGTTTTAAATAACATTTACAAACACACCAGACTGCAAACCACCTTCCCGGCAAACTTTGTCGCCCTGGTCGACGGAACCCCGCACACTTTAAACCTCAAACAAATATTATCCGAATATGTAAAACACAGACAAAGGGTAATAACCAGAAGAACCATCTTTGATTTAACCGAAGCCAAAAAAAGAGCCCATATTTTAGAAGGATTAAAGATTGCTCTTGATAATTTGGACGCGGTTATCAAGACAATTAGGGCCAGCAAAACCCAGGAGGATGCCAAGGTCAATCTTATTAACAAATTCGGCCTGTCTGCAATACAAGCCACTGCCATATTGGATATGCAGCTCAGGCGGCTGGCGGCCTTGGAAAGAGAAAAGATCGAAAAAGAATATGAAGAAATTGCAAAACTGATAGATAAATTTACGGCCATACTTAAAGAACCGGATAAAGTCTTGGAAATCATTGTCAGGGAACTGGGTGAAATAAGAGAAAAATTCGGAGACAGCCGAAAAACCAAGATCTATAAATCCAAAATCGGTGAATTTTCGGAAGAAGATTTGGTCGCCAAAGAAGAAACCCTGATAACGGTGACAAAGACAGGATATATAAAACGCCTGTCCGCTACTTCCTATAAAGCCCAAAGAAGGGGAGGAAAAGGAGTAATCGGAATGATAACCAAGGAAGAGGACGAAATAGAACACTTAGTTTCGGCAACTACTCACGATACAATTTTATTTTTTACCAACAAAGGCAGAGTCTTCGGAAACAAAGCTTGGGAAATACCTGAATCCTCAAGACAGGCAAAAGGTCAGGCACTGGTTAATTTTCTAAATCTTGAGCAGGAAGAAGAAATTCGGTCAATCTTACCGCTGGGTAAGGATACAACCGCAAAGCATATTGTCATGTCAACCGCACACGGGATTATAAAGAAAACCCGTCTCAAGGACTACGAAAATTTAAGAGCGTCGGGGCTGATTGCCATCCGCTTAAGAAAAGACGATTCTTTAGTTTCCGTTGATTTAACCTCAGGCGAAAGCCATATTATCCTTTTATCCAAAAACGGCAAATCTATCCGCTTCCCCGAAGCAAACGTCCGACCGATGGGAAGAGCAACAACGGGGGTATCGGGAATAAAGCTGGCCGCAAAAGACGTCTTAATCGGAATGGGGGTATTTCCGGGAAAAGAAAAAACACCCAGGGATAAAAGGAAAAAGATGTTTAGAGATATCTTAACCATTTCCGAACACGGTTTGGGCAAAAGAACCCCGATCCATTTATTCCCGGTCCAAAAAAGATCCGGGAAGGGGGTAAAAGCGGCCGTAGTCAACGAAAAAACCGGCACTTTGGCGGCAGCGGTTATGGTAACTCCCAAAATCGAGCAGGTAATAATTACCTCCCGATCCGGCCAGATAATCAAACTTCCCTTAAAAAATATCCCTCAATTGGGTCGGGCGACTCAGGGAGTGATTTTAATGCGTTTTGCCAAAAAAGGAGA
>CAYITS010000016.1:0-11812 GCA_964366385.1 uncultured Gammaproteobacteria bacterium
CACTTCGATTCGCTACGCTTCACTCAGTGTTATAGCATGGCGGATTGTCTTCGTGTTTTTTCGTCTTAAAGTATCAGCAATTTAGTTTACATCAGACGGCTTCAGAAAACGATAATTTGAAAGGTACAATATCTCCTGTTGTTATGGATCTTAACAACTAAACTGGCAAGATGTTTTTGGAGGTGGTAATATAGCTTTATAATGGCAGTCAATAATCAAGAAGGTAGAGGCGGCGTGCCGCAGGAAGGTGATGTCGGCAAAGTTCCTGATCAAGTAAAGTTGACTCCCAAAGGTGAGAATGCCTTGAAGACGGTGACTGAAGAAGGTGTGGGAGAGCAAACTTCTCCGCAAGATTTAGAAAGTCTAAAGAGGGCAGTTGGGGCACTGAAGAGAATTAAGCGATTTAGGTTGCCCTGATGGAAAAAAACAGACGGCTAGTTTAAATGGAATGTTTACGGAGGGTTGGGCAAGTATCTGATTAAAAATTATCAGTTCGCCGGGCAACAAGTTACCGAAGTTTGGAATTTATCAGATGGATGTGGGGGTGATAGCGAGCATCATCATACTTCATGAATATGAGAAAAATTAACAAATTTAAGAAAAAATTCCTGACTTGGTTATTTTATGGCTCTAATAGATGGAGAAAGTTTGGACCACCCAGGCTCAAGGTTCAAAGAGGGACTGGCCGCTTTCCCATTACTACCGATATCACTAAACTTAGTTGTTGCGTGTAAAATTTTAGGCTCGTTTGTGCAAAAATCCTGTTGACTCGGCTTTTTTTGTTTGATATACTAAATTTGATGAAAAACCCAAGAAAGCTTCGCTATTTTATTTCCTTCAGTCTGTTTCTTCTTTTAATTGTTCTTGCCCCTTCTGTTCTTGCCGTCGGCAAACCGGATTCAACCAGCAGGCCGGAAAGTGTGGGGAGAAGACAGCAGGCACAGACTCGTCTCACCGAAGCAAAACTTAAAGCCTGCCAAGCCAGAGAGAACGCCATTAAAAGGCGTGCAGAGCGCTTAGGAAAACTGGCTGCCAATATGCAAGAGAAGTTTAGCGCAATTGAGGGACGGGTGGAAGAATACTACACCGCAAAAGTATTACCGAGCGGAAAGACGGTTGCCAACTATGATGGTCTGGTTGCCGATATCCAGACTAAAAAGGAAGCCGTACAGACAGCCTTAACTATAGCCCAAAATGATGCCGGAAATTTTGCCTGCGACGGCAATGATCCGAAAGGACGGTTGGCCCAATTCAAGGACGACATGCGGGCGGTAAAATCTGCCTTAAAGGATTACCGGACATCAATTAAGAATTTGATTGTTGCTGTTCGTTCTGTTACCGGAGCAACTGAAAGAACTAATCTTTCGTCTTCGCCAAAACCGACAGGAAATGAATAAGCTATGAAAAAACAAACAAAAACTCAAAAAGGGTTTGCTCCATTGTTGGTACTACTTGCAGTCGTGGTGGTTGTTGTCATCACTGCAATCTTTCTTTCAACCAGAAAAGGAGTCGTAACTCAACAAGGTACTCAAAGTGTGCCGGTTATACAGAATGCAGAAGATCTTAGCAATGTGGATTCTGAACTGGATGACGCCGACCTTAATGAGTTTGATAAAGAATTAAACAAACTGGATACGGACGCCTCTACATTCTAAGCAAAATTCCTTATTCTAAGCAAAATTCCTTGACTATTCAGCACCCTTCGTAGATGCCGCCGCACTTCGGACATGTGTACCCTTTTGAAATAATTGTATTTATTGGTGTCCCGCAATTACCGCAGTTTTTGACGAACTTTCCTGTTTCAGGGTTGGAGATGATGTTTGAGCGACCTAGTATAAATTCAGAAAAAGATGGCGACCCTGCGGAAGTGGAGCAGCTTATTGAATTTTGCCCCAAAAAACCTATTTGTTTCATTTCTTTGATAATTGAGCAAGGAGATGCGCCCGTTGCCATCCTTTCGGCAAAATATTCTGCTTGCTCTTTGATAGTTGCGAAATTACTTCCGTTTTCAATTTCTTGTTTGGAGATGTCCCTTACCCACTTTAAAATTTCGAAAATTGTTTCCTCTCTATCTTCGGCGGTAAAAAGAGTTTTTCTCAAATTTTCCGGATTATCCGGAGTTGCGTCAAAGAGAATGGCGCTGTTTAGCACAACCTTTTTGCCCTCGAGTGTATATGCAATTCGATGAATGATTGCTTTCGCGCAAGGGTATTTTCCGGGAAGAGGCGGGCTTACCCAAAAAGCCAGACCTTCCTGATTGTTATCTGCCCAGGATTGCAGCTGCCGGGCGATACTATACTCAATCCCCGGGTGGATAAAGTCCAAAACCGGCTTTTGGGTTTCGGGATCAATTAGCACTCCGTCATTGACTTCAAAGTGGTATGTGTCCGGCTCTCTTTTGGTTTCTCTTGATAAAGAGATAAGCTCCGCAACAACGCGTTTAGAGTCTTGGTTTTCCCAACCGGGAATAAAAGATAAGATGGTTGCTGCTATGGATTCCGGATGTGACATGTTTCCCGCTATGGGATTTTAGTATGATTTTAAGATTTTTCCTGTCAAGTGCTAGAATTAATTCAAGTTAACTGGAGGAGGTGAGATATGTGAAGAAAAAGGATCTTAGGTTGGTTTCTAAAGTGTTAATGTACGCGTCAGTCGGAAGTGTCGCCTTGGCAGCACTGGGATATTTGGGAACCGATATTTGGCTGGCTTCAACTCAGTGGCTTTTGGTAGCTGCGGTTTTAGCTCTTTTTGGGGTTTATATGAAATTGGAAAATTAGTTGAAGCTGTTAATAACCGCATTTTTACCGCATAATTAACGCCGGCCTGGTGCTGTTGACAAAACGCGTCTGTAGTGATATTTTGCGAGTGATGCGACGAAAAGACATTATCTTTGGTTTGCTGTTTTTGGCTGTGTTCGTCGGGCTATTTTTCTTCTTAAAAAACAGACAACCTTCAAAGACCATCAAAGTAACCGAAACCCTGCCTCAAGTTGAAGAAAATGTAGAAAAAAGATTTCGCATTACGATTCCCGACGACGTCGATAAAGTGGAGCTTTCGAGTGTTTCGGATATTGCCGGGTCGGCAATTGCTACCCGTAAGTACGAGTCGGGTAAGTTTACCCACATGGTTTTAGCCGACCTTCCCGATCCGGAAGCGGGCTCTTTTTACGAAGGCTGGTTGGTAAAGGAGGACGGAAGTTATATTTCAACCGGCAAGATGGAAATTGCCAAGGGCGGGTATCTTTTGGAGTTTCAGTATCCGACCGATATTTCTTCGTACAACAAGGTCGTTGTTACTCTGGAAAAGACAGCCGACACCAAACCCGAGAAATACATTCTTGAAGGCTCCTTCTGATGGATACTCTCTTTGCTATACTCGGTCTTTCTTTTTTAGGAAGTATTCTTGGTCTTGTTGGCGGTCTTTTGGTTTTGTGGAGGGAAAAGCTGGCTCGAAAGATGTCGCTTTATTTGATATCTTTTGCCGCCGGGGTGATTTTATCGGTCGCCTTTTTGGATTTACTGCCCGAAGCTATTGCTTATGGGGGAGAAAACGTATTTGCTTTAATTCTTATGGGTTTGATTTTCTTTTTTTTGGCCGAAAATTTTCTTCTTCACTTCCACCACCACGAGTCTCACTCTCATCCGGTTAAACCTGTTGCCCCCTTTTTAATACTTGGGGATTCAATACATAATTTTATCGATGGAGTGGCAATTGCCGCCGCCTTTATGGCTGACCCCAAACTGGGTTTTATTGTCGCCATTGCCACCTTTTTCCACGAAATTCCCCAAGAAATTGGAGACTTTATCGTGTTGCTTCAAGCCGGGATGTCAAGGCAAAAAGTACTTTTGGCAAATCTTTTTTCGGCAGTTATGACTTTTGCCGGAGCACTTCTTACTTACTTTTCATTTAATTATTCGCAGCTTTTCCTGGGCCCGCTTTTGGCAATTTCAACAGGAATGTTTTTATATATTTCCTTAGCCGATATTTTGCCCGGATTGGTAAAAGAGGGGAATCATAACCGCTGGCAGATTGCGTCCCTGTTTTTATCCGGGATAACTTTAATTTATTTTCTAACCAAGTTGATTCCTGTTTAAGGGTATTTTTAATTGCTTCCCGGTAATATAATAAATAATATTGACCCATGATATTTATCAACTTCAAGACATACGAGCAAGGAAGCGGAGCCAGAGCTTTGAAGCTGGTTAAAATCCTGGAGGAGGTAGCAAACGAAACCCAAGTTAAGATAATTCCTGTCGTTCAGGCTGCCGATGTAAGAGAAGCTGCCCAATCTTCAAAACTGGAGATTTGGGTACAGCATGTTGACGCTGTGGAATTTGGCGCGCACACAGGAAGTGTTTTGCCCGAAGCCGTTTTTGAAGATGGGGCGATTGGGACTTTTCTCAACCATTCGGAAAAAAAGTTTCCCGATTTTGAAAGTCTGACAAATGTTCACCAACGAGCCGTTGAAGTCGGTCTAAAAACTCTCGTTTTTGCCTCAAGTTTGGAGGAGTTGGGCAATGTAGCAACGCTTAATCCCACTTTTGTTTCATACGAATCCCCCGAGTTTATAGGAAGTACAATAACTTCTGTTACTTCAGCCCAACCTGATGTAATTTTAAAGGCGGTGGAGATTGCTAAAACGCATAATCTCCCTTTAATTATTGGAGCCGGAATCCACTCGACAGACGACGTAAAAAAGAGTTTGAAGTTGGGTGCGGTGGGAATTGCCGTTGCCACCGATATTGTCAAAGCCCAAGATCCGAAAAAAGAACTTTTGGATTTAGTTGAGGGATTTAAATAAATTGAAAATTTATCTTGGGGCTGACCACCGTGGTTATCGATTAAAAGAGAAAATTAGCCAATGGCTTTTTGAGTGGGGATATAGTTTTTTTGATGTTGGCGCACAAAATTTGGATTTCAAAGACGATTACACCAGATATGCCTCAGAAGTGGCTTCCTTGGTTACCGACAATAAAAATTCAAAGGGAATTATTTTATGTGGATCAGGGGTGGGCGTTGAGGTTGTTGCCAATAAATTTGACGGGGTGAGAGCGTCAATCGGAAAAACCGCGGAACAGATTAAGGCCGGAAGGAACGACGACGATATGAACATTTTGGTAATTGCCGCGGATTATACAAAAGAGTCGGAGGCAAAAGAAATGCTAAAAGTTTTCCTGGAAGCTAAATTTGCGGGAAAGGCAAGACATAAAAGAAGGTTGAAAGAAATTGAAAAGATCGAGGCAAATAATTGATTTCGAGGAACTGACCCCTTTGTTGTAGAATAAATTATGAACCTGCCGAAAATTGCTGATTTGGATGTTTCGGGAAAAAGAGTTCTGCTTAGACTTGATTTAGATTGCGAACCGGAACCAAACGATTTAAGGATTAAAGCTTCAAGGGAAACATTGGATTATCTAAAAGAAAAAGGTTCTCAAATAGTTATTATTGCCCACAGAGGT
Source organism: uncultured Gammaproteobacteria bacterium (assembly GCA_964366385.1). Taxonomy (GTDB): domain Bacteria; phylum Patescibacteriota; class Microgenomatia; order UBA8517; family UBA8517; genus CAYITS01. Next base: position 5,460 of record CAYITS010000016.1, read on the forward strand.
CGACCAGAGGGAAAAGTTGATGAAAATCTAAGTTTGAAACCATTTCAGCCATTCTTTGATAAATGGGGAGCAAAGGTAGAAGAAAACTTACGGTTTAATCCGGGTGAAGAAAAGAATGATCCGGAATTTGCCCGGCATCTGGCGGATTTGGGGAATGTCTACGTCAATGAAGCTTTTGCCGCCAGCCATAGAGAGCACGCTTCAATCGTCGGAATTCCCAAATTGCTGCCGCACGCCGCCGGCTTCCGTTTTGTTGAGGAAGTTGAAAATTTATCCAAGGTTTTAGTAAATCCCAAAAGACCGGTAGTTTTTATCATCGGTGGAGTAAAGAAAGACAAGCTTGATGATATTGAAAATCTAAAAGAGGTTGCCGACAAAATTCTGGTCGGCGGCAGACTGCCTGAATATATAAAAGAAATGCCAAATGAGAAAATGGTAGTCGGGAATTTGCTTCCGGATAAAGAAGATTTAACGATAAATTCAATGATTAAATTTGAGGGGGAAATTAAGAAAGCGGGCACAATTGTTTTGGCCGGACCGATGGGGAAGTATGAGGAAGAAGGGCATAGACAGGGGACCGAGAGGATATTTAAGGCAGTTGCCAAATCCGATGCTTTTAAAGTAACCGGGGGAGGAGACGGTTTGGTGGTACTGCAGTTATTTAATCTAATAGATAAATTTAATTGGGTTTCGGTCGGCGGCGGAGCCATGCTTGAGTTTCTCGTCAGAGGAACACTTCCGGGTTTGGAAGTAATGTGCTAATGTTAATGCAGAGAGGGGGTGAGGAGAATGAAATTAAAGACAGTTTCCAAATGGTTGGTTATAGTTGGAGCCATAGAGGTGGGATTAATGGGTTTCATGAATTTTGACTTAATCGGAAGCCTATTGGGCGGCTGGCCACTATTGGTTAAAGTTGTTTACATGCTGGTCGGGACTGCAGGCCTTTGGGGAGCTTACGCCATGCTTTCAAAAAATAAGTAAGCAGATAGAAGCTTTTCCGTGGCGGGTTTGTGTATTTGTCAAGGGCTTTAATATGTCGTATCCTGGTAATGTATGGTTAAAGTAGGTATTAATGGATTTGGCCGTATAGGGAGATTGGCTTTTAGGATTGGGGTATTAAAGCACTCCGACGAACTTCAGTTTGCCGCCATAAACACCTCGGGAAGTATGGAGGCAGCCGGTTGGGCTCACCTGGTAAATTACGATACCACATATAGAAAATTTGCTTATGAGGTTGAGAGTGAAGAAACAAAAGCTTTGGACAAAGCAACTGACGACGATCCCTTAATCGGGTATTTGCTGGTTTCCGAAAGAAATGTTAAAGCCGCTGTTTTAGTTCAGAAGGATCCTGCTAAAGTTCCCTGGTCAAGGTTCGGGGCGGATGTGGTAATTGAATCTACCGGTAAATTTACCTCGGAGGAAGATGCTAAAAAACATGCGGTTGGGGGAGCAAAAAGAGTGGTAATCTCGGCTCCGGTTAAGGGCGGAAATGTAGGGACATATATCATCGGGGTTAATGAAGCCCCTTCGGCAGGCTCAGGGCAAGCAAGAGAAGCATATGTTTTGTCCAATTCATCCTGCACCACCAATAGTGTTGCGCCTGTGATGGCGGTTCTTTCTTCGAAATTTGGCGTGGAAAAGGCGGCGGTGACGACAATCCATGCCTATACCGATGAACAGAATTTACAGGATGGCTCGCACAAAGATTTGCGCCGGGCTCGGGCCGCCGCAGCCAATATTGTACCCACGACTACGGGGGCGGCAATTTCAACAACTGAAACGATTCCTGAACTAAAAGGAATTTTTGCCGGGAGGGCTTTGAGGGTCCCCGTGATTTGCGGTTCAATAACTGATTTTGCCGTTGTGGTAAAGAAAAACGTAACCGTAGAAGAAATTAATCAATCTTTTGTCGAGGCCGGTCAAAACCTGATTTATAAAGGGATTTTGGCAACCAGCAATGAACCTCTGGTATCCTCGGATATTATCGGCAGAAGCGAGTCGGCAATTGTTGATTTGTCGCTGACTCAAGTTGTGGGGGGGAATATGGTTAAGATATTTGCTTGGTATGATAATGAGTGGGGGTACGCAAACCGCTTGGTTGAGCAGGTTGTTCGCGTCGGAAGAACCTTAGAAACCAATTCCACTCCTACCGATCCGATTACCCTGAGTTTTAAAAGTTAGTTTTTGTTTGTATGACATGCATAAAGACAAACCTTTTTCAGACAGGAAAATAAGACAGATTTCCTATTTTGGTTTTGCCGATGCAAGGCCCGAAGACCCATTATATAAGGAGGCTTTTGAAGTTTCCAAATATATGACTTCCAAAGGTTTTGTTGCCATAAACGGGGGCGGTCCGGGAATTATGAGAGCGGTTTCCGAAGGAGCTAAAGCGGCAAAAGGAACGGTAATCGGAGTTACATTTTATCCTAAAGACATTACCAATTTTGAAGGAAGAGATCTCAATAATCCTATGGATATGGAAATAAAAACGTCAAACTATCTTGAAAGAACCTTAAAGCTTCTCGAATTGGGAGATGCATATATCATCTTCCGGGGAGGAACCGGAACAATTTCCGAATTTGGGATGGCTTGGGGTTTGGCAAGGCTTTACTTTGGACATCATAAACCCCTAATCCTTTACGGAGATTTTTGGAATGGAGTAATAAAGGGATTTGTTGATAATATGAGAATAAGGCCGGATGATCTTAAGGTTTATAGGGTTGTGAATACGCCGGAGGATGCATACAGAGCAATAGAGCTTTTTGAGGAGGCATTAAAAGAACAAAATAATGTGCATAAGGATGAAAAGGCTTTTCAGTTATCATAAACAAAGTTTGTAAGCTACGCTTATGAAAAAAATATCCATTCAAGATTTGCAGGATATGGCCACTGAGGTAAGACGCGATGTTATTAAAATGATCGAAGCCGCCGGAAGCGGTCATGCGGCCGGCTCCTTGGGCCTGGCGGAGATATTTGCAACCCTCTACTTTGCCGTAATGAACGATGACCCCAAAAACCCCGATTGGGAAGAAAGAGACAGACTGATAGTCTCAAACGGTCATGTTTGTCCTGCCCAATATGCGGTTATGGCTCATGCCGGATATTTTCCGTTATCTAAATTAAAAACATACGGTAAATTAAATTCCCCCCTACAAGGACACCCGGAAAGAGAAAGGCTGGCAGGAATTGAAACGACTTCGGGGCCTTTGGGCTGCGGTTTGGCACAGGCCGCGGGAATCGCTTACGCCGCAAGAATAGATGAAGCCAGATTCAGAGTCTTTTGTCTAGCTTCGGACGGGGAGCATAACGAAGGAAACCATTGGGAAGCGGTATTATTTGCGGCCAAGAATAAACTGGCAAACCTGACCCTGATAGTTGACAGAAATAACATCCAAATTGAAGGATTTACCGAAGATACCATGCCGCTTGAACCTTTAAAGGAAAAGTATGAAGCATTTAATTGGCACGTTTTGGATATCGACGGGCATAATTGTGAGGAAATAATAGACGCGATAAACCACGCAAGAGCGGTATACGAAAAACCAACGGTAATTATTGCCCACACGATACCGGGAAAAGGAGTTGATTTTATGGAATGGAATTCTTCTTGGCATGCCAAAGCGCCAAATGCCCAGGAAGCAAAAATTGCGCTCTCCGAGCTAAGAACTTTAGGGGGGAAAATTGTAACCGAACATGATTAACAAAGAAATCAAACATAAGTCGATTCGTGACGGATTTGGCGAGGGACTGGTGATTGCGGGGGAGAAAGATAAAAACGTGGTTGCATTATCCGCGGATCTAACGAAAAGTACTCGAGTCCACTTGTTTGCCGAGAAATTCCCTGAAAGGTATATCCAAGTAGGGGTTGCCGAGCAAGCTTTGGTCACCATTGCTTCGGGAATGGCGGCTTACGGGAAAATTCCTTTTGCGGCTTCATATGCCATTTTTTCTCCGGGAAGAACCTGGGAACAAATAAGAACGACAGTTGCTTTAAACAACGTTCCCGTAAAGATTGTGGGTGTTCATGGAGGTCTAGGATCAGGACCTTATGGCGCGACACATCAATCCCTGGAGGATATTGCTATTATGCGCGCACTTCCCAATATGATTGTAGTTTGTCCCGCTGATGCTATCGAAGCCAAAAAAGCAACGATTGAGATTGCAAAAAACACAAAACCAACCTATTTAAGGCTGGAAAGACCCGAAACACCCGTTTTTACAACCGAAAACTCTCCATTTAAGATAGGTCGAGCCGAGATTCTTTGGGAGTCTAAAGATCCCATGGTAGCAATAATCGGCTGTGGATCCTTAGTCCACGAGGCACTTTTGGCTGCCAAAGTATTGGAGAAAAAAGGAATAGATGTCTTGGTAATTAATTCCCATACGATAAAGCCGATGGATGAAAGAACAATAATAAGAGCGGCAAAAACCTGTGGAGCGATGGTAACGGTTGAGGAACATCAAGTTGCCGGAGGATTGGGTTCGGCGGTTGCGGAAGTATTAGCCAAAAACTTCCCGGTACCGATGGAATTTATCGGAATACAAGACTCCTTTGGTGAATCGGGCGCTTATGAGGAGCTTCTTAAAAAGTACGGATTGACTTTAAAAGACATAATCGAAGCCGCGAAGAAGGCCATGTCGAGAAAATATAATCAAATTTAGCCTTCGAAGAAAGATAATTCTTCATCCCCCTTCGCAAGCGGAAGTCTTCATTTCATACCAGGCAACATCTTTATTCGAGCAAGCTTGGCAAACCGAACAGTAGCTTTTTCCGTCCGAGCCGCAGATATAGGGAGGGTTTTGGATGCATTCCAGGGTGCAAATTTCCGGCCTCGGGTTTTTGCAATCGGTTTTGGTTTGGTCTTCCTCTTCGAGTGGAGGGCAGGGTTGACATTGAGTATTTTGACAAGTTTCAGGAAGAAAGTCAGAATAATCCTTTCCTTTTTCGTAAATTACCCAACCATTTGTGCCGATTAAAGAACGAGGAACTTTAGTCGGACAAGAACAGCAGGTAGTAATTTGAAACCCTAAAACCTCATTTTCGGCAGCAGGGCTCGGATTGGGAGTTGGACTGAGTTTATATTGGGCAATTTGCTGTTTTAGTTTAAAGTTTTGGGAGGCAAAGAATCCGGCAATTGAAACCGCAACCAGCAAGAGAACAGAAAGAATAATTACCCAAAAATTACTGGTTTTAACTGGAATTTGACTTATGGGCTGAACAGGTTCGGGAATTGGGTTTGGGGTTGTTTGATCTTCCATAAATTTATTATAACATGTTAAACTTAAAGTGTGGAAGATTCTGCTCAGAAATTTCTTAAAGAAGGCAAGGCGATTTTTTTTGCCTATGATCAGGGTTTTGAACATGGCCCCACCGATTTTACGGAAGAGTTGGAAAATTATAATCCGGCAAGAATAATTGAAATAGCCAAAGAAGCGGGAGTTTTTACCGCGATTATCTTCCATGAGGGTGTGGCGCAAAAATACTATCCTGTCGGGGGGCAGGATGCCCAAAATCTTCCGCCGCTTCTTCTTAAGCTTAACGGCAAAACCGCCTTTCACAAAGATGAAGAACCCTACTCGCCGCAGCTTTGCACAGTTTCCGAGGCGATCAGAGTCGGGGCCTCGGGTGTGGGCTACACTGTCTATATTGGCAGCGAGCATGAAGCGAAAATGATGCAGGAATTTTCCCAAATTGAAGATGAAGCTCATGCCAAGGGTTTGGTGGTGACTATGTGGGCGTATCCTCGGGGGAAACATGTACAAGGATCAGAAACCACAAAAGAAACTGTCGCCTATGGCGCCCGCATCGCTCTTGAGATGGGGGCGGATTTTGTCAAGGTTCCGTATACGGGTGATGCTGAAAGTTTTTCTTGGGTAGTCAAATCAGCCGGGGAAACTAAAGTTTTAATTCAAGGGGGATCCCAAAAAACCGAAGAACAACTATTGGAAGAAATAGGCGGGGCGATGTCGGCTGGTGCAGCGGGCGTGGCTGTTGGGAGAAACATTTGGCAAAGCTCCGATCCTGTAGGGATGGCAAAAAAAATAGAAAGAGTGGTCTATGGAAAACTTTGATTTACTGTCTATCGGCGATGCGACGGTTGATGTGTTTATGAACCCAACCGAAACGGAAACATTATGCGAGATCGATGATAAAAAATGCAGGATTTGCTTTGCCTATGGGGATAAAATCCCCGTGAGGAATCTGGAGTTTACCATTGGCGGAAATGCGGCCAATAATGCGGTGGGTTCTTCAAGGCTGGGTTTAAAGAACGCAATTGTATTAACCCTGGGGGACGATACAATCGGGAGGTTGATTGTCGAAAAACTGCAAAAAGAGGGGGTAGATACAACCT
>CAYITS010000017.1:0-11161 GCA_964366385.1 uncultured Gammaproteobacteria bacterium
TTCTGACTCAAGCGATTGACAGGGAATATTCATTTTTTTACTTTTAACCCATATATGGACATCCACACCATCCACAAAAAATTCAGCCGATCTTTATAGTGGTATCTGGCAAAGCCTTCCGCAATGCAAGATTCTATGGATACTACAGCACGCCTAATTTGTGACACTAACCCAAACATTTCATCTTTTGGAAAAGTTTTTGTCTCCTTATACACAAGAAGAGTTAGTTTGTGAGCTTCCTTCCAGACATCTAAATCAGTAAAGTTTTTTATCATCTCTCTTAGTATCTTAGTATCCTTATATCCTAGTATCGTTTTCTCAAAGTTCGCAGGTGGAAAAGAAACAGCGCTCGCACTTTAGGCACTTTTTATCTCTTTTAAGAGGAATATCGCAGTTCGGACACATCTTAATTTGTTTTTCCCTCTGTCCTCCGAATTCAAATACCTGGTCTTTTTTGGTTTTGTCTCTGTAAACCGTCAATCCTTTACATCCCAATTTCCAGGCCAGGCTAAACGCCTCTTTTATATCATTGGGTGTTGCTTCAGAAGGCATATTAATAGTCTTTGTTATCGCGTTATCGGTCCATTTCTGAAATGCGGCCTGCATTTTTATATGATCGCGCCAGGAAATATCGTGGGCAACTTTGAATATTTTTTTCAAATCATCCGGCACCTCCGCTATTTCCTGAACGCTGCCGTGGTTGGCAATAACCTTTTGAATAAGCTCCTGCGAATAAATTCCTCTTTCTTTTAATTTTTTGACAAATAAAGGAATAACCGTATTCAACCTCATCCCTCCTAAAACATTCTGCTCATAAGCAAGGGCAAAGTAAGGCTCAATTCCGAAAGTGGTTTCACAAATTACGGCATTGGAGGATGAAGGGGGAAAAGTTAAAAGAGCCACATTCCTGGGTTTATCTTTTTTGTTTGCCCAGATGGAATCATCGACTAAAGGAAATGGGCCCTTTTCTTTTGCCAGTCTAACCGATGCCGAAAATGCCGATTCGTACATCGCCTTGACAACTTTCTCCGCCAGTTTTAAAGCCTCACCGCTGTCATAGGCAATTCCCAATAACGCCAGTGTTTCTGCCCAACCCACACACCCCATACCCAGCCTTCTGTGATTTGCTACCGATTCCGTCACTTCTTTTACGGGAAACCAGGAGGCATCGATCACATTATCCATCAGGCGAACGGCGGCGCCCATTACCCTCTTTAGCCTTACAAAATCAAACCCGTCTTCTTTGACAAACTTTACCAAGTTTACATATCCCAGGTTACAGGACTCATAGGGATATAAAGGGACCTCTCCACAGGGATTGGTTGCCGTAATAGGGCCTCTTTTCCCGGCAAGCGGATTTGAAAACCTGTTTCCTTTATTGATTGCCGACAAGTTAATAATACCCGGATCTCCCGTCTGCCAAGCCATTGTGACCATCAGATCAAGTATCGATTTGGCATTAACTTTATTTACTACCATCTTTGTTCTGGGATTTATCAAATCCCACTCCTTTCCTTTAATGGCCGCTTTCATAAACTCATCGGTGACGCCGACGGAGATATTTGTTTTTGAAAGATAGCCGTCATTTTGTTTGGCCGAAATGAAATTAAAAATATCGGAATGGTCCGCATTAAGAATTGCCATATTCCCGCTCTCATACTTTCCGTCCTGTTTAAAAAGAGATGTCATCATGTCAAACATTTCGATCATTTTTATCGGTCCTGCGGCCAAGTTGGGTATCCCCCCAACCAAGTCTCCCTCGGGTCTAACTTCCGAGAAGTTGTAGCCACAACCGCCGCCGTGTTTTTTAATTAAAGTCGATTTATGAAGAATGTCAAAAATACTATTAATATCGTCTTCCACCGGCCAGACAAAGCAGTTGGCCAGTTGCGACAATTTCTTTCCGGCATTGGCAAGGGTTCTTGAACCCGGCAGGAAATCAAAATTAATCATCAAATTATAAAATTCTGCGTAGTATTTCCTGCGCTTGGCGGGGGTTTTCTCGACACTTGCCAAATATTTGGCAATCCTTTCAATCATTCCTCTCGGGGTTTCTTCAACTTTTCCCTTTTCGTTCTTTTTTAGATAGCGGGTTTTTAAAATGTAAAGAGTATTGTAGGAAAACCCTATATCGTCCTTGACTCCCAGTGCCGATTTATCTTGCCTCAAGTGCTTTTTATTCTCTCTATAGACAATAAATGCCCTGGCCGTTTTTGCGTGGCCCTTCTCGATTAAAATTTTCTCAACACACTCCCCAATTAATGAACTTGAAACTTTCTTCTCCCCTTTTGTGACCTGACTAAGCAAAGATACGACTCCACCCGCCAATATTTTCGGCAATTCATCGTCTTTTCCTCCAACATTTTGAGCCGCATACCAAATAGAGCCGGCAATCTTTTCGACGCTAAAGTCCTCCAATAAACCGTCGGACTTCACAACTTTTTTTTGCATCGGAATAAACTGCAATGGCGTAAACGCCATTGTTTTTGTCGCCAAGATTTGATTCAAGCTTCATCCACGATTTAAAAATCGCGGTTTTCGCTTGAAATGTGCAATTAACACTCGGAATGACCGCAGTCGTGGCACTTGGAACAACCCTCCTCGTAAACGAAAGCGCTGGCTCCGCAAGAAGGGCAAATATCTCCCGGTTTTTCAACCTGAGAAAAAATCGTTTGAGTTTCGGTTTTAGGCAACCCGGGAGACAACCCGGAATCAAAAATTACCTCGCTTAAAGGGCCGTTAGCGTGTCCATTTGGTTGATAGGCTGAGGCCGATGCGGGGTCGAGTTTCGCCGCCACAACAGCCTCAGCTTTCCCGTTAATTCCCAAGCCGCAATGCAAAGACAAAGCCACACCGACAGCATCGGGAAGTGAACGAATTTTATTTGGTCCAAAACCCACCCAGCGCCTTCCCCCAATTCCCGAAAGCTGATGAGCAATTTCTTTGGCTCTTTGTCTAGGACTTAACTCCCCTTTAAGTCTTAAGGTTGTGGAAATTGTCCTTCCCAAAGCCTCGGACATCGCCGCCACATCGCTCCCGGCCTTGCCTATATTTATGAAAATCTCCAAAGGCTCTCCCCTTTCGTCCTCGTTAACAGTAATAAAAGCGGTACCCAAGGGAGTTGCCAATTTATAAGTCGATCCGGAAAGTTTATCCTGTCTTACGATTAATGGTTCCTTGTCGACAGGCCCGCCTGCCGGACGGGCAGGGGTAAGTCCCAGATTTAGAACTTGCGTATTTTTTGATCCGTCTCTAAATACGGTTATGCCTTTACAATTGGTTTCCCAAGCCAAAAGGTAAGCTTTTAAAACGTCATCAACCCTTGCGTCGCGGGGCAAATTAATCGTTTTTGAAACGGCGTTTTCGGTATATTTTTGAAACGCGGACTGCATCTTTACATGCCAATCAGGTTTAATTTCATGAGCCGTCCCAAAAACCGCCCTTACCCTGTCGGGAATCTCTTCAATCCCCCTTATAACTCCCTTATCGGCAACCATTTGCTCTATTCCCTCCGACCAAAAACCTGCCTTTTTTGCCACTTCTTCGAACTTCGGATTAATAAAAGACATCTTCCTCTCCAGATGTTTGTCTTTGACAATATGTCTGTAGGCTATCGCAAAAAGAGGCTCAATTCCTGAAGAGGCTCCCGCAATAATTGAAATTGTTCCTGTTGGTGCGATCGTCGTCACCGTCGAGTTTCTGCGGGGTTTCCCTTTTGAATAGATACTCACCGGCCAAAGAGGAAATGCTCCCCTTTCCCCGGCAAGTTTTTCCGATTCCAAAACGGCAGTTTCTTGAACCTTCTTCATAATTTTCTCGGCCAGGTCCAAAGCTTCCTGGCTGTCATAGGGAATATTCAGATCAATAAGCATATCCGCCCAACCGCCGACTCCGAGACCGATTCTTCTGACCGCCATTGTTATTTGTCTTGTCTGAGGAAGCGTATAGGGGTTAACTTCAATTACATTATCCATGAATCTGATTGCTTGTCTTGTCACTTTCTCCAATTTCTCCCAATCAATCCTGTCATTACGGGGCAGGCCGCCTTCTCCTTTTACAAAATAGGTCAAAAAAATGCTTCCCAAATTACACGAATCAAACGGATAAAGAGGTACTTCCCCGCAAGGATTGGTTGATTCTATGGGTCCCAAAGAAGGCACGGGGTTTGAGACACCTTTGTTTAACCTGTCAATAAAAATAAGTCCCGGGTCTCCCGTTTCCCAAGCTCCCTGGGCAATTTTGGCAAAAACCTCTCCGGCCAAAAGAGAACCCGTTTTTTCATTATTTTTTGGATTAATCAGGTCATATTCCCCACCTCTGGCATAGGCCTTCATAAATTTATCGGTAATGGCAACGGAGACGTTAAAATTGGTAATCCCCCCTTCTTTTTTACAATCAATAAATTCCATGATGTCGGGGTGGTCAACTCTCAATATCCCCATATTGGCTCCCCTTCTTTTTCCTCCCTGTTTTATTTCATTGGTCGCGGCATCAAATATCCTCATAAAAGAAACCGGCCCCGAAGCCGTGCCCTTGCTGGATTTAACCACTGATCCGTTCGGTCTTAACCGGCTGAAGGAAAAACCGGTGCCCCCTCCCGTTTGATGAATTAAAGCTTGATATTTAAGGGCATCAAATATTCCCACTAAAGAGTCTTCAACGGGGAGAACGAAACAGGCCGAGTATTGAAGCAGGTTGCCGGTTCCGGCATTCATTAGAGTTGGAGAATTCGGCAAAAATTCACGACCGGAAAGAAGCTTATAAAACTCTTTTGCCGTTTTTATAATCTCCTTCCTGCCTTTCCCCCAAACCGCTTCGGCGGACGCCACCTCCCAAGCTACCCTCCAGCACATATCTTCCGGCGTTTCAATTAAATTAAGATCATTATCTTTAAGCAAATATCTCTCTTTTAAAACCCTTACGGCCTGTTCGGTCCAATCTCCCTTTGGCAAATCCCCGGGCCTGTCGGGTCTACTCCCTGTTTTGCTGTCAATTTTTTTTCTGATTTCCCCATAACCGAGAAACTTCAAGCTGTCCAAAGTTTTTTTAAGCATTATCAGAAGGCATCTTCTAATACTATCTGGGGTAAATCAACTGGCAATAATTACGTCAGAGAATATCACCCCAAGCATGCAATCAAGCTAAGAATTGGAGGAAAAATAGGTCAATAATTGTTTTCGCAGAGATTCCCGCGTTAATCGTGAAGAACAAATTAACTCAAAACAGCCAATTAATCGCTGTCAAAGGGGCTTTCTGGAGCATCCATTCCCAGAGAGTTCATGGCATCCCTTGCTTCTTTGTATACATTTTTAGAATAGTCTTCTGTCCTAACGATGCTTGGTTTTACATCCTCCGGAACAATCAACAACAGCTCTTCAATTACCTGTCTGTGTTTTAACGCGGCGTTTGCAAGCTTGGGAAGAAAGGATTTTGTATCCACCCCCTCTTTCCTGCTCTTTGCCTCTAATTTTGACGCTTCTTCTAAATATTTCTCTCCCTTGCCCAGAGTAGATAGGGCAACTGAAGCTTTTTCTTTTTCGATGAGAGTCTTACTGCCGGCCAACCTTTTATCGGAAAGAAGCAGCAGTAAATCCATTTTACGCAACGGTGCAAAAGTGAGTTTAAGCCACACTTTATCTCTCAAGGCTTTAACAAACCAGAGAGTATTGTCCTGCAAAATCTTGCCGGGATAAGGCAAATAGTATGCAATTGCAATTTCCGTCTCTTTGGCTTTGTCTGTAGGCAAAGCTTGAACCTGCGAAATTTCCGAGAAGCCATAGTCAACCGCAGCCGCCCGCAGAACCGATATGGTCAAAACCGAAAGGGCCGTAAGAATTGTTAACAAGACTACAACAAAACGCTCCCGCATTGGTGATTACATATCGTAGTGTTTTACACCAATAAAGTCAAGAAAGCCTACCTAAACAAAATAATCGGCCATTCCCAAAGGACATGAAGAAAGATGGAGGAAAAAATGTTTTTGGTTCTGGCAAAAACAAAAGCCGACCCTATCCCAAAAAGGGTTGTCAATAACAGATAGACAACAGCCGCCGAAAAGTCCAGTTTCCAAACAAAAACAGCAACGGGGACATGAATCAACCCCCAAACGGCGCTGGTTGTCAAATTGGCAACCCATTCATTCCCCAAAGCCCTCCACACCCTGCCGAAAATATAGCCTCTAAAGCTTATTTCCTCGGAAAAAGCGGTTACAAACGAAAGCCCGATTGAAGACAAGATGAATTTATCTCCGATGTTGGCCGCAAAGACGAAACTTCCATATTTCGCAAAATTTAAAACCACCGCCTCTAAGGCAAATATCGCCCCCAATCCCAAACTAAAATAAATGGCCGGAAACAGATTTTTTAGTGTTATTCCCAGAGAAGAAATCCCCAATCTTTCCTTTTTTAGCAGAAAAACAAGCGGAACCAGCCAAATCAAGGGTTTTAAGACCAGCTCCTCTACCTCATCCGGAAGTTTAAAAATCAGTCTATAAAAACCCCAGACAATAAAAAGATAAGCGGCAAACATGGTGGCGTTTTTAATAGCAGTGGTTTTATTTATCATAATCTATTATGTCTCACTCACAATTTATTATACAATTTAATAAGCATTTATGTTTAGAAACATCTGGCGAGACGTAAAAAATCGAAAAAAGATAATTTTTTTTGCCGTTTTAACATCTTTTTCTTTGTGGCTTTTTTGGGGAGTCCCCCTCCCTACCAAGCTCGCCTCTCCCGACTATCCCGTTTCGACAAAACTATTTGACAGAAGCGGTAAGTTAATCTATGAAATTTATACGGATAAAAGAAGGTCGCCGGTAAAACTGGAGGAGCTTCCCGACCATGTCAAAGAGTCCACAATTGCAATTGAAGATAAAGATTTCTATAAACATTACGGTTTTTCTCCCTCGGGGATGCTTCGGGCCGCATATAAAATTGCTTTCAGGGGAAAACTTGAAGGAGGTTCAACCTTGACTCAGCAACTTGTCAAAAACGTCCTGCTTACCCCCGAAAGAACCATCAAACGCAAAATCAGGGAGTTCGCTTTAACCGTTTTTGTTGAAGGAATCTACAGCAAAAATCAAATTTTGGAAATGTATTTAAACCAAATTCCCTATGGTTCAACAGCCTACGGAATTGAAGCCGCAAGCGAACTCTATTTCGATAAAGAAGCAAAAAATCTCTCCCTGTCCGAAGCGGCGCTTTTGGCCGGACTTCCCCAAGCCCCCTCAAGATTTTCTCCTTTTGGAGCCCGACCCGAACTGGCAAAAGAAAGGCAAAAAACGGTTCTCAGACGGATGGTCGAAGACAAATACATAACTCAGGAAGAAGCCGATAAGGCTTTTGAGGAAAAACTTGTTTATGCCCAAATATCTGCTCCCAAAGCTCCCCATTTTGCCCTTTGGATAAAGGAACAACTGGCCGAAAAATACGGGGAAAAAACGGTTGAACAGGGCGGCCTCAGGGTGACGACAACTTTGGACTTGGACCTGCAGGACTTCGCCCAAAACGCGGTGGCAACAGAGGTGGCAAAACTGAAAAAACAGCGGGTCGGAAACGGAGCCGTTTTAGTCACCCGTCCCAAAACGGGAGAGATTTTGGCCATGGTCGGATCGAAGGATTATTTTGCGGAAGACGAAGACGGGAAAGTAAATGTAACGCTGGCAAAAAGACAGCCGGGTTCATCCATAAAACCCATAAATTATGCCTTGGCTCTCAAGGATAAAAAAATAACTCCCGCTACGGCCCTGGCCGACGTACCTTCCTGCTTTTCCGTCGCCGGACAGCCGCTTTACTGCCCCATAAATTACGACGGAACCTTCCACGGTTTGGTTCAGGCAAGATTTGCCTTAGGAAATTCATACAACATTCCCGCAGTGAGAGTGTTGGCTCTCAACGGTGTTGAAAATTTTGTTAATTTTGCAAATCAAATGGGTATTACCACTTTTGTCGATCCCGATCAATACGGCCTTTCTCTAACTTTAGGCGGCGGCGAAGTTAAACCGTACGATATGGCTGCGGCATTTGGCGTATTTGCCAATCAGGGAATCAAACAACCCTTAATTTCCACACTTAAAGTCACCGACTGGAAAGGAAAGGTATTAGAAGAGATTGACATCGATGAAGTGGAACTTAATGGAGAAAGAATTCTCCCCCCCGATATTACCTTTCTTATTTCCCACATCCTTCTTGACAACAATGCCAGATCCCAAGCCTTTGGAGAGAGCTCATTCTTAAACGTCAGAGGCCATCCCGAAGTTTCGGTAAAAACCGGAACAACCAACGACAGACGCGACAATTGGACAATAGGCTACTCCGGTTTGGCGGTGGTCGTTTCCTGGGTGGGTAATAATGACAACACGCCAATGGGCGGAGCCGTGTCGGGAGTTTCCGGCGCCTCTCCCATTTGGAACATTATAATGAAGGAGGTATTAAACAAAGCCGAGAATGGATTTTATTCAAAAGAGGAAGACGGTCATATTTGGCCGAACAAACCGGATCAGATTGTGGGTAGAAATATTTGCGCGACAACAGGCCTCCTTCCTGCCGGCGGGCAGGGATGCACGACGCGTTTTGAGTATTTTTTAGAAGATTCGTTCCCTGATAAAACGGAGGGGGAAAGGCAGGATATCCAAATCGATAAAACGAACGGGCAAATCGCCCCCGCGGATCTTCTACCGGAATTTATTGAAACCCAAAATCATCCCGTATATTATGACCCTCTGGGAACCCTCTATTGCCTCGATTGCCCGATTGCCAGCAGATCAGCTACTATAAGATACCCTTTATAATTTCCATAAAGCTGGTAAAATACGCCTCATGCAACTTCTTGTAGCTATCCTTGTTTTTCTCGGAAAGCCTTTCTACTTTATCCTTTCCCGCACCCTTTTGGCTATAATTTATATTTTTTATATCGTAGGACATGTTGCGAAGCAAACAGTGGTTTTAACGGTCGGACGATTCAAAAAAAAATTTACACTGCCAATAATTTCTTTCGCATTTTTCTTTTTAGCATTTTATTTTTTTATATTGAGAGGGCTTCCCTCCCCCCGGGAGTTGGTAACCAGAGAGCAAGAAGTTTCGACCAAAATATACGACCGAAATGGGGTTCTGCTTTACAAAATATATAAAGATAAAAACCGAACTCCAATAAACTTGGATAAAGTACCCTCATCGGCCAGACTTGCCACTCTGGCCGCGGAAGACGCCGAGTTTTATTCCCATCCGGGCTTTTCCGTTAAGGGAATCCTTCGTTCAATTGTCAGGAACATTAAAAAAGGAGAGCTTTCGGGTGGATCCACAATTACCCAACAACTCGTTAAAAATGCACTTTTAACACCGGAGAAGACCATCACCCGGAAGATGAAGGAGCTTATTTTGGCCATGGAGGTTGAGTCTTTGTATTCTAAAGATCAAATATTGGAAATGTACTTAAACGAAACCCCTTACGGGGGAGTTTCTTATGGGATTGCCGAAGCATCTCAGGAGTATTTCGAAAAAGAAGTCGACAAACTCACTCTTGCCGAAGCGGCTTTCTTGGCGGGGCTGCCCAAAAGTCCCACTAAATATTCCCCTTTTGGACAAAATCCGGAGCTTGCCTACAACAGACAAAAAGAGGTTTTGCGCCTGATGCGCATCAACAAGTTTATTACAACCGAGGAGGAGCAGGAGGCCCTTGGCCAGGAAATTGCGGTTAAACAAAAGAAAACGGATATTAAAGCTCCCCATTTTGTAATGTATGTCAGACAGGAATTGGCAGACGCGTACGGAGAGGATACGGTAGAAAAAGGAGGTTTGAAAGTAATTACAACGCTCAATATAGCCATTCAAAATCTGGCCGAGCAGGTAGTTAAAGAAGAGATCGAAAAACTAAAAAGATTCAACGTCAATAACGGCGCGGTATTAGTTTTCGACACCAAGACTGGAGAAATTCTGGCGATGGTAGGCTCCAAAGACTATTTTGATAGCCAAAACGACGGAAACGTAAACGTGACTTTGCGTCTTAGGCAACCCGGGTCTTCAATCAAGGTCATAAACTACGCCTATGCTCTCTCCAACGCTTTTACCCCAGCCTCGATTATTGACGACTCGCCCGTTATCTTTAAAGTCCCGGGTCTTCCCTCTTACTCACCCCAAAATTACGACTCAAAATACAGAGGAAAAATTAGCTTAAGAAGCGCCCTGGCAGAATCAAGAAATATCCCCGCCGTTAAAGTGCTTGCGTCATACGGGGTATCAAAAATGCTTGAGTTGGGACAAAAAATGGGAATTACCACCTGGGACGATCCCTCCAGATATGGACTATCGCTGACTTTAGGTGGAGGTGACGTAAAGCTTATCGATCTTGCTCAAGCCTACTTGACAATCGCCAACTACGGCAAAAAACCGACAATCTCCTCTATTGTCAAAATTACCGATTACAAAGAAAAAGTATTGCAAGAGAAAATCCATGAAGATAAGCAGGTCCTGCCTGCTGGCAGACAGGTTCTTGACCCCAGAGTTGCCTTTTTGCTGACAGATATCTTAAAAGATAATTTTGCCAGAAGCCCCGCCTTTGGCTCTAATTCTTATTTGGTAATTCCTAACCACCCCGAAGTCGCCGTAAAAACGGGAACCAGCAACAACTTAAAAGATAATCTAATAGTTGGTTTCAACCAAAAGTATCTTGTTGCCGTCTGGGTGGGAAACAACGATTCCACGCCAATGGCAAGAATCGCTTCGGGCGTGACCGGAGCTTCTCCTATTTGGAACAAAATAATGCGCGGACTAATCGCAGATGAGAAAACCTTGGGTTGGGAAATTCCCGAAGGCCTGATTCGAAAAAATTGTTTTGGCAAAGAAGAATGGTTTTTGAAAGAAAATGTCGCCGCCTGCACTCCTCTCCCTAAACCTACAAACCAATCCCGGATTTTAGAGCCCGCCGCTCAAACCCAAGTATACTAAGCTTGCCAGTTCCGGAAAAATTGCATCCGCTTCTTTTTCGACGACGCCGTCGGTCATGATAACTAAAACAAAAGGCCTATCGCTAAAAACAATCCCCGCGTCGTTAATGACATGGACTTCCCGGCCGTATTTATGGGCGACTTTTATTTCTTGAGGAATTCCCGCCCTCAACCAACTTTCAAAAATAGTCTCGGTTAAAAATCCCAAAATTTTTCCAT
>CAYITS010000018.1:0-10931 GCA_964366385.1 uncultured Gammaproteobacteria bacterium
ACTCTCATCGCAATCATCGTCCCGACCGACTTGGCTATAATATTTACTTTATCTCGACCAATTTCTTTTAGGATTTTCCCGATCTCGTACTTTGGACGTAAAGCACCCCCCAGTTTCCAATGCCGCCACTGATGAACCAGGACAGACTGCCTAAAGCTAAGACTTTTTTTAATTTCCAACGCCCATTCTTTGTTGTGCAGTGAATACCCCGGTAGAACAATTGTTTTCATCTCTTTATTATACCAATTTGAATTTACCATAAAAAAAGTGATAAAATAAACCGCAGGAAAACATTATAAACTTGTATTAATCATGTATAAACTTTCACCATCGGATTTTAAATACCTTTACGAAGACTGCAAACATTGTTATTACCAAAAGGCAAAAGGGATTATCAAAGAGCTCCCATCAATCGGCATGCCCGGCGTGTTTTCGAAAATGAATTCCCTTTTGCAAAACGCAATTATCGGCATGGACTTAAGAGAAATAAACAAAAATCTTCCCGCCGGTAAGATTGAAGTCAAGGAAGGTTTTTTGAAATCCAAACCCATTCCTCCCGCAAACGATTGTTTCATCAACGGCAGATTCGACATTGCCTCCAGGCTTGATGACGGTACATACGCGGTTATCGATTTTAAAATTACGGATCCGACGGAAGACAAAATTCAAAAATTCTTTGCCCAGCTTCACGCTTATAAGTTTGCTCTGGAAAACCCCGCTTTTGGAGAAGCCAAAAAAGTCAGCAAAATGGGAGTAATTGCCATCAACCCCGAAGAAATAAGCTTCCCCGGAGAAAAGGTAATCTTTACGGCCAAACCTCAATTTTTTGAAATCGGGGAGGACATGGATAGGTTTTTCGCATTCATTTCCGAAATCTCAAAACTTCTGAACGGACCGGAACCACCCGAAAATCCGGACAGCTGCAAATGGTGTCAATATAAAATTTGTTTAGGAAAACCCCAAAAAGGTCAAGAAGAGATGCCTTTTTAATTTCCTCGTCCATGAAATTGCTCGTGTATGTCACGAAGCTGTTTGTTGGTGACATGGGTATAAATCTGGGTGGTTGAGATGTTTTTGTGTCCCAGCATCTCCTGAACGCTTCTGATATCGGCCCCCGCCATCAGTAAATCAGTCGCAAACGCATGCCTCAAACTATGAGTCGTGGCATCCACTTCTAATTTTATTTTCCTAACGTATTTTTTAATCAGTCTTTGGAACGAGCGGGGAGTCAGGCGCATTTTTTCGTCAGGAGTCGTCGGTTCAATTTTACCTTTATGACGAATAAATAACGGCTTGAAATGATCGTCCCGGGAATCAAGATACTTTTTCAACCATTCGGACGCCCGGGTGGAAAGAAAAACCACTCTGGCTCTTCCCCCCTTGCCAACAACGCCAAATTCTCTCCTATTCAAATCTATTTTATCCCTATTTAAGCCGACAATTTCCGAAACACGAAGACCGGTCGAAAACAAAACTTCCAAGATGGCTTTATCTCTCTTTCCTTGAATTGTAGACATTGTAGGCGCATTCAAAAGTCTATCAATTTGATCACCGGCCAAAAATTTAATCCGGCGGTCGGGCACTTTGGGAAGGTCAATTTTATCGGGAGCCATGACCGGATAATCATTCTTAATCAGCCACTTAAGAAAACTTCTTAGAGCAATGGCATGATAGCCTTGAGTACTTCGGCCCAACCCCAAATTGGCCAAATACACCCTATAACCCCTCACTATATCTTGATTTATATCTTTCAAATTTTGCCTTATATTTTCCTGTTGCAACCAATTGTTAAACCGGGACAAATAATGCCTATAGTTTCTGATCGTTAAGGGAGAACAGCCGCGTTCAACCGAAAGATAATCTAGAAATTCTTCGGATTTTCCGGCTATTTCGGAATTATTGTCGGCAGTTACGGACATAGGTGTTAACTGTAATCAGTGTACACTGAGCAAAGTCGAAGTGCAAGATTGTGCGACACTACCTAAAAAATTTCTTAGTACCTGTGTAACTTTCTGCACAGACCGAAGATTGGGGTTGTAGTCATCCAAATTTAGCCAAAGAAGCTGACTTTCAGTATCCAAAACTTTTGCTGGAATTTCACCCTGCCACTTAGTTATCAAAAAAGGAATTAGCAAGTAACCTGTTTCGCCGTAGATTTCTTTGCAAGGAACCCGCTCGTAAACTTCTGGCAACACTCCAATTTCCTCTCTAATTTCTCTCTCTAGGGCGCCGCCGATATTACCATTGGCTAACTCTGTATTTTCCACAGAACCTCCAGGGTAAAATGTTTGGCCATCAAAAAAACTCCCGGGCTTATTTCTTTTTTCTAATAAAATAGAATTATTTTTTGGGTCATAAAAAATAAATAGTACAGCTACTTTTTCAGAAAATTCTTTGTTTGCTTCTAAATCTTTCCTACACACAACCAGGATTATAACATAGTAAAAACCGACTCAAGGGCAGGTTTTAAGGTCAAGTTGAACACAATGGTCTCATGTAATCAATTTTAAAGTGCTTGTTTTATTAAAGACATATAAGGAATCGTCCCGAAAGCGTGGGAAAAATCCCAGTTGGATAACTTCGTATCCAACGGGATGCCAGTGAGATTTGTAACTATCTCACTGGCAGGGGAGAGGATTAAAAGGGCTAAAATATACTTCGGCGTTTATTCGGTTTTTTTGTTTAATAGATAATTTATTCGGAGGATAAATAATATATAAATAACAATCAATGATAAACAAATCTTTGCTGATGACGGACAGAACACGGGGAAAGACGCTCCACCCTTGATGATTCTTAGTTGGTCGTAAAAGTATTATTGTACGACTATATATAGTTTGCTTCATTAGCCCTACACCCCGGAGGAGTCCCCGCAGCTACTGGGCCACCATCCGAGGTGACCGGAGAAACATTAATCACCCCTTTGAACATAATCAGTTATCCACAAAGTGCCTGATAACTATATCATTGTATATCATTCCCCTAAAAGAGTCGAACCATTCGGCTTTCTTTCGGAAGGCTTTATACGTCGCAAATCGTGAAAACAATCCATAAAAATCGTGAAAAGAGAAGTTCCAAACAACCGCTTAGCCTATAATTATAGGTCTACCTCTACCCTCTCTCCCCGCCTTTGACCTATCGGCCAAAAAATGGTTAATAGTTAATGATTAATAATTAATAATTAACCGCCCCAACGGGTTGCAATAAACATTCCTATAAACACCAAGGCTCCCATTAAGAGGTACTCCCTAACGGTCTGTGAAAAAAATCTTTGTTCGAGCTTTGCTTGACCCAACCCCAAAAGAATATACACGGCAACGGTCAAAAATAAAGACCCTCCGACAACCGTAACCGGCCAAAAAAACAAACTCAAAGTTATCTCTGCTATTACCAAAGACGAAATTGCGGAAATAAACACCAAATCCTTTGATAAATTCTTATCCAAAAGAATACTCCAAAAACCTTGGAGGAAAAGAGGAAAAGACAGAAACAAAGAAAGCGCACTGTTCGCCAAAAACGATATTTTGAGTGATAAAATTGCGTCAAAAACGAGGAAAGAAGTTAATAATGTGAGTACAAAACCAACTCCCCTAGCGGCTCGCAGTAAGGCTATCGTTCTTATTGCCGCAACCGAATAGATATTCATCGTTAAACAAAGAGCATAAACTCCCAGTCCATAAAATACGGTAACGGGAACCCTGGCAAAAAAGTTGGCCGGTAATAAAAACCAAAATATGCCCACGCCGGCGGTAAAAAAAGTTGGAAGAATTAAGGTTAGCAGGGTCATGTCCTTTGCCAGTCCTTCACGCAGAGACCAGAAAAAAAGAATTGGCGTTAAGAAGGTCAATATCCCAATAGACCAAAAACGGAACTGATTATTCAATAGCTGTATTGAAATAAAACCGAAGGAAAGAAATAAAGACGTAATAATAAAGCGTTTGCGTTTTGACACCGGATGATTAAATAACTATATCAAAATTTGCATACACATTTTGGACATCATCGTCATTACCAAGCTGCTCCACGAAAGACAATATCTTGGACGCATCCTTTGGATCGTTAATTTGCTGAAGTGTTTTGGGCTTCATATAAAGTTCCGCCGACCTAATTAAAAACCCCGACTTTTCCATCCTATCACGAACATCTTTTAATTTGTCGGGTGATGTGTAAACTTCAACCTCGGCGCCGACTTCCTCTACATCCTCTGCTCCGCAATCTATAAGTTTTAACATTTGCTCTTCAAAATTGTCTTCTTTATCAACAACCAATAATCCTTTGCTGTCAAAATTAAATGAAACGGATCCGGGCCCCCCTAAATTCCCCCCTGCTTTTTCAAAAATATTTTTAATTTCCTGTGCAGTTCTATTTCTATTATCCGTCGCCGCCTCAACAATAACGGCCACCCCGCATGGACCGAAACCTTCATAGTTCACAATTTCCAAATTATCCTGTTTCCCCTGAGCTTGTTGAATGGCCCTCTCAATATTATCTTTAGGCATATTAAAAGATCTCGCCTTATCAATAATCATTCTGAGTTTGTAGTTGAACTCCGGATCGGTACCGCCGCCTGTTTTTACGGCGATGGCAATTTCCCTGGCATATTTGGAAAACACCTTGCCTTTTTTGGCATCATTCGCCTCTTTGGTTCTTTTAATGGTGGCAAAATGTGAGTGACCGCTCATTCACCGCTATTATACTAAATCCCACTGCCTTCCGACAGACACTCTTGACAAGCTCTTATCCGCCTTTATACTCAAGACAGGAAAAATTTTAAGCTATGGATCCGGAGCTTGCCCAAAAAGCGATACTTGCCGCTCTGAAAGGAGAATGGGAAGACGCAGTAAAATATAACAAGAGTATTCTTAAAGCTTACCCCGGCGATACACAAACTTTAAATCGCCTTGCTAAGGCTTACTGCGAATTAGGCAAGGTAAACCAGGCGCGGCAATTTTGCAGAAAAGTTATCAAAATCGATCCCTTTGATTCAATTGCCTTAAGAAACCTTGACAATTGGGGACGCCTAACAACATCCCAAAAGGCTTCATCTTTTGCCTCTTATGCAGCCGACTTTATCGAAGAACCCGGGAAAACAAAACTTGTTTCTCTTCTTTACCCCGGTGATCCCGGTGTTATTTCAAAACTAAGCGCCGGAGAGGAGATAATATTAGCACCCCACTCCCACAGAGTTTCTGTGACAACCAAGGACAACAAATACATAGGCAGACTCCCCGACGATCTTTCTGCAAAGCTCAGGCGGTGCGTGAAACTTGGCAATTCTTATCGGGTTCTGGTTAAATCCGTAGACCAACGGAACATAAAAATATTTCTCAGAGAAATCGGTTAAAAATTCTTGTTAAATTGTTCCCCCAGAGTAACTTCAATATCGAAGTTGCCTTCGGTTCCTTTTTTCTTTTGTTTGCTGCAACCCAGAACAAGGGCGACAGACTTGACAAATTTTGTATCTGCCCCCGAAACCCGGCAGTTTAAATCCTCATAATTGTCCTTGACTATCGAAGCAACTTTAACCCCCATAATCTCAATCACCCGACTAACCGCATCAATTGATTTTACTCTTTCCGTTCTAATGATAAATCGGGCTCTGTAGCTTTTGGCGGCGACTGCTTCGTCGGAAAAAAGAGCCGCTATTCTATCGGGCACACTACCCCTGATCACAAAGCCTTTACTTCCGTCCAAAAATGTTTCATTTTCCAAGATTTCACCGACGTCTGCAAGATTAATTGACATTCTTTTAGCCGGTTCTACCCTTAACGCAAATAATCCCAGCTTGATTCGGTCGCCGATTTTTAAACTGGTTTTGTATCTGCCGATAATTGCCGGCAATATCTTGCCCAACCGCCTGTCCGTAAACCCGGCTGCTTTAGAATCACCCCAAGCATAAACAGGAAAGCCGAAGTTTTTTGTCACTGTTTTTGCCAACAAATCACCTTCCCTTTTTTCGTTGTGTCCCAACTGCCAAACACTTCCCAATTTCCAAGTTCCCAATTCACCCGCCGCCGTAATTTGGACACTTTGGGGAATTGAAATACCGACAATAGCTTCCCTTTTTGGGTCAAAAACACTTACCAAAACGTCGTCCCGTCCGTTAACCACCAAAATAAATTTTCCTTTTCCATCCCAAATACTTGTTTTAAAAAGAAAAAGAAAAAGAAAAAGAAAAAGAAAAAGGACAAAAACAATTAACGCAAGTGAGGAATAAAATTTAACCTCGCGGGTCGACCTCGCGGGTTGAAAGTTCTTTCTGTTTTTTCTATGTGTGGGCATAAGACATCCTTATTCTCTTTATCTGTCTTTTTATCTCCTCGTTCGGCCTGCCTAAAGACGCCAGTACCGATCGAATTATTGATATCGACGCTTCAAATTCCGGCTGAACTATTCTAAACACCCGTAATATTCTGAGTCTGTCTCTATCCTCATTTAAGTGGACGCGGGATATTATTTTCACTTTAGGAAAACGTGTTTGGACATAGCCGACTAAACTCTCCTGAGCCACCCTGTCGGGAACTGCCAGAACGACAACTTTTGCCGAACCAATGCCGGCCAAATCCAGTATCTCGGGTTCGATAGCGTCTCCATAGATAACTTCATACCCCTTCTTTTTCAAATCGGAAACCACCTTTTGATCAAAATCAATTACCACATGAGGAATTTTCAGGGAAAACAGCGCCTTCCCTACCCAACCGCCTACCCTGCCGTAGCCGCAGATGATTATATGGTCTTTATACTCATGTTCTTTGGCGATATTCTTTTCGCCCGACCTGAACAAATTTCCAATATACCCAAACCCTTGGGTATTATTTTTTAGCCACCTCCACAAGGGAACGGCTCCTCTATAGATAAAAGGAGAAATAATTAAAGTTAATAAAGCCGCGGAAACCGCAATCGATACGTAGTCGGCAAGCAAAAGTCCTAAAATAACTGCCTGAGATATAATAACAAATGCAAATTCACCTACTTGGGAAAGCCCCAAACTAATAAGCAGCAGCGATTTGCCGCGATATTTCAAAAAACCGGCAACAATAAAATTGATAATCACCTTAATAATGATAATCGTCAGCGCCAGCCAAAAAATTAAGGCAATATTTGTTAAAGCGATTTTAGGAATCACGATCAGCCCGATAGTTACAAAAAATATAGCCACAAAAAGGTCTCTTAATGGTCTTGTCTCGGCAAAAACAGCGTGATTTTCCTGCGATTCGGAAATGACGACACCGGCCAAAAACGCACCCAACGCCGGGGAAACCCCCAAAAAACTTGTCGCATAAGCAGTTGCTGCGGCCAAAGAAAGCGCGGATAAAATTAAAAGTTCTCTGGAATTTACGGAAGCGACTTTATGAATCAGATATGGAGTAATATGTTTGCCTAAAAGTACGGTTATGGCAATAACAACAGCTGCCTTTGCCAGCGCCCAAACGGGCATTTGCCAAGAAGTCGGACCCAGGACCAAGGCAGGCAGAAGCACTACGATAGGAACAACCGCCATATCCTGTATCAATAACCATCCGGTCATTATTTCGCCGTGGACAGTGTCGGATTCCCCCCTGTCGGCCAAGATTTTTAATACCAGGGCCGTTGAAGACAAAGAAAGAGCATAGGCAAAAATAAACGCCTGTTTCGGATCAATTCCCAATCTTATGAAGATAAAATAAAAAACGAACCCCGTAAAAACAAGCTGCAGAGAGGCGCCCAGAGCGATTTTTTTAAGAACCCGTGTCAATCTTGAAATCGACAACTCCAAGCCTACGGAAAAGAGAAGTAAAATTGCTCCGATTTCGGCGAGTCTGGAAATACCGACTACCGAAGGAAATACGGTCTTTAAGACAACTCCCCCAATTATATAGCCTATCAGGGGCTGAAGTTTTAAGCTTTTGGCAACAAAACCACCTAAAACAGCGGTCACCAATACCAAAAGAAGCGCCAGTGAAATATTCATCCCAATTTTTTTAGTACCGAAAGCAAATCTGTACTTAAGTCAGACTCATATTCGACCCGTTTCTTAATTTTGGGGTGGATAAATTTGATAGAAGAAGCATGCAGGAAAAGACGCGGGCACCAGGTTCGGTCTTGCCGCGATGTCTTGCGGCCCGCGTAAAACTCATCGGCAACAATCGGATGACCTAAATACTTCAAGTGAATTCGAATTTGGTGGGTCCGCCCTGTTTTGGGAGACAGCTCCAAAAGAGTGTAATTTTCATTGGAAATTGGAAAATGAAAATTGGAAATTACGCGGTAACGCGTCGTTGCCTCTCGGCCTCCCGCCAGAACCCCAAACCTATCCCTTCTCCACGGAAGTCTCCCCACCGGCGAGTTTATTTCTCCTTCTTTGGGTTCAACTTTACCGTGAACCAGGGCGGTATAGCTTTTTTCCACCTTTCTTTCTTTAAACTGCCTTTGCAAATACTCAAATACTTCACGGGTTTTGGCAACAAGTAAAACACCGCTTGTTTCTTTATCAAGTCTGTGAACGACGCCACTCCTGTATAACAGGTGAAATTTGAAATTTAAGGCGACCCACCCTTGTATTGTTGGCTGATTTCCAACAGTCGCCGCCTCATTAGTTATCCAGCCCGAAGGTTTATCCAAAACCAAAATATCTTTGTCTTCAAAAATAATTTCAGGTTCTTCCATCCAACCGTTATTGTACTACAAATTTAAAAACTTAAATAAACCGGGGAAAATTTCTAAAAATTATTTTGTATCTACAAAATCATTCAGGCCTCCCTTTTGGCCTCACACTTTACGCACTTGGTTGCCTCGGGATAAGCAACCAATCTATCCGTATCGATCATCTTTCCGCAATCCTCGCAAATCGGATATTTACCATGTTTTAATCTCGATAAGGCTTTTTTTGTCTGCTTAATTATTGTCTGGAGTTCCTTTTTGATTGCGCTGGCCCGGGCATGCCCAAATTGTTCCGCCGCATCGGTGTCGGGAGATGCGTTGTCATTAAGCCTTCCGGCATCTTTAAACGGATCGTCCCCGTCAACATCCTTTCTTCTTTTTTCAAGTTTTTTAAGTTTTTCCTGCAAAAACACTCCAATCGGGGCCAGTAAGTTTGCGGGGAACCAAAGAGAATGTTCTTTTTTATTTCTCATTCCTTGACAAATTATATACTAATAAAAATATAACGAAAGATGTGATTCCCGATAAATACGCATCCACCTTTTCCACAACAGCGCTCCTTGCCAAGAAAAACAGTCCTGCCGTAACCAATCCGGAAAAACCGATTCTTCCCGACCTGTACCAGGCAAAGTTTTTATAATTGCCGTCCAACAGATAAAACAGGACGATAAAGCAGGCGACAAGAAGAGTTGCCAAAAAAGATGTCATTGTCGGAGTTTTTATGAATAAGTAAACCCAGTAAATTCCAAACCAGGTTAAAAAAGCGATAAACAGCGCTTCGAGAGTTTCGTAAAATTTCAACCTTATTTTTATCAGCAAAAATACGAACCCGAGCAATATGCCCAATATTTCCGTCCAAAACCAATATCGCGGAGCAAACAGGCTTGCTGCCACATAACCCAGAAACAGCCCCGATGCGGTTACGAAGCAAAGGGAAAATACATTTTCGGAGGAATAGTCTTCCTTAAGTCTCTTCCAAACTACGAAAAGAAAAACAAAAAAAGCGAAAATATTAACCAAAATTGTAATTACCATCGAAAAAAGTATATCATATGACTATTACCTATGTTGGAAACCCCGCATGTCGCAGTTGGAGCCGCCATCGCCCTGAAAATACCCAACCCGCTGATTTCTATTCCTTTGGCTTTTGCGAGTCATTTTATTCTGGAACGGGTCCCCCACTGGAATCCCCACCTAAATACGGAGACCGAAAAATACGGCCGCCCGACCAAAAAATCGACAATTATAGTCGTTGCGGATGTCGCTTTCTCTCTTCTTATCGGCGGCTCTATCGCCTATCGGGCGTTACCCGATACAGGCCAGGCAATAACTATTCTGGCGGCCAGTTTGGCGGCAGTTCTTCCGGATATTGTTGAAGGCCCTTATTTCTTCCTCGGCGTCAGAAATAAACTTTTAAAAAAATGGATTGATCTGCAAAAGTCAATTCAATCAGACATCGATCTTATTCCCGGCCTGGCCACCCAATTTATAACCTTGTTGGTGACTCTCTGGTGGATCCTGAATTAACTTTTAACCCTCTCTATATACTCCCCGTTTCCGGTATCAACCCTTACCGAGTCGTTAATTTTAATAAAAAGGGGCACTTTAACCGTCAACCCATTCTCCAAAACCGCAGGTTTGTAAATATTGGAAGCCGAATTGCCTTTTACTCCGGGGTCTGTTTGGACAACTTTCAAATTAACCTTAAGTGGAAGAGCCACAGACAGCGCTTTACTCTCCCAAAAAAGAACATCTAAAGATTCACCCTCCTTGCAATATAAAATGTCATCCCCCAGAACCTTAAGGGGAATCTCTACTTGCTCGAAACTTATTGAATCCATAAAGACGGCGTTTTGGGTATCTTTGTATAAATACTGGAGCTTTCTTTTGGAAATGTCTGCCTCCTCGACCGAATTATTGGAACCATATGTCAACTCTTCAACCGAACCGCTTTCAAGATTCCTGGCATTTACCTTAACTATGGCCCCTCCCCTGCCCATCTTAATCAAGGTATATTTCATAACCTGATACGGCTTTCCGTAATGTAAAAACGCCGTTCCGTTTTTCAAATCCGTCGCGCTAATCATACAATCAGATATTTTATCACATTCGAAGAACGTAATTCCCTAAAATTGTGATAAAATACAGTCATTAGCCGGGGTGGCGGAATGGCAGACGCTCAGGTCTCAAAAACCTGTGGAGATAACACTCCGTGGAGGTTCGACTCCTCTCCTCGGCACAAAAGAAAAAGCGCGAAAATTTTAAAGAACAATCTAATAAACTTTAAAGGC
>CAYITS010000019.1:0-6859 GCA_964366385.1 uncultured Gammaproteobacteria bacterium
TGCCTAAGCTAAGGATATTGGTAGGCGAAGTCGTCCCGATGCCGACGTTGCCGGCAAAGTAGGCGTTGCCTGATGTATCAACATAGCTTACGTTGGTACCGCTATGGCCGTAGATGGAGAGAGGGTAGGCGTTAGCCGGAGCGGAGGTGGCGTCGGCGTAGCCTAAGATCATATCTCCTTCGGCGTCGATCAGGGCTCTCTGGTAGCCGGCGATGCCAAAACCCAATAACTGCCCGTTGGCCACTGAAGTGGTGGGATTGATGAGTACACTGGCCTGGGCAATGGTGACAGCGGTTGGGGCATACGAGAAAGTGGTTTGGCCGGAGAAGCTTTGGGAAGAATTGGAATTGATGTTGGCGACCCAGAGGTTGTTAAATCTAAAAGAAGTTGAACCGAGGTCGCTTCCCAGGTCGGTATTGGGAATGATTGATTTTGCATTAGTAATTGTTGCGTTCCCAAATGTAACCGTGTTCATAACCACCGAATCGGTCGTGGTTGTTAGCCCAACCGATGTTCCGCTGTCCGTCCAGCCGGAAAGGGTGTAGTCGGGGGTAGCTCCGGTAATAGTCAATTTGTCGTTGGCGGCGTCGTTAGTTAAAGTTATTCCGGTGCCTGCCGCAAAGGTCAGGGCGTCGGTATTGGAGTCGGCGGCAATATCGCTTTGACCTGATACGGAGATAGTCTTAAAGATATATTGACTGCTGCCCAAGTCGGAGCTGGTGATGGTCAGTCCGCTGATCGAGATACCCGTCCCCGCGGCCAGCGAGAGGGTGCCGGTACTTCCCCCCAAGGAAAGGACGCCCGTATTTGATATCTTTGGCGTTTGGCCCGAGGCGACGTCAATTCCGTCTCCTTCCGTCAGTGAATAGACGACATTGGGCGCCGTGATGCCTTCTTTAAATTCGACGGCCGCATTAAACAACGACGGCACATTGACCCGGAAAGAAAAACCGGGAGCGGCTGAGGCGGCCAGGATTTGGCCTGCCTGCGCAGGCAGGCCTTGAAGCGGGGCGGAATCCGATATCATCCCTTTCTTTTCTTGGGGTTTGAAGACCAAAGAGAGAACTTTATCCGACCGAAATAACCCCAGTGAACCGGCGCCGATGAAAAGAGGCAAAAAGGTTAAGACAAAAAGCAAAGACCAGGTAAGGGCAAAAAAGACAGCCGGAAAAGACTTTATTACGGGCGCGGGGTCAAAACTGAGTGTTGTTGACTCGAGAGGTCTAAAATATGGAATCGCAAACTCTTTCTGTTTCTTCTGATTGAAATTGGCAAAATTATCCAGTTGTTCTTTAGTGTAATATCTTTGGTTGCCATCGGTTCTTGACCCAACCAGCTTTCCCGATTTTCCCCAGCGCCTCAGGGTTTTTGAAGAAACCGCCAAGTAATCGGCGGCTTGGCCGACTCTTAGATATTGGTCTTTATTATAGCTGTAGGCAGACATTATAGTATAGAAGTTTGCGGATTGACCCACATCGATACCGTAAACTGGTTGGCGAGTTCGCCGGCAAAAACCGGCGGTACACGGGTCGCCCCTACAATGGCCAATATTATGATAAATAAAATTACTTTTAATGTTTTCATTTTATACTTTGAATTTCACTTTTTAACATTGCCAGCACCTCCACCTTTAACGATTTTCTAATTGAAGAGAATCTGGCAAAAGGCAATAGCATATTCAGATCCTCGTCAATTACCGAAGAATTTACTTTTAACTCAATAAACTCTTTAACTTCCTTTAAATATTCCAAAACGCTTAGGGAAGTTCTTTTCCGGATGACCTCTTGATTGTAGGAATAACCATTGAGAAAGAAATAATAGATATCGTATATATCTCTGCCGGCTACGATCTTATGTTTGCGGTAACGGTCCAAAATAGCCACCAGTTTATGAGAAAACATAGTTTCTATAGTTTGACAAATAAGGTATCTATCTATATCTGCCAAATAAATTGGTTTAGAAACGCTGCAGTCTAAAGCAAAGTCAACCGCGTCAAATTTTAAAGTGTTGCGCGACTCTTTTGGAGCCGGGTATTTTAATACATATTGCACGGTGGAATTGTTCTTGCTTTTAATCTCAAAATCCAGCTTTTCAAAAATTTTCTCCAACTCACTTTTTATAAAATCCCCTGACGTTTCCTGCTTTAAGTCAAAATCCAGGTCAACCGAAAACCGGTCGAGACAATCTTGCATGGCGGCGCAAGTTCCCCCTTTAAATATAAGCGACTTGGAAAGCGGAGTGGTATCCGCGATCTCAATCAGTATTTTTTGCAGCTGCCCTCGGTGCAGGGCTTCTTTTGGGCTTGGCAAAATCATATATATCCAACCTCCTTTTGGATAGCTTTAACCTTTTTCCAGTCAATTAGGTCGTGGGTGTCAAAATAATATCTTGGATTAAAATACAGCATGTCGGCTATTGCCCTCTCCGGGCTGGCTTCTCTGTAATTTGGATGTTCTATAATTCCCGCACTTTGAAACAAAAAGGTAGATTTTAATTGACGGCAAATAATCGACTGTCCGTTGATAGTAATTCTTTTATTTTTTGACGAGCAAAAGGTGAGATGAGGGATGATTTGGAAAATGATGCCGCTGTTTGTCAACACCGTTTCGGTGCTTAAATAACAATACTCGTGAATGGCAGAAGTTCCCAGTTCCACAATATTGATACTGCCCAACTCCACAGTGGAGTAGAAGCCGCGATGCACTTGGATTAAGTAACCTTTTTTTAAATAGCGGTTGATTGTTGAGTACAAAGTGCTTTTATTGTTTATGCCCCACAATAATTCAAGGTCTTTGGTGTGGAACAGTTTTTTTGACTGTTTAAGCAAAATGTTTATTTTATTTTGTTTATTCATACTTTGCATATTTGCCTAGTATAACACGCGGTAAGACCAGTTGTCATTAAACCAGGCGGCGACGGCCGGATTGGAAAGCCACTTAAATCCAAAAAACATGAGCGCAGCCAATATGATTAAGGCGGATAAACCTTTGGCATAGCGTTTACTAGGTTTCAATTTGAAATTTAAAACCATAAATTTTCAAACTTTATTTTTTGACACGATTTTGCCAAAAATTAACACAAATTCTTTTGTTTCTTGCCATAAACTTCGGCATTCCTGCTTTAAACTTTCGTCATCTTAATTAGCTATTGAGCTTAGAAATATAAACTTGGACATAAATAATTCATTTGTCCAACTTTTCTATTTCATTTAAACCCATTATGATAGTAGTTGTCAATAGTCTTTTGGCCGTTTTGGGTAGATATTGGCAGTCAATAGATATTGACAAGGTATTTCAAACAATGAAGAATGTAAAAATGAAGGAAATACTGTTTGTTCTGTTATTTTTCTTTTTTGCCGGGGCTTCGTTTCCCGGGGTTATTCATTCCCAGGAAAGCTCTACCGGAGTCGCCGTCTCCATGCCGGTCAAGGGAGATGTCGCGGACGGGACAATGATCTGCGGGGTCCAAACAGACATCAACATGCCGTGCGTAAGAGAATACGACCCGAACATGGCGGGGGTAATTACGGAAAACCCGGCGGTTTCATTTGTCTTGGATGACACAGATGGAACCAAAACGGTTATTTCTTCGGGTAAGGCGTATGTGGCGGTCAGTACGGTGAACGGTCCCATCAAAGAAGGCGACTTCATTACCAGTTCGCTGATTAAGGGTGTCGGTCAAAAAGTCAGCAAAAGCGGGTACGTTTTGGGTTCTGCATTGGAAA
The DNA here is from genome assembly GCA_964366385.1 of uncultured Gammaproteobacteria bacterium. GTDB lineage: Bacteria > Patescibacteriota > Microgenomatia > UBA8517 > UBA8517 > CAYITS01. The sequence goes on from CAYITS010000019.1 coordinate 3,725, forward strand.
ACTACGAAGAGACCGACCCGACAAAATACGGCAAGATATTGGTTTCCCTGGCGATAAAGCCGGCGGTCTTAAAGCAGGGGGCGGGTTTAAACCTTTTTCAGCTGATAAGAGACGGGGTGGAGGGCGCCTTTGAGTCGCCGTTGTCCGCGTTGAGATACATTTTAGCGGCTGTGGTAGTGTCCGCATCATTTATAATAGGAATGATACATTTTGGCAGGATTGCCAAAAGCGGCGTCGAGGCGGTTGGCAGGAACCCTCTGGCGGGGAAGATGATCCAGGCAGGCGTTTTAATGAATATCGTTTTAACCATTTTTGTGATGGGGGCGGGGTTGCTGGTGGCATATTTGGTTTTGGTTCTTTAGAAACATGATTCACTCTTTTGAATATTGTTTGGAAAAAGTAAAAGATGTCGGGATTGTCGAGGAAGTGAAGGGATCGCTGGTCTTTGTTTCGGGATTTAAGAAGGCCTCGGTCGGGGAGGGGGTGACTTTTGAAACCGGGGAACACGGTGAAATTATCTCCTTAAACAGGGAATTGACGGAAATCCTGATTTTCTCCAGAAATCCGATCAATTCCGGGGTAAGGGTCGCCCGGACGGGAGATCAATTGTCGGTGACGGTCGGGGAGGGGCTGTTGGGGCATATCGTCAATGCCCTGGGCTACACCTTGGATTCAAAACGGCAGGACAGCATCAAATCCGAATTAAGGCGGGTTGAGGCGGCGGCCGGGGATATTTCGGGGAGAAAAAGAGTTGACGGCTTTTTGGAAACCGGGGTCTCGGTGGTTGATTTGGCGGTGCCTCTGGGTTTGGGGCAAAGAGAACTGGTCATCGGGGACAGAAAGACGGGCAAAACCTCGTTTCTTCTGCAAACGGTTCTTTCTCAGGCCAGAAAGGAAAGGGTTTGCGTCTATGCCTTGGTGGGGAAAAGAAAGTCCGAAGTAATCGAAGTCCGGAACTTTTTAAAAAAGAATAAAGTCATGGATTACTCAATTATTGTGGCCGCTTTTGCCGATGACAGTCCTGGGGAAATTTATATGGCTCCATTTACGGCCATGACGATTGCGGAGTACTTTAGGGATGCGGGGGTTGACAGCCTGGTGGTGATTGACGATTTAACGACGCACGCCAAATACTGGCGCGAGATTTCTTTGGTCGGAGGCCGTTTTCCGGGCAGGGAGAGCTATCCGGGAGACATCTTCTATCTGCATTCGAAACTTCTGGAAAGAGCCGGGAACTTTAAAGTTGACGGAAAAGATGCTTCGATTTCCTGCCTTCCCGTTGCCGAGGCTCCCGCGGGGGATATCACCGGTTATATTCAGACGAACTTAATGTCGATGACCGACGGGCACATCTTTTTTGATTCGGAACTGTTTTTCAAAGGCTACAGACCCGCCGTCAATATCTTTTTGTCCGTTACCCGGGTAGGCAAACAGACCCAGCCCCCCCTTTTTAGGGATATGGGCAAAGAAATATTGACCCTTCTTAAAAGAAACGAGGAAATGGAAAGGTTTTTAAGGTTCGGGCCGGAAGTGACGCCGATGGCGGCCAAGATATTGAGGCAGGGCCAAAGATTATACAGCTTTTTTAATCAGATGCCTCAGGTTTCGGTTCCCGTCAACCTCTCGGCCGTGCTGACAGCGCTGATTCGGTCGGATGATTGGGACGGAAAGAACGCGGAAGTATTTTCCAAAGCATATGCCGAGGAGCCGCGTTATAAGATGTTGGTTGACGGCTTGGTTTCCCGGGCGGAAGGTTTTGAAAAGTTTGTTAAGGATGTGCAGGCGCTAAAAGAAAAACTCAAAAAGCCTTTAAAGGAGAAATAATATGCGGACGGTAAAAACCATCATTAAAGAAACAAAAGAAACGCAGGAAATCAGAAGTTTGGTTGAGGTGTATGAGGAATTGGCGGCCGCCAGGATGCAAAAAATAAGAGGGGGCATTCTGGCTTCAAGAGACTTTTTTACCGGCCTTTCGGGGCTCTCCGCCGATGTCGGGGCGGACCTATCCCTGGCGGGTTTGGGCGAGAGCGGTCAGGTGGCGGTCTTTGTTTCGGCAGAGACGGGGCTGTATGGGGATATTATCGATAAAATATTTGTCAGTTTTATGGATTTTGTAAAAAAGAATAAAGTTGATATTGTGGTTATCGGGAAATTGGGGGCGTCTTTGCTTAAGTCATTATCGCCTGCGACGACTTTCAAATATTTTGACATCTCCGATAATGAAACCGATTCGACCCAACTGGCCGTTATTATGGCGGAGCTTATTAATTACAATAAAATATTTATTTTCCACGGCAAATTTAAAAACATAGTTACCCAAGAAACTTGGACAACTCCAATTTCTGGGCAAGTTTTAAATAAAATGCAGGCGCAGATGCTGCCGAGGGAAAAGTTTCTTTATCTTTACGAACCGACGGAGGCGGCGGTGGCCGAAGTGTTTACCAAAGAAATTGCTGCGGCCGTTTTTGACCAAACTCTAAAAGAATCACAGCTGGCAAAATTTGCCTCCCGTCTGATGTATTTGGATACGGCTATAGAAAAGATTGACGAAAAGATAACGGGCTATAAACTTGAAAAAGCAAAGGCGCAAAAAAGGGCGATGGGGAAGAAACAAGCAGTTGCTTTTTCGGGAATAATCTCAAGAAAGATATGAAAAAGACAAAAATAACAGGAAAAGTGATGTCGGTCATCGGCCAAATTGCCGAAGTGAAATTTGGGGGGCTGATGCCGCAGATATTCGAGGTATTAACCCTGTCTAAAGATCCCAAAGTGGTTCTATATGTATATCAATCCGTTGAAGGCGGGGTTTTTTACTGCATAATTCTCAGAGGCAGAAGAAAAATAAGACTGGGGGCGGAAGTTTCCGCCACCGGAGAGAAATTATCCGTTCCGGTCGGCAGGGAGCTTTTGGGGAGAGTCATCAACATCTTCGGTAAAGCAATAGACGGAGGGAAAGAAATAGAATATTCCAAAACAATGAAAGTTTTTAAGAAAGCGCTGGCGATTTCCGAAGTATCGGGAAAAAGAGAAATTTGGGAAACGGGGATTAAGATTATTGACTTTTTTGCGCCTCTGGTTAAGGGCGGGAAAATGGGTTTATTCGGGGGCGCGGGGGTGGGCAAGACAATTCTTCTG